>JBKPRU010000169.1:0-17866 GCA_046734675.1 Acidobacteriota bacterium
CTGTGGGACGTCCGCCGCATGGGCCTGACCGTCTATGCGCGATCGAAGTCGCCGCGCACCGCCGTCGGCCATTACGCGACGGTTGCCAAGAACGTTCCCGTCGAGTGCGCGGGCGTGACGGTCCGCCCGGGCGACATCATCGTCGCGGATGAAGACGGGGTGGTGGTCGTGCCGCAGGACCGCGCCGCTGACGTGCTCAAGGAAGCGCAGGCCATCGACCAGCGCGAGAGCGGGATGTACCCGTTCATTCGCGAGTTCAAATCGCTGCAGAAAGCCATCGCGAAGTTCAACCGCATCTGACCCGACGTGTACGGACTCGGGGCGGGTGGCATATCATCCCCGACAGCTGTGCCAAACGAAGAGCGCCCGAAGAACGTCGTCCGCCGCACGCCATTTCCGGAATCGGGCACGCCGCCGCTGGTCCCGCCGATCGTTCCGAGTGCGGTGTTCGTCGCGCGCGACGCCGATCACATGAACGACGTTTACGAAGGGCGGCGACCAGGCTTTACCTACGCGCGTGAGGGCAGTCCGAACGCGGAGCTGCTCGCCGCGAAAATCGCCGCGCTCGAGGAAGCCGAAGCCGCCGTCATCACCTCCTCCGGTATGTCGGCGATCGCCGCGATCCTCTTGGGGCTGCTGAACGCCGGCGATCACATCGTCGCCGGCGATCAGCTGTACGGCCGGACGTCGCGTCTGGCCACGCAGGATCTGCCGCGACTTGGCTTTGCGACCGATCTCGTGGACGCAACGAACGTTGCCGCGGTCGAACGCGCCATCCGGCCGGCCACGAAACTGATCGTCGTGGAGGTCGTCTCGAATCCGCTCCTGCGGGTGGTGGACATCGCCGCACTGGCCCGCGTCGCCGCCGCGCATCGCGCGCTCTTGATCGTGGACAACACCTTCCCCACGCCACTGGCGCTCCAACCACTGCAGCTCGGCGCCCACGTCGTCTTTCACAGCATTACGAAGATGCTCGCGGGCCACAGCGACGTGACGCTCGGTGCGGTCTGCGCTGCGCGCGACCTGCTGACGCCCATCCGCGACGTCGTCGTCACGTGGGGACTCACGGCCAGCGCCTTCGATTGCTGGCTGGCCGAACGGGGCATGAACACGCTGGAACTGCGTGTGACGCGCGCCACCGCGAGCGCGGCGGCGCTGGCGGACGTTCTGGCCGCGCATCCGGCCGTGCATCGAGTGTTTTATCCCGGTCGTCCCGATCATCCCGACCACAAGACGGCGGTGAACCTGTTTGGACGTCAGTTCGGGAACATGGTCACGTTCGAGTTGAACGGCGGTCGCGACGCGGTGAATCGCTTCATGCGTGCGCTCGAATCCATTCCGTTCGCACCGACCCTGGGTGACGTCGCCACGATCATCAGTCACCCGGCGGTCACCTCGCATCGTGGCCTGACGGCTGAAGCACGCGACGCGCTTGGGATCCATGAAGGGACGATTCGAGTGTCGGTCGGTGTCGAAGCGTTTTCCGCACTGGCGGACGAATTTCGCGCGGCGCTCGACGCGGTCGGTAAAGGCGGCTTGCCGGACGCGGCCCCCTGCTGACAGCCCGAATACCGTCACGCGCCAGCCGCTCCGGCGATCACCGCCAACATCGCCGCCGCGGCCCAACACCGAGCGCGATGACGGCTAACCAAGTCGGTCGATTTGCCGTCCAACCGACCACCGTTCTCGGGAGGCATCATGACCGCTGCCGCTCATTGGGACATTCTCAAGCAGGACTTGCGCTACACCGCTCGCACGCTCACCCGTGCGCGCGGGTTTGCGGCGACGATCATCCTCGTCACCGCGATCGGCGTCGGCGCCAACACCGCTGCGGTGTCCGTCGCCGACTTCGTGCTCCTCCGGCCACTGCCGTTCCCGGCCGCCGACACGCTGGTGCAAGTGTGTGAGGGACCGCGCGAAGGCGGCGGCTGGGGCTGCATGAACCAGTTGTCGCCCGCCAACTATCGCGATCTCAAGGCCATGAGCCGCTCGTTCGAGGACATGGGCGTGTTCACCGGCGGTGCCGTGAATCTGGTCGGCGGCGCTGAGCCGAGGCGTCTCGCGATCACGCAGGTGACGCCTGAAGTCCTGCCTGTCCTTGGTGTCCGTCCGGCATTGGGACGGGTCTTCGACGCACGCAGTCCAGACGACATCAACGCCATCGTCATCAGCTATGGCCTTTGGCAATCTCAGTTCGCCGGGAATCCCGGCGTCCTCGGGCAGAAGGTCAATCTCGACGGCGCGCCGTACACGATCATCGGCGTCATGCCGCGCGGTTTCTACTTTCCGAGCCGAGAGCCTCAGTTGTGGACGTTCCTGAATCTACGAGCGGAGGACTTCGCGGATCGTACGAACAGCTTCATCACGGCGGTGGGCCGGCTCAGACCGGCCGTCACGTTCGAACAGGCCAGGAGCGAGCTGTCGATGCTGGCGGAACAACTGGCTCGCCAGTATCCGGCCACCAATGCGGAGACCGGCGTGAGTGTCTATCGCACGCGCGACAACATGGCGCCGCGGTTTCGATTGATGTTGATCTCGCTCGGCGGCGCGAGCCTGTGCTTTCTCCTCCTGACATGCGCGAATCTCGCGAATCTGCTCCTCGCGCGCGCCGCCGCGCACGAGCGCGAATTCGCCGTTCGCGCGGCACTCGGCGCCGGGAAGCTTCGGATGGTCCGGCAGCTGACCACGCAAAGCATCGTGCTGACCGCGCTCGGCGGCGCGCTTGGCGTGTTCATCGCCGTCGCGGCGGTGCCACTTTATTCGGCGCTGGTGCCGCCCACGCTGCCGATCGACACGCAGCCGACGGTCGACCTGCGCATGCTCGGTGTCGCGGCGCTCTTCACCGCACTGACCGCCGTTGGCTTCGGTCTCTTTCCCGCGCTTCGCGTTGGACGCACGGAGTTCGCCGCGCTCCGTGAGGGCAGCCGCACGAGCGGTGGCCGTAGGCAGCGCCTTCGTGCCGTGCTCGTCGCGCTCGAGGTGGCGATGTCGGTGGTGCTGTTGATCAGCGCGGGTCTGTTGATCCGCGCCGTGTCGCGCGTGCAGTCAGTGGATCCGGGATTCGCGTCACAGAATGTGTTGACGCTCCAGACGGCCTTGCCGCGGCCCAAATACGACAGTCCGCTGCGGCGCAAAGACTTTTACGATCGCGTGCTGACCGGCATCCGCGCGCTGCCCGGCGTTCAGGGTGCCGCGTACATCACCGGTCTGCCGATGGTCTGGACCGGCTTGATCACCCGCGTCGAGGTTCCCGGCCATGAAGTCCGAAGTGCGCGAAGCCGCGGCGTGAGCCACCGTTGGGTGACGCCACAATATTTCAAGACGATGAGGATTCCTCTTCGTCAGGGCCGGGACATCGAGGATGCAGACACCGGCGATCGCCCCTGGGTCGCCGTCGTCAGCGCATCGTTCGCGGAGCGCTACTGGCCTGGTCAGGATCCGATCGGCAAGACGTTCCGTCATCTTGATCGAACACGAACCGTGGTCGGCGTTGTCGGCGACGTGAAGGTCCGCGGCCTGGAGCGATCGAGCGAGCCGCAGATGTACTTGCCGGCGCAACAGGCGCCCGATGACATGCCGGCCATCTTCGACCCGAAGGATCTCGTGATTCGCCACTCCGGGCAGGAGGCCCCGCTGCTCTCCGCGGTGCGTGAGATCGTCCGTAGCGTCGATCCCGCGCAGCCGATCTCGGGCGTGCGGCCAATGGACGTGGTCGTCGCGGGTGAAACGGCCAGCCGCCGCGCGCAGCTCGATGTGCTGGGTGCGTTGGCAGTGGTTGCGCTGCTGCTGTCCGGGATCGGGATCTATGGGCTGCTCGCCTACACCGTTTCACAACGGTCGCAAGAGATCGGCGTCCGTCTCGCGTTGGGCGCGGACCGCGCGCGCGTCGGCCGAATGATCGTCGCCGACGGCATGCGCCTCGCGGCGGTCGGCATCGTCCCTGGCGTGCTGGGCGCGTATGCGAGCGGTCGCGGCATGAGTGCGCTGCTGTTCGGCGTGGCGCCGGGCGATCCCGCGACCTTCGCCGTCGGCGTGGGTCTCACGCTGGTCATCGCGCTGGCGGGTTGCATTCTGCCGACGCTCAGGGCCGTGTCCGTGACGCCGATGTCGGCGCTGCGAGCGGAATAGCCGTTGTTCATCCGCCGGCGTGACGCCCCTAAACGGACCGCGAAGACGGCACGTGGGATTCTGCCGACTGTCCGGCAAATAAGTGCTTGCGTTCCTCCCTGCACGTTCGTATCGTGGGTGCGATTTTCCGATGACGAACTTGCTCATGGTGGCCGGCCTGGTGGTGACCAGCGTGGCGCTTGTGATCATCGGCGTCCGGACATTCCGGAATCGGCCGGATCCCGTGTCTCATTCGGCCACCGGCCAACTCGGCACCGTAAGCCAGCAGTGGCTCACGACGCATCGTGCGGAGAAGTGATGGACACCGCGTGCGAAAGTTTTGGGCGGCGGCTGAGGTCAGAGCGGGAACGCCGCGGAATTGTCCTCGAATCGATCGCCGCCTCGACCAAGATCAAGGCATCGCTGCTGGCGGATCTCGAGCGCGGCGATCTGTCGAAATGGCCGCGCGGGATTTTCCGGCGCGCGTTCGTGCGTGAATACGCGGCGAGTGTCGGATTCCCGCCTGAACCGATCGTCGCGGAGTTCGTTCGGCTTTTTCCCGACGAGGGATCCGGCCATACCCGAATCTCCGAAGACCCGCCCGAGCTGCGGCTGACGCTGGCAGATGGTGGACGTCCGCCGCTGCGAACGCACGCAATTCAGGTGACGACGGCCCTGATCGAGGTATGTCTCGTTGTGGCTGTCGCGCGCGCGCTCACATGGCTCAGCGGTTGGCCGTTCAGTCCTTTTTGCGCGGCGGCCGCGCTGACGTACTACGGGTTGGCGTCTGCCACGTGCGGGCGCAGCCCCGCGCTGTGGTGGCTGCACAGGTCCCGAATGCCGCACGCCGGACAGCGGCCTGTACGCAGTCATTCCAGAGGCGTTCTGGACGTTCTGATCAGACAGATGCCGACGCAGAGAACGGGCGGCGGCGAACGCGCGATCGCGACGCGACGCATCGCAGGCGAGGATCTCCAGCCAGCATCCGGAGCGATGTTGCGTTTTCATTGACCGTCCGGATTCCTGCCGCCGCCCAACCATCGGATCGCCTGCGAGACACGGCGCGCGGCAAGGAAACGTGCCCCACCGCTACGTCAGCTTCCATGGTGGCCGGTACTCGCGCCGGAGGAACTCGTTTGGATCCGTCACGGCGCCCCCCGACCCTTTGATCGTATTGGTGACGCGCATACTGGCGCCGTCGTAGTGGATCTTGCTGTCGCCGGGCGTCTTCTGTCCGGCGCGCAGCGACACGATACCGAGGAGCATGACCTCCGTCAGCCGCGCGGCGTACTCGAAGGGGCAGGAGATTTGCGCCTTGCCCTGAATCGCCTCGATCCAGTTCATCTCGTGCTCGTCCTGCGCGTACGCGATGCGCGGGAGCAAGGGCTTCGGCTCGCCGATCTGATCGTGCAGCGCCTTCGGCAGCAGCTCCGGTTCGTGGCCGTACGTCAGCTGCATCATCTTGCCCTTGCTGCCCACGTAAATAATGCCGCCCTCGCCGTTCAGGGGTTCCTCACCGAGCTCCTCGGGCCGCGGCGGCGTGAGTCCGCCGTCGTACCACGTCAACTTCACCGCCGGCATGTCGCCCCGCGCCGGGAACTGATAGTAGGTCGTCGTTGCGTGCGGATAGCAGACGCCGTTGAACGGCGTCGACAGCGTTTCGACCACGGTAGGCAGACCGAGGTTCAGCGAGTTGAAGGGATGATCGATAAGGTGCGCGCCCATATCGCCGAGCGCACCCTGGCCCCAGTCCACCCATCCGCGCCAGTGGTGCGGATGATAGATCGGGTGGTAATCGACCTCCGGCCCAACGCCGAGGAACAGATCCCAGGAGAGCGTCGACGGCATGGACGCCGCCTCGCGATACAGCGCGTCGGCTATCAGCGGCGTCACACGTCCTGAGGGGAAACGCAGCGGCCGCGGCCCGCTCGCGACTGTCCCGAGCGGCGCCGGACGCGGAATTCCCTGCGGCCAGAAGCCGAGCGGTCGATTCGTCCAGACGTGGACCTCACGCACGTCGCCGATGGCGCCGCCGCGAATGTATTCGTAGCCGGTGCGCGAGCCGTCGCTCGAGTGTCCCTGGTTGCCCATCTGCGTGACGAGGCCGGGTTTCTCGTTCGCCTTCTTCACCAGGGCACGCGCCTCTTCGGCCGACCAGCAGAGGGGCTTCTGCACGTAGACGTGCTTGTTCAGATCCATGGCAGCGAGCGCGATCACGGCATGCATGTGATCCGGTGTCGCGACCACGATCGCATCGATGTCCTTGTGCTTGTCGAGCATCTCGCGATAGTCGCGGTATCGTTTCAGCCGCGCGATCTGCTCGCTCGTGAAACGCCGCAGCGCAGCCGCGTTGTCGATACGAGGCCTGCGGGCATTGGCAGCCAGTTGCGCCTTCGACATCACAGTCTGCTGCTGCGATTGCTGCGGCGAGGCCGGCATACTCGTCGCCTCGTCGCGCATCCGCTTCAGCTGCGCATCGGCGAGCGCGTCGTCGACGTCGCAGATCGCCACGATGTTCTGACTCATGAGCCGACGCGTGTTGCTGCCGCCCATGCCGCCGAATCCGACAGTGGCAATGTTGACGGTGTCGCTGGGCGCCTGGAACCCGCGGCCGAGCACATGCCGCGGCAGAATGGTCAAACCTGCTCCCGCGGCGGTCGTGGTAAGGAACGTGCGTCTCGAGATGTCGCGCATCGAATCTCCTCGCAGAGCACGGATTCTATCGCTGTGCGGTGTCCGCTGTCCCACCAGCGTAAGATCGACAATGCTTGCGAACCGAGCCGGGAGGATGACATGAGCGAATCGACCACACCGGAAGTCAGCCGCGCCGAGAACGATCGCGAACCCATGGCGTCCGTTCCAGAGCCGATAGGCGATCTGCCACCAATCGACGACGCGCCTGTTCCGCCGCTGACGTCGCCCGACGACACGCAGGGCGGCTGATTTTTTCGGTCGTTCACGTTTCGCGCATGCGCCATGGGTAACCAGGCCAACGGCGAAGGCGCGCGCGGACGTCACCCGTGTGATATACCTTCGACAGATGACTCACACGATTGCCTTGATGCTCGCCCTGTTCGTGGTTCAGTCGGCGCCGAATGCGGGACCGTGGAAATCTCTGTTCGACGGCAAAAGTCTCGACGCGTGGCGTATTTTCAAGACCGACAACGCGCCGAAGATGTGCGACAGCCCCGGCGCGAAGGACTGCTGGGAAATCGTCAACGGCGTGCTGCAGAAAGACGGTCACGCCAACGACATCGCGTCGAAGGAGCAGTTTGGAGATTTCGAGTTCGAACTCGAGTGGAACATCGGCAACGCCAGCAATAGCGGGGTGTTCTATCGCGGGACCGATGCGTTCAACCAGATCTACTGGAGCGCGCCGGAATATCAGCTGCTCGATAACGTGAATGCCGCCGACAACAAGCAGGACAACCACCTCGCGGGGTCCGTCTACGACCTGTTTGCCGCGCCGAAAGATGCGGTCAAGCCGGCCGGTCAGTGGAATCAGACGCGCATCGTGGCGAAAGGCAAGCACGTCGAGCACTGGCTCAACGGCAAGAAAGTCGCGTCGTACGACGTCGGCAGCCCCGAGTGGAACGCCGCCATCGCGGCGAGCAAGTTCAAGCCTGAGAAGTTCCCGGATTTCGGCAAGGCCCCGAAGGGCTACCTCGGCATCCAGGGAGATCATCCCGGGACACTGAAGCTGCGCAACATCCGGATCCGCGAGTTGAAATAGCGGCCGAGCCTGTCGTCGCTCAACCATCGTCTGCGGGAATGAGAACGAAGCGGCCCTTGAGAGAACCGGTGCGCGACGCGCCGGGGCCGAAGCCAAAGAACTACATCACGCCCGCAGGCTTGCAGCGTCTGAAAGACGAGCATCGATTCCTGCTGAACCGCGAACGGCCCGCCGTCACGCAGGTCGTGGCGTGGGCAGCGGGCAACGGCGATCGCAGCGAGAACGCCGACTACCTCTATAACAAGCGGCGCCTCCGCCAGATCGATTCGCGGATTCGCTTTCTGACGAAACGCATCGACGCGGCCGAAGTCGTCGATCCTGCGGCCCCGCGATCGGGATCGGCGGCCACGCGGGTGTTCTTTGGCGCGACCGTCACCTATAAGGATGCCGCCGGTCAGGAGCACGTCGTCAGCATCGTGGGCACCGATGAAGTCGACCTGAACCGCCGCTACATCAGCTGGGTGTCGCCGCTCGGGCGCGCGCTGATGAAGGCGAGCCCGGGCGATCGCGTCTTGCTGCGCGCACCGAAAAGGGCCGAATACCTGGAGATCCTAGACGTCGAGTACGCACCGATCCCGATCGATCCATTCCGCGAGTCGTCCGACCTTCCTTGAATGCACGCACGCATCATCCACGCGCTGATCGCTTCGGCAACATCGCGATCGGCGCCGGCGAAATGACGCTGCCACTGGTCGGCGCGTGGTACTTCGTCGCCAGTGTCGTGACCCTCGTCGTCTACGGGATTGATAAGCATGCGGCGCAGCGCGGATCGCGGCGCGTGCCGGAAGGCATGCTGCATGCGATGGCCTTGCTGGGCGGCTGGCCGGGCGCGCTCGTCGCGCAGCCGCTCTTCCATCACAAGACGCTGAAGACGTCCTTTCAACTCGTGTTCTGGCTCACCATCGCGATCAACTGTGCTGGCGCCGCCTGGATGTGGCGCATCACCACCCGCTGACGCCTCACTTTGTCTCGATGACCAGAGAGTGATTCGAGACCGTTTATTGACACGCACTGCTCGACACGACGTATACTGAGGTTCTTACTAAGCTCGCTAGGTATGCCGACACGTCCAGACACGCTGCAAGGGTCGTTGCCGCTGTTGGTTCTCACCGTCCTGCACCGACGAGGTCCGCTGCACGGCTACGCCATCACGTCACACATCCACAATCTGTCTGACGCCTTGCGGATCGAGGAGGGCTCGCTGTATCCGAGCCTCCATCGGATGGAAGAGGCCGGTTGGATCAAAGCGCGACCAATCACGACTGAACACAACCGCCAGGCGCGCGCGTATGAAATCACCGCCGCGGGGCGACGTCAGCTCGGTATAGAAACAGCGCGGTGGCGATCGGTCACCGCCGCGGTGAACTACGTGCTCAAGCACGCGTAAGCGTAGGTGCAGGCATGTCCTGGCTTTCTCGGTTAGCCAACGTGTTTCGTTCGTCCAAGGTCGATCGCGGCCTCGACGAGGAAATGACATTTACCTGACCTACCCCAGCACAGCCCCGGCATGCCCGAAGACGACGACTTCAGCGATCCGGCGTTCGTGCGTCTGCGCGACACCGGCCGCGGGCGGGTCGACCTGTTCGCCATGGCGCACTCCAACAAGTCCTGCGTGACATTCGACGCCGCGAGTGGAGAAAGGGAGACGGCGCGGACGCAGTTCGTCTCCGGTGACGCGTTCGAACGGCTCGGGATCGGTCCGGCTGCTGGCCGCCTGTTGACGATGCAGGACGATCGGCGCTCTGGGGCGCCTGCCGTGGCCGTTCTGAGCCACGCATTCTGGATGAAGCGGTTCGGCGGCGATCGCGGGATCGTCGGCAGCTGGTTCGTGGTGCATGGTCCCAAAGAGGATCGTCGGTTCCAGATCATTGGCGTCACTGAACCACGCTTCGGCGGCATGGAACCAGGCTATCCCACGGACGTCTGGTTGCCGTACGGCGCGCAAGACCCGTACGCGTACGCGTCGCGCTTCGTGGAGACGATGCTGTTCGAGGTCGCGCCGCTCGAGCTGTCGAGCGTGACGCTGCCACTCGGCACGTTGCTGCTGGCGGCGTTGGTGGCGGCCGCCGTTCCGGCCTGGCGCGCGGCGCGCGTCGATCCTGCCATCACACTCCGCAATGATTAGCAGCCTGACGCATCGTGACCGCCCGGTGCGCTCGGGCTCTCGGCCGTGATTCTGATGCGGTGAGTGGACAAGGGTTGCGTCTCCTTGACAACTTAGGAAACGGCGCGTAGCCTTCCCTAAATCATCTAGGAGAACACATGCCGCCGCAGGCCGACCTCCTTCCCGGCACCCTCGACGTCCTCATCCTGAAAGCGGTGTCGCTCGGCGCGCAGCATGGCTACGGCGTGCTGCTGCGCATCGAGCAGATCACCGGCGGCGCGATGGCGATCGAACAAGGCGCGCTCTATCCCGCGCTGTACCGGCTCGAACACCAGGGGCTGCTCGAAACCGAGTGGGGCACCTCCGAGAACAACCGCCGCGCGAAGTTCTACCGGCTCACGGCTGCAGGCCGAAAGCGCCTCAAAACCGAAACCGAGCGGTGGCATCGCACGGCGCTCGCGATCAATACGGCGCTCGGCACGCAGGAGGCCTGACCATGTGGGCTCGTCTGCGATCGTTCTGGCGGAACCAGTGGCATCGCTCGGCGATGGAGCAGGACATGGCTGACGAACTGGCGTTCCACTTGGAACGCCGCGCCGACGACCTGATGCGGCGCCGCGGCGTGTCAGTCGACGAAGCCAGGCGACTAGCGCGGCTCGAGTTCGGCTCAATCGAGAAGTACAAGGACGAAGCCCGCCGAAGTCGCGGGCTGCGGCCGCTCGACGAACTGCGCGCGGACCTGCGCTACGCGTGGCGCAGTTATGTCCACAGCAAGGTGTTCACCGCTGCAGCGGTTGCCACGCTCGCCCTTGGGATCGGCGCCACGACCGCCATCTTCAGTGTGATCGATGCCGTGATGCTGCGGCTGCTGCCGGTCGAACGCCCGGCGGAGCTGGCGAGCGTCCTTCGCCAGGAGCCTGGTGAACAGCCGGAGGACGGCTTCACCTACGCGATCTGGGAGGCCGTTCGCGATCAGCAGGACGTGTTCTCCGGCGTGTTCGCATGGAGCACACCCAAGCCATTCGATCTGGGGCACGGCGGCGCGGTTGAGAACGTGCGCGGCCTGATGGTCAGCGGAAACTACTTCGGTACGCTCGGCGTTCCGCCAGCCGCGGGCAGATTGATCGTCGACGCGGACGATCAGCGAGGCTGCGCTCCGGTGGCGGTCATCAGCTATACCTTCTGGCAGAGGCGCTTCGCTGGCTCCGAGGCTGCGCTCGGCAGCGTCGTCTCGCTGAACCGTCAGCCCTTTCAGGTGATCGGAGTGAGCGCCCCGCGATTCTTTGGCGTCGAGGTCGGCAAGACGTTCGACCTCGCCATTCCGCTCTGCGCCAGCGGCCGGTTCGACGCGCGCAATCTCGACAGCCGATCGCGATGGTGGCTGAGCATCATGGGTCGCGTGAAGCCAAGCCTGGCGAACGCGCAACTCGGCGCACGCCTCGCCGTGCTCTCCGAACCAATCATGAGGGCGGCGCTGCCCGACACGAGCGCCAGCCGCCAGCAGCGGTTTCTCCAGACGAAACTGGTCGCGATCTCCTCCGCGACGGGCCCTTCAGGCCTGCGCCGCACGTTCGGTCAGCCCTTGAGCATCCTGATGGCTGTCGTCGCCCTCGTGCTGCTGATCGCCTGCGCCAATATTGCCGGACTGATGCTGGCCCGAGCGGCCGCACGATCGAGAGAGATCGCCATTCGCACGGCGCTCGGCGCGTCGCGCGCGCGCCTCGTTCGCCAGCTCCTCACCGAATCGCTTCTGCTCTCGTTGCTCGGCGCCGCACTCGGAGTGCTCTTTGCGCGATGGGGCACCAGCCTGCTGGTGAGAAACCTCGCCACCACACGCAATCCGGTGTTCGTCGATCTCCCGCTCGACTGGCGGGTCCTCGGATTCGCCGCTGCAATGGCCGTGCTGACCGGCGTGCTGGTTGGTCTACTGCCCGCCGTGCGGTCCACCGACTTCGCGGTGTCGGCGGTGATGAAGAGCCAGAAAGCCACCGCCGGCGGCGAGCGGCGAGTCCGCTTCCATACCGGGAAGTGGATGGTGGCATGTCAGGTCGCGCTCTCGCTGATCCTGCTAATCGGCGGCGGACTGCTGTTGCGGACGTTCGTGAAGCTTCTCCGCGTCGACCTCGGTTTCGACGCGAGCAACGTGTTGGTGGTCATGGCGAAGCCACCGTGGTTCGCCGCCGACATCGTGAGGATGTCTCCAGAGGAGCGTACTCTCGCCCACGAGGAGATCGCCCGTCAGCTGCGGACGCTGCCGGGCGTGCTCTCGGTGGCACGAACCTTCACCACCCCGATCGGCGACGACAACTATATGACGTCCGTCACCGCCGACATGCCAGGTGCACCGCCGGACGCGACGGGGACCGCCTGTTTCAACTTCGTCGCGCCCGGATACTTCGCGACGCTGCGAACGCCGGTTGTCGTCGGCCGGGATTTCGACGATCGCGATACGAGGACCGCGCCGCTGGTGGCGATCGTGAACGAGACCCTCGCGCACAAGTACTTTCCAGGCCTGGGCGCGCTCGGCAAGCGCTTGAGGATCCACCAGCGGCCCGTGCCGGTGGAAATCGTCGGCGTGGTCAAGGACGCGACCTACGAATCGGTCAGGAAGGTAACGCCGCCGACGCTGTTCATGCCGGCGACCCAGGCGCCTCCGAACGCCGCCGCGCAGGAATTCGTGCTGCGTACCTCGGTACCGCCCTCTCTGATGATCCCATCGGTGCAGCGCGTCGTGCGGTCTGTGAACGCGGAAATTCCGCTCGAGTTCCAGACGCTGGCGCAGCAGGTTGACGACAACCTTGTTCAAGAGCGGCTGCTGGCAACGCTCGCCGGATTCTTCGGCGGGTTCGCCATGCTGCTCGCCATGATCGGCCTCTACGGGGTCTTCAGTTATCTCGTGGCGCAGCGGCAGATGGAGTTCGGCGTCAGGATGGCGCTCGGCGCGAAGCCGGGATCGATCCTGCGGCTCGTGATGCGAGATGTGCTGCTCGTGCTGGCGGCGGGAGTCACGGTGGGGCTGGCTGCGGCGCTCGCCGCCGGACGCGTTCTGCGGCAACTCCTGTTCGGGCTCGAGCCTCACGATCCGGCGACCATCGCCATTGCCATCGCTCTGCTCTCGGCGATGGCGGCGCTGGCCGGATACCTGCCGGCTCGGCGCGCCACCCGCGTCGATCCGATCATCGCCCTGCGCTCCGAATAGACGGCAGGCGGGTCTGAAGACCCGGCGTGCACGCGAACGACGCCGAGCCGCGAAATGCGTTCCGCGGCTGCATACCGCCAGGGCGGCGCGGACGTGTTCAGGCTTCCATCGTCGCGCTTCGCTCAGGAGCTCAGTGCGTCCCGGCAGAACTGGTAGCACTTTGCGACCTCCGAGATCGCATCGCCGCCAGGATATTCGTATTCGATGTTGGCGGGGAAGGCGTAATGGTTCGCGCGCATCAGCTGCAGGACGGCTTTGATCGGCGCGTCGCCAGTGCCCCACGCGACGATCGCTCCCTGATTCTTCTTTCGGTCCTTGAGGTGGATGTTGGTGATGCGCGCGTGATTCTTCTCGATGAAGGCCACGGCATCGAAATTGGCCGCCGTGAAATGACCGATGTCCAGGTTGATGCCGTGGTACTTCGAGGCCGACGTGCAGGCCTCGAAGCTCGCCGGCGTCACGATGTCGTCCGGGTCGCTCGCGTTCGAATGATGGTGATTGTGGAACCCGACCATCAGACGATGCTTGTCGGCGAACGGCGCGAGGCGCTTCGCCATACTCACCTGTGTCGACGTCGTGATGGCCTTCACGCCGAGCGCTCGTCCCATTCGAAACGCATAATCGATTTCGTCGTCGCTGGTGCCGCCGGGCAGGTTGTAGCAAAGCAACGCCACCTCGGCGCCGGCGTCCTGGAACTTTTGTCGCACCGCTGTGAACGCATCCATCGAGATGCCGCGGCGCCACTGACGCGCCGCGTCTGCGCCGGCGGGCGCGCCGGCCCCCGCTTCCGCGTGATTGGACATCAGTTCCACGGATCCCAACCCGATCTGGGTCATCGCTCTGATGATCTCGTCGGGTCCGCGCAAACTGCGGAAGCTGAAGGACTGAACGCCGATCTGCACGCCGTTGATGGTCGAGTCGAGGCGTTTGCGAGGGTTCTGATCGTTGAAGAAGGAGAACGGCAGCGCCGCCAATGTGACCTGACCGAACTCCCTGCGTGAGTAGATCGATCGAAACGGGCGTTCAGCGGACATCGAGACACTCCTGACCATCGCCGCCCGTCAGTCGAGCAGCTTGATGCGGATGTTCTTGTAGTAGACGGTGCTCTTCGGATCGTGGGCCTGCAGCGCAATCGTGCCGGGCTCCGTGACTCTCCTGCCCGGACCTTCGCGTCCGCCATTCCAGTCCGAAGGCTGTGTCCAGTCCACGACCTGCTTGTCATTCACCTTGACGGTGATCCTGTCGCCCTTGACCGTGATGTCTTCCGTGAACCACTCGTCGTCTTTGGCGGGCGAGTCGTCGAGCACGTCGAGGACGTGATAGAGGCTGCCGGTGCGGACGCGATCGGTGTGAGAGTTGTTCACCTGGATCTCGAACCCTTTCGAGGGAAACCGTCCGGAGGCGCGCTCGTTGCCGCCGACCTCCTGATATTCGGTCAGCACGTACACTCCGCCGTTCGAGCCGGCGCGGGTCATGATGTCGACCTTCAGCTCGAAGTTGCGAAAGCGGTGATCGTGAAAGGGGCCGTCGTAGTAGGCGTGACTGGCGGCGCCGTTGGCGACGATGGCGCCGTCACGCACGCTGAAGGACTCGGCCGGTCCGGCGATTTTCCAGCCGGTCAGGTCGGTGCCGTTGAAGAGGGACGTGAAACCCGGTTCGACGGCCGGCGCCGCCGCCTGCGCGATGAAGGCGCCCACGACGAGCAACAGGATTTTCATGGCGCGGAAGTCTATCACCCGTCCGGCCGCGCCTCTCCGACGCGCCCGTCCGCTTGCAGAGTCGGCTTGAAGATCGAAGTCGTTCCTGTAAGCGCGTGTCCCAATCCGCAACTCGACGATCGCGCGCACGCGCGTGAAGTCCGTCCCGATTCCGCCGCGACGATCGTGTAACCGCCACAACTCATTGGGAGAGCGTGGTCCTCGGACCGCGCGCCGCCGGCGTCCGCACGCTCGACCGATGGCACGGCGTAGGCACTGCAGACCGCAACCCAGCCCCAGTTCCATTCTCAGGCGACGTGTGCGGAGGACCCATGGGTGTGTTTCTGCGAGGCCGCGCGAGGCAGGCTCTGTTGTGGGCCGCGTTGATCGTCACCGCCGTTTCGAGCCGCGGCCCCGTCGTCCAGGCACAAGAGCCGGCGATGCGATGGGATGGGCTCATTGAATTAATCAGCGGCCGATACGACTATCCGCCGCCCTCGTCCACGCCACCGAAACCCGCTGACGGTCCGAGCGAGCTGACGCGCCACGCCGTGAGCAGCGACGGCCGCTACATCGTGTTCACCGCGAATGCGCCCAACCTTGGCTTCTATGGTCCCGCGGTGTACATCCGGGATCGCCGCATGGGCGATACGCGCGTGCTCATTGGCGGGACGCTCAATCCCGGCAGCGCTCTCCGCGACGCCGTGATCAGCGCGGACGGACGTTATGTGGCGTTCACTCTCTGCGAGCCCTATATGCGCCCGGACCAGGCGCCGATCTGCGACGTCTGGTCGACGGACACTTTCACACCCTCGTCGAGGCCGATGTCGGTGGGGCTCTCCGGGGAGTTCGGGAACGGCCACAGCGATCAGCCCGTGCTGAGCAGCACGGGACGGTTCGTCGTCTTCCGCACCGCGGCCACGAACCTTGTCAGCGGTCCGGTGCCGACCGCACCGCAGCTCGTGATTCGCGATCGCGACCGTGACGGCAACGGCATCTTCGACGAGCCGGGTACGGAACGGGTCGAATATGTCAGCACGCCCGACGGCCGGGCCAATTGGTACTCGGGTAACGGGCCGAGCGAGACGGCCGAAGTCAGCAGCGACGGACGCTACGTCGCGTTCCGTTCGCTGGCGACGGACCTGGTGCACGGCGACACGAACAACGCATGGGACGTGTTCCGCCGCGATCGGCAGGCGCACGAAACGCGCCGCGTCAACGTTCGCTCCGCGCCCGACTACAGCGAGTCACAGGCCTCGATCGACTCGCCCGCGATCTCGATGACGCCCGACGGACGATACATCGCGTTCGCGTCGCTCGATCCGACGCTCGCGCCCTCTGCCATCGGCGACTACAACAACGTCAGCGACGTGTTCGTGTATGACGCGGCCAGTGAGACCGTGCAGCGGCTCGACATCGGCTACGGGCCGCCGGCTGCGGGCGGACAGGTCCCGGGCAATGGCCCCACCGACTGGCCGATGCTCAGCGACGATGGGCGGTACGTCGCGGTTCAATCCGCAGCCACCAACGTCGAGGCGCCGGCGTACCCGAATACGACCCACAGCTATGTCATCGACCGCTTGACGGGAACCGCGACGCGGGTGAGCCGCAAGCCTGACGGGACCGAACCGGATCGCGACTGCGTCAAGCCCGTGATCTCGGGCGACGGCTCGCTGGTCGCGTTCGTCTCGCAGGCATTCAATCTGGTGCCGAATGTCGTCACGGACGCTGACCGCGTGTACGCGGCCGTGCATTTTGAGATCGCCCCCGCCGAGCAGACGGTCCCGGGCAGCGGCGGGTCAGCGACCTATCAGATCACGACCCAGCAGCATACGGGCTGGTGGGTCGATTGGATGTATTGGGAACCCTGGATCTCGTTCGAATCGTCGCCAATGGGCACGGGTAGCGGCACCGTGACGGTCAAGGCCGCGCAGCCAAACCCGGACCCGGCACGGCGGAGCACGACGATCCGGTTCTTCGACAAGAGCGTGGTGTTCACGCAGCTCGAAGGTCTGTCGCTCACGAGCGTGTCACCAGCGAGCGGACCGGATACGGGCGGAACGCAGGTCACCATCAGGGGCACCGGGTTCGAGCCCGGAATGCGAGTCATCTTCGGGCCCGCCGATGCGACCGCAGTCGAGTTCGTGGATTCGACAACGCTGATCGCGACCTCGCCTGCGGTCCCACCTCAGACCGTGTACGTCGCCGTGCTGGGCGCTCCGCCTGACTACAGGAGCGCATGGATCGACGCAGCGTTCCGCTTTACCGACACGACCCCGCCGCAGCTCTGGTACGGATTCAGTGAGAATCCGAACGAAGACGGCTGGTTCCGGAGTGATGTGACGCTGTACTGGGCGTGGTGGGATCCGGAGAGCCCCGTCACGGCGACGTCCGGGTGCGACATGACGATCATTCGTGCCGATACGCCCGGCACGACCTACACCTGCACCGCGACGAGCGAGGGAGGCAGCGCGTCGCTCTCGGCGACCGCGAAGCGCGACGCGACGGCGCCGACGGCAACGATTACCAGCCCGACGTTCTCCCTCTACGAGCGCGGCGAGGTGGTCCAGCCGGCGTTCACCTGCTCCGACGCGCTTTCCGGGGTCGCCGCGTGCACCGGCGGCACGAATGGCGAGCCGATCGACACGTCCACGCCCGGCTATCACTCGTTCGGCGTGTCGATCACCGATCGCGCCGGCAATCCCGGTTACGTCTCGGTGGATTACGCGGTTGGATCCGGCGTCTGCGCATCGCTGCCGGATAACGTCGTCTGGTACCGGATGGAAGGCGACACCATCAATGCCAGGAGCAACATCATGTCGGCGGCCACGCGTGTCGGGCTCACGTCCGACGTGTACGCGGACGCGATCGTTGGACAGGGATACCAGTTCGCAGGCGCAGATGGCTACCTGCAGACCGGCTTCCACCACACGTTCATGGCCGACAAGAAGTTCGCGATGGCGGCGTGGGTGAAGCCGGCCGCCAACACGCTCGGCACGATCATCCGCAGCCGCGAGGCGTACAGC
>JBKPRU010000170.1:0-5017 GCA_046734675.1 Acidobacteriota bacterium
CGGCATACTCGCGCCCTGCTTGATAGCGTCCCACCGGCCGAATGTCTGGATCGTCTTGTTGAAGATCGACCGATGGACGCCGGCCTGCAGGTTCGACGTGATGCCGAAGCGGTATTCCAACGCGATGATCGCGCCATCGTCGAGACTAAATAGTTCCTCGGCCAGTTGGCCGAAGGTCGTACCCGGCCGCCGCAGGTCACGCGCGAAGCGGTGCGTGAGCCGGAAGTAGCTGTGATGCTTTTGCAGCGACAGCGTCGTCGGCACGTTGACGACGGTCTGATCGATCTGCGGGGGCGGCGGTGGAGGGGCCTGATCGGCCTGAGCGGATGCGAGGGTCGGGACACACACGAGAGCGAACGCGAACACCACGGCCCGCCACTGGAGACGCCAGTGCATGGCGCACGGATTGGCAATTCGCGTGCCTCATGCGGGCGGCGAAATCCCGTGCAATCACTTGGTTGCGCGCGCCGGCCCTTACCCTTTCAGAAAGGACTTTACGTCTCGTGTAAGGTAGAAGTCTATGAGTTGGCGCCAGGCGTCCACCTCCGTCAGCCTGCCGGAAGTGCACGGATCGATCCCCGTGCCGACCGGCAGCTTCTGGCGGAAGCTGTTTGCTTTTACAGGTCCCGGTTATCTCGTCGCGGTCGGGTACATGGACCCGGGGAACTGGGCAACGGACCTCGCGGGTGGGGCCAAGTACGGCTACACGCTCCTCTCGGTGATCATGCTGTCGAACCTGATGGCGATCCTCCTGCAGGCGCTGGCGGCGCGCCTCGGAATCGTCAGCGGGCGCGACCTCGCGCAGGCGTGCCGCGACCACTACTCGCGCCCGACGACCATCGCCCTGTGGGTACTCTGCGAGATCGCGATCGCCGCCTGCGATCTGGCCGAGGTCATTGGCGCCGCCATCGCGCTGAACCTGCTCTTCGGTCTGCCGATGATCTGGGGCGTCTGCCTGACGTCGGCGGACGTGCTGCTGGTCCTCTGGCTGCAGAACCATCGCTTCCGCTACGTCGAGGCGCTGGTCGTCCTGCTGATCGTCGGCATCGCCGGCTCGTTCGCGGTGGAACTCGCGCTGGCGAGGCCGGACCTGACCGGTATTGTGCGTGGAATCCTCCCAAGCGCCGAGATCGTCCGCAATTCGGACATGCTCTACATTGCCGTCGCCATTCTCGGCGCGACGGTGATGCCACACAACCTGTATCTCCACTCGTCGATCGTCCAGACGCGCAAGTACGGCGACGACGTGGAGAGCCGGCGGCAGGCGGTGAGCTTCTCGACGATCGACTCGACGGTCGCGCTGATGTCGGCGCTGTTCCTGAACGGCGCGATCCTCGTGATGGCGGCGGCGACCTTTCATGGCACGGGGCACGAGGACGTCGCCGACATCTCGGACGCGTATCTGCTGCTCGCGCCGCTCCTCGGCACGTCGCTCGCGAGCACGCTGTTTGCTGTCGCGCTGCTGTGCTCGGGTCAGAACGCGACGCTGACCGGCACACTCGCCGGTCAGATCGTGATGGAAGGGTTTCTCAACATTCGCCTGCGGCCGTGGCTGCGGCGCCTCATCACGCGGCTCATCGCGATCATTCCGGCGCTCATCACCGTCGCCTTGTATGGCGAGCGCGGCACGGGGCAGTTGCTGATCCTCAGCCAGGTCATTTTGAGTCTGCAGCTCCCGTTCGCGGTGTTCCCGCTCGTCATGTTCACGGGCGATCGGCGCAAGATGGGGGAGCTGGTCGCGCCGCTATGGATGCGCGTGCTCGCCTGGCCGGTGGCGATCCTGATCGCGGCGCTCAACGCGTGGCTGCTTTGGCAAACATTCTTCAGATAGGGGTGAGGTGAATCATGTATTCGAGCATCCTCATCGCCATCGAGCATTCCGACGCCGATCGCACCGTGCTGGAGCACGTGCGCCAGCTGGCGTCGCTGACCGGCGCGTCGCTGCTGCTGGTGCACGTCGCCGACGGCTGGGCGGCGCGCCACTACGAAGAGCTGAAGCTGCGCGATTCAGAGGAGATGAAGGACGACCGCGCGTATCTCGAGCGGATCGCCGAGGAGCTGTCGTCTGACGGCTTCCGCACCCGCACGCGTCTCGCCATGGGCGATCCGGCGACGCAGTTGATCAAGGTCGCGCAGGAGGAGCGCGTCGATCTGATCGCGATGTCCACCCACGGCCATCGCTTCCTCAACGACCTGCTCCGCGGCAGCACCGCCGACCGTGTCCGTCACAGTGTCGAGGTGCCGGTGTTGATGATCAAAGCCGCGAAAGTGCACGCGCGGGTGTGAAGCGCGCAGTCGTAGGCCGGGTCTTGAGACCCGGCGACGAGGATCACGATGCACGCCTGGCGCGAGCGGCGGGTCTGAAGACCCGCCCTACGCCTGTTCTCTGCATGGGCGTTAAGTGAGAATTCGCTTCGCCGCCCGCGCGCCGGATTGCAGCGCCCCTTCCATGTACCCCACGAACGCGTAGCAGGTGTGCTCGCCGGCGAGGAACACGCGACGGGCGAGCGGCTCCTGCAGGTCGGGTCCGAGGCGCGTGACCTCGCCCGGTGCGGGAAATGAATACGAGCCTTTCACCCACGGATCCGACGGCCAATCCATGAAGCGCGCGCGTTCGAAGCTGGCGCGCACGCGTCGATAGATCGGCGTGAGCGCGGCCAGGTAGCGCTCGTTCCGCTCGGCCGCGCTCCAGGCGCGGCACGCGTCCGCCGCCGGACCGCCCGAGAACGCGACGATGCCGGCGCCCGCGACCTGCTGATGCTGCGTGGTGTGCCACGTGAGGTGGACGGGCCCGTCGGTGAGCGAGTCGGGCGCCAGGCCGCCGTGCTTCCAGAACTGGTCGCGCGTCCGCATCAGAAACTTCACGTTGCTGCCCATCTGCGGCACCCCCGCGACGTGCAGCCGCGGCGTGAACGCAATCCGGTTCCAGGTGAGCGGAGGGACGGCGAGGACGGCGAAGTCCGCCTCGTAACGTGCCGTCGCGGTCGCGGCCACGACGCCGCGGTCCGACACCTCGATCGACCGCACCGGCTGGCGAAGATGGATGCGCGCGTCGCCGATCTCGCGCGCGAGTCGCCGCGCGAGTTGCTGGCTTCCCCCGGCGCAGCGAGATACTTCCGTCTCCGTCCAGTACTGCTCGACGCCGCCTCCTTTGATCATCGCGAGGTTGCCGAGATAACTCTGCCAGTCGGTGACGACGCCGTTGTCGGCGGTCATCTGCGTGTCGATGCCCGCCTTGCAGAGATCAGACGCGCCGAGACGTCCGATCCACTGGCCGAGCGACATGCGATCCCAGTCGGCTGCCTGCGACGCCTTCCACGGCATCACCGCATCGTCAATCTTCGCCGCGTCGGCATTGAGCCCCTTCAGCGTCTCGGTCATCTCTTCCCACAATTGATCCGACTGCGCGCGGGTGAGACGCGTGCCCCTCAAGACGATCGGCGCTTCGGCGTCTTCCTCGGTGATCGGCACGAATGGGAGATCGAACCGCGCCTTGTATTGCTGCCAGATTGGATGATTGGTGCCAATCAGCTCCGCGCCTCCTTCCATCGCTCCGCCGGGGACGAGATCGGTGAAGCTGATGACCCGTCCGCCGACGCGGTTACGCGCCTCGAGGACGGTGACGTCGGCGCCGCCGCGCGACAGCTCGTAAGCGGCCGCGAGGCCGGCAAAGCCCGCGCCGATGACGATGACGCGGGGGGCGGACGATTGGGGCGCCGCGAAGGCGAGGCGCTCGCTGACGAGCACGCCGGCCGCCGCCGCGAGCGAGCGTCTGATCATTTCGCGGCGATCGATGAGCTCGCCGCGGTGGTAGCGGCTGTGCAGCCGCGCGTAAAGGGATCGCATGTGCGTTAGATTTTAACGATTGTCGGTTGTCGGTTGTCGGTTGTCGGACGGCAATGCCCATGACGTGTCATGAAACCGCATAAACACACGGCCAACGCCTGGTGGCAGCGGCCGTTCGTGCACCTCACGCGGCTCGAGCGTCACGAGATCGCCTGGCTGCTGGTCGCGCTTGCCGCGTCCACGCTGCTGTTCGCGTTTCTGAAGCTCGCGAGCGAAGTGATGGAAGGGGAGACTTTGGCGTTCGACACGCGGATCCTGCGAGCGCTGCGCGACCCGCAGGATCCGGCGCGGATGATCGGTCCGCCGTGGCTGCAGGGAGCGCTGCTCGATCTCACCGCGCTCGGCAGCCCCGTGATCCTCGGCCTGGTCGTCGCCGCGGTCGTCGGATTCCTGCTGCTGCAGACGCGCTATCGGACGGCGCTGTTCGTGTTCATCACGTCGACCAGCGGCTGGTTCGTGAACTACGTGCTGAAGAGTGCCTTCGAGCGCACGCGGCCGAGCGTCGTGCCACATCTGCGCGACGTCGCCTCGCCGAGCTTTCCAAGCGGCCATGCGCTGACGTCCGCGGTCGTGTACCTCACGCTCGGCGCGGTGCTGATGCACGTGTCGAATGGACGGCTCACGAAGTTCTATTGCCTCGCGATGGCGATGTTCGTCACGTTACTCACCGGGGTGACGCGCGTCGGCCTTGGCGTACACTATCCGACCGACGTCATCGCCGGATGGATCGTTGGTCTGCTGTGGGCGTCGGTCTGCTGGGGCGCGGCGCAAATGCTCGAACGGCGGACGGGGATGAAGGAGGAGCAGAAGAAAGCGGCGAGTTAGGGTTCAAGGGGTTCAAGGGTTCGGGTTCTGTGCGGTGCTTGCGCAGCGCATGTGCGGTGGGCGCACACGGTTCGAGGGGGCGCTCACGCGGGGCCGGCGCGAATCTACGGAATCTCAATGCGGCGTTCACGGCCGCGCCTTTGCAATCACACGGTGGATGTCTCGGGTCCGGGTCACCTCGATGGTCGATAGTTCTCCTACGCTTGAAACGATTCTGCTCGTCGAGGCCGAGCCGGCAGTGCGCCAGCTGTTCGCGCAGGCGCTCTCGCGCGCGGGCTATGTCGTGCACGAGGCGCGCAACGGGCAGGAAGCCATGAAGGTGTTCGAACAGCGGGGGGACGCGATC
>JBKPRU010000171.1:0-12082 GCA_046734675.1 Acidobacteriota bacterium
CGAAGGGGGCGTCGTCCGGATCGTCGCCGAGCGCGGCCCCGCGACCATGCGCATCCGGATCGATAATCCTTGCGATCGGGATCGTCCGGCGGGACGCGGCACGAAGGTCGGGCTGGCGAACGTTCGGGCGCGCCTGCGCACGCTCTATGGGAACGAGGCAGCGCTGCGGACGGACGAGCAGGACGGCCTGTTCGTCGCCGAAGTCGATCTGCCGATTGATCCGGAGTCGGCGCCGGGCGCCGCGCCGTGAAGTGCTCCTTCGATTCTTCGTTCTCCTTCGATACTTCGATTTATGCGTATCGTGATCGTCGATGATGAACCGCTGGCGCGCGCGGTCGTGCGCGAGTACGCGTCGGCCGATCCGGAGCTGGAGATCGTCGCGGAGTGCGGGAACGGCTTCGACGCGGTGAAGGCGGTGGCGGAGCATCAACCGGACCTCGTGCTGCTCGACGTGCAGATGCCAAAGCTCGACGGCTTCGAGGTGCTCGAGCTGCTCGGGCGGGAGCAGCCGGTGGTGTTCATCACCGCCTACGACCAGTACGCGCTGCGCGCGTTCGACGTGCATGCCGTCGACTACCTGCTGAAGCCATTCAGCGCCGAGCGGTTCCAGGAGGCGATGGCGCGGGCGCGCGAACGTCAGCGCGCCATGGCGGCGCCGCCCGACGTCGACGCGGTCGTCCGCGACGCGAAGCCGAAGAGCGGTCCTGTCGAACGCGTGTTGATCCGCGACGGCGCGAACGTGCACGTGCTGCCGGTCGAGACGATCGACTACGTCGAGGCACAAGACGATTACGTCGCGTTCAAGGCAGGCGGGAAGCAATACTTGAAGGACCAGACGCTGGCCGCCGTCGAAGCGTCGCTCGACCCGGCGCGGTTCGTCCGCATCCATCGTTCGTACATCCTCAACATCGATCGGATCTCCAAGGTGGAGCTCTACGCGAAAGACAGCCGGATCGCGATCCTGCGCGACGGCACGCGGCTGCCGGTGAGCCGCGCCGGGTACGCGCGGCTCTCGCAGTTGCTGTAGCTGCAGCTGCGCCAGCGGATGACGGCGGGGGGCCTCTCACGCGTCGGCGACGCTTGTCGCCGGGTCTAAAGACCCGGCCTACGACCGACACGTACGGACGGCGAGGCAAGTATTTCCAATCTAGGGCGGGTCTTTAGACCTGCCAGAGCGTGAGACGCGGGACGGCCGGCGCCTTTGACATCGGCACGCGAGAAATGTTAACTATCTGGTTAGTTAATAATCATGCCCGCCACTGCCGTGCGCCGCCGCTCCGCCGCCGGGACCGATTCACGCGCGCGGGTGTTCAAAGCCGCCGCCGCGGAATTCGCGGCGCGCGGCTACGCCGGCGCCAACGTCGACCGCATTGCCCGCGCCGCTCGCCTGAACAAGGCGATGATCTATTACCACTTCCCCAGCAAGGCCGCGCTCTACCGCGAGATCCTTCGCGACATGTTCGCGGCGGTCCTCGAGCGCGTCCGGGCCGTCGCCGCCAGCGCGATCGCCCCTGACGAGAAGATCCGCGGCTTCGTCGAGGCGATTGCCGCCGAGGCCGAAGCGCGCCCGCACTTCCCGCCGATCTGGCTGCGCGAGATCGCCGAAGGGGGCGAGCACGTCGACGCCGTGACGCTCGGCTATCCGCGCGCCGTGCTCGCGACGCTGAGCGCCATCATCGACGAGGGACGCCGCGCCGGGCGGTTCACGGCCGCGTCCCCGATCCTCGTGCAGGGCGGCATCATCGCGCCGCTCATGTTTTTCCTCGCGACCGAGCGCCTGCGCCGGAAGATGCAGCGCGCCGGCGCTGCCGGCGCGGCGGAGCTGCCGCGCGACCAGGTGGTCGCGCACATTCAGCGCCTGACGCTTGCGCTCCTCGAAGGACGGATTGCATGAAGAGCCCCAGATGCCTCGTCGTCGCGTGCGCGGTGCTGGCGCTGACCGCGTGTCATGGCAAGAGCGACGCGGACGCGAACCGCGCCACCGGTTACGTGGAGGCGACCGACGTGCGGGTCGCGCCGGAGGTGGGCGGCCGCATCGTGGAGCTGAAGGTCGTCGAAGGGCAGCGGGTCGCCGCCGGCGACGTGCTCGCGCGCCTCGATACCCTCGACACCGAGCTCGCGATTCGCCGTGCCACCGCCGAGCGCGAGCAGGCGCAGGCGCAGCTGGCGCTGCTCCAGGCCGGCTCGCGCGCCGAGGATGTTCGCCAGGCGACGGCGCAGTACGAATCGGCACGGGCGGACGTCCGCGCCGCGCAGGCGGAGCTCGAGGCGGCCAACGCCGATCTCGAACGCTTCGAATCGCTGTTACGCGCCAACGCGGGATCGGTGAAGCAGCGCGACGATGCGAGGACGCGGCGGGATGTATCGGCGGCCCGCGTCAAAGCGGCGGAGGATCGCGCCCGCGCCGCGTCGGATGCGCTCGCGCGCCTGAAGGCCGGCGCGCGTCCGCAGGAGGTCACCGCCGCCCGCGCCCGCGTCAGCGCGACCGACGCGCAGATCGCGACGCTCGAGAAGAGCCTCGGCGACGCCACCGTCAAGAGTCCGGTCGGCGGCGTCGTCACCTCGAAGCTTGTCGACGCGGGAGAGATGGTCGCTCCCCGCTCGCCGCTGGTCGTCATCACCGATCTCGATCACGCGTGGGCCAACGTCTACGTCGACGAGCCGAAGGTGCCACGGCTGAAGATCGGCCAGCCGGCCACGCTCATCACCGATGCGGGCCAGCGTCTCGACGGGACCATCTCGTTCATCTCGCCGAAGGCGGAGTTCACACCGCGGAATGTGCAGACGGCGGAGGAGCGATCGAAGCTCGTGTATCGGATCAAGATCACCGCCGACAACAAGAACGGAGTGCTGAAACCGGGGATGCCGGTCGAAGCGGAGCTCCGGCCCCAATAGAGCCCCCACGGATGCACCCCGACGGATCCACCACGGATACACACGGATGGACACGGATAAAGACGGTCAAACGGTAGTCAGGCTCGAACGCGTTACGAAGCGGTACGGCGCGGTGACGGCGGTCGAGGCGCTGACGTTCGAGGTCGCGCGCGGGGAGATGTTCGGTCTCATCGGACCCGACGGCGCCGGCAAGACGACCACGATCCGGCTGATGGGCGGACTGCTGAAGGCGGACGCCGGACGGATCGTGATCCTCGGCCGGGATCCCGTGGCCGACCATCGCGCCATCACCGGCGGGGTGGGCTATCTGTCGCAGCGATTCAGCCTGTACGGCGATCTGAGCATCGACGAGAACGTCGCGTTCTTCGCCGAGATTCACGGCGTGCGCGGCTATCAGGCGGCGCGCGATCGGCTGCTCGAGATGACCCAGTTGACGCCGTTTCGGAGCCGGCGTGCCGATCGCCTCTCCGGCGGGATGAAGCAGAAGCTGGCGCTCGCCTGCACGCTCGTCCACGAACCCGAGGTGCTGTTGCTCGACGAGCCGACGACCGGCGTCGATCCGGTGTCGCGCCGCGAGTTCTGGAAGCTGCTCTCGGAGTTCCTCGCGCGCGGCCTGACGATCGTGATGGCGACCCCGTATCTCGACGAGGCCGAGCGCTGCGCGCGCGTCGCGCTGCTGCACGAAGGCCGGCTGCTCGCGCTCGACGAGCCGTCGCGCCTGCAGGCGGCGCTTCGCGGCCAGCTGCTCGAAGTGATCGTCTCCGCGCCGCGTCCGCCGATCGAGCGTCTCGCGCGCATTCCCGGCGTCGCCGACGTGCAGTCGTTCGGCGATCGCGCGCACGTCCGCCTCGCGGGGATCGATCAGGAGCGGGGCGCCGAGGCGATCCGCGCGGCGCTCGCCGCCGACGCGCTCCCCATCGTCAGCATCCGTCCGATCACCGCGTCGCTCGAGGATGTGTTCATCGACCTGACCACGCGCTCATCATGAGATACCCACTCACGCTTGTCGTCTGCATGGCCGCCGCGCTGCCGCTCGCGGCCCAGGAGGGACCATCGCCCGTGGCGCTGACGCTCGAGGAGGCACTAGCGCGCGGGATGGAGACGTCGCGCCGGGTCGCCGAGCTCGAGGCGCGCACCGAGGCCGCGTCGTTCGCGGTGGAAGGCCGCCGGGTTGCCGAGCGGCCCAGCGTCGCCGCGCAGGTCGGCTACACCCGAACCAATCACGTCGACGTGTTCGCGATTCCGACGACGATCGGCCGCCCGCCCGCGGTCGTCTACCCGGACATTCCCGATAACTATCGCTCGCGTCTCGATCTGCAGTGGCCGATCTATACCGGGGGACGCGGCGACGCGCTCGAGCGCGCCGCACGGGCAGAGCGCGACGCGACCGTCGAGGATCTTGCCGCCGCGCGCGCGGACCTGCGCCTGGAGATCACCCGCGCGTTCTGGGCGCTCGTCACTGCGCGCGAGACCGAGGCGGTGCTCGCGCGCTCGCTCGACGCCATCGGTGCGCAGGTGACGGACCTGCGCAGCCGCCTGACCTCCGGTTTGATTGCGCCGAACGACGTCTCGTCTGCCGAGGCGCAGCAGTCGCATCAGCGTCTGCTCGCGCTGGAAGCGTCGAACCAGCGGGCGATCGCCGAGGCAGACCTGCGCCGCCTGACCGGCCTCACCGCCGCCCGCATCGAACCCCGCATCTCGCAACCGGACACCCGCGCGCCAGAAACCGGGACACTCACACTTCCCGCAACCCGGACAGTCACGGTTCCGGGAAGTGTGAGTGTCCCTCTTTCCGAAACTGTGAGTGTCCCGGTTTCGCGCCCCGAGCGGCGGGCGCTGGAGCGCCGCGAAGCGGCCGCCGAAGCCCGCGCCCAGGCAGTCGATGCCACCGCACGGCCGCAGATCGCCGTCAACGGCGGCTACGACTACGCGCGCCCAAACCCGCGCATCTTCCCGCGCACCGGCGAATTTCGCCCGTCGTATGACGTCTCGATCAATCTCACGTGGCCGCTCTGGGACGGCGGACGGCGCGCCGCCGAAGCCGGGGAGGCGCGGGCCAATGCGCGCGCGGTGCGCGCGCGCGCCGAGGACTTCGATCGCCAGACCACCTTCGAGGTCGAACAGCGGCGCCTGCAGCTCGCGTCCAGCCGCGAGGCGATCACCGCCGCCGACGACGAGGTGCGCGCCGCCGCCGAAGCCGAGCGCGTCGTCGGCGAGCGCTACCGGGTGGGCGTCGCGACCAGCACCGATGTGCTCGAAGCGCAGGTTGCGCGCCTCCAGGCCGAGCTCGATCGCACGCGCGCGATTGCCGGCGTGCGGCTCGCGGAGGCGCGCCTCCAGCGCGCGCTCGGCCAATGACCGCCGCCAACGCCATCGAGGTGCGGCAGCTCACGCGCCGCTTCGGCCAGTTCGTCGCCGTCGACGAGGTGAGCTTCGACGTGCGCAAGGGGGAAATCTTCGGCTTCCTCGGAAGCAACGGCGCCGGTAAGTCGACGACCATTCGCATGCTCTGCGGCCTGCTGCAGCCGACATCGGGCACGGCAACGGTGGGCGGCATCGACGTGCGGAAGGATCCCGAAGGCGTGAAGCGGCGCATCGGCTACATGTCGCAGCGCTTCTCGCTGTACGAACTGCTCACGGTCGATCAGAACATCCGCTTCTTCGGCGGCATCTACGGCCTGGACGAGGCGAAGCTCGCCGAGCGACGGCGGTTCGTCCTCGAGATGGCGGGCCTCGCCGGACGCGAGACAACGCTGGCGCGCGATCTCGCCGGCGGATGGCGTCAACGACTCGCGCTTGGCTGCGCGATCCTCCACGAACCCCCGATCCTGTTCCTCGACGAGCCGACTGGAGGCGTCGATCCGATGTCGCGGCGGCAGTTCTGGCGGCTCATCGACGCGCTGTCGCAGTCCGGCGTGACCGTGCTCGTCACGACCCACTACCTCGACGAGGCCGAACGGTGTCACCGCGTCGCGCTCATTCACGCCGGCCGTCTCGCGGCGATCGGTACGCCGACCGAGGTGAAGCAGATCTTCGCGGGACGGCCGATCGTCGAGATTCGCGCGGACCGCGCGGTTGAAGCGATGCGGCTGCTCGACGCGATGCCGGCGGTCGAGAAGACGAGCCTCTTCGGCACGGCCGTTCATGCGGTGCTACGTGACGGCTCGGTCAGTGCCGACGCGCTTGCCGCCCGCCTCCGCGAGCAGGGGATCTCGGTCGAATCCGTCGCCGCGGTCGCGCCATCGCTCGAAGACGTGTTTCTCGACGTCATCGATCGCGCGACAGCCGACGCACGAGGATCCGCAGCATGAGGAAAGCGCTCGCGGTGTGCCGGAAAGAGCTGCGGCAGATCTCGCGCGATCGCCGGACGCTGTTGATCCTCGTCTTCGTGCCCGCGTTCTTCCTGCTCCTGTACGGCTACGCGCTCAACTGGGACATCCGCCACGTCACGCTCGCCGTCCAGGACCGCGATGGCACGCCCGAGAGCCGCGCCCTCGTATCCGCGTTCGTGAACTCGAGCTACTTCGACCGCGTCGCCGACGCCTACTCGCCGGAGGAGATCGATCGCCTCCTCGATCTCAACGAGGCGCGCGCGGTGCTCGTCATCCCCGAAGGATTCGCGCGCGATCTTGCGCGCCGACAGGCGCCCGAGGTGCAGGTCATCATCAACGGCGAGAACGCGAATACGGCGACGACGGTCATGGGCTACACCGCGAACATCGTTCGCAGCGCCGGCGCGACGCTCGCGCCCGCGACCGTGCCGCCCGAGGCCCCCGTCTCCGTGGAGCCGCGCATCTGGTACAACCCGGAACTGCGCAGCACGCTGTTCCTCGTCCCTGGCCTCATCGCCTACATCCTGATGATCACTGCCGTCATCTCGACGGCGATCTCGATCGTTCGCGAAAAGGAAGTGGGGACGATGGAGCAGGTGCGAATGGCGCCGATCGATACGTTCTCCTTCGTCATCGGCAAGACGATCCCGTACTTCCTCATCTCGCTGGCGTCGGCGGCGCTGATCGTGCTGGCGGCGATGCTGCTCTTCGAGCTGCCGATGCGCGGGAACTGGATCTCGCTGCTGGTAGCACTCTCGCTCTTCATCGCCGGCGCGCTTGGCACCGGCCTCGTCATCTCGACCGTCGCCGACACGCAGCAGGTCGCCTTTCAAGCGGCAATGCTGTCGTCGTTCCTTCCGACGTTGATGCTGTCCGGCTTCATCTTTCCGATCTCGAGCATGCCGCAGGCACTGCAGATCGTCACGTATGCGGTTCCGGCGCGCTACTTCCTCGTCGCGCTCCGCGGCATCGTGCTGAAGGGGACGTCGATCTGGCTGCTGCTGCCGCAGATGGGGGCGCTCATCGTCTACGCCGCGGTGATGCTCGGGCTCGCGTCGGTGCGCCTCGCGCGGGAGGCGCGGTAGCCGTCATGCGTTTGCGACGGTTGGTCTGGAAGGAATTCCTCGAGCTCCGGCAGAACCCGCGGCTGTTCGGGATCGTCATCGTCGCGCCCATCATCCAGCTGACGATGCTCGGTTATGCGGCCACCACCGACGTGAAGGACGTGCCGATCGTCGTCGCCGACGGCGACCGCTCGCCCGAAAGCCGATCGCTCCTCGCGCGCTTCGACGTGTCGCGCAACTTCACGGTCGTCGACACCGTGACGACCGTCTCCGAGGTCGACGAGTACTTGCAGCGCGGCCGCGCCTGGGTCGCGCTGGCGATCCCGCAGGGCTACGGCGCGTCGATCCATGCGGGCACGCCCGTCGCACTGCAGGTCGTTGCGGACGGCAGCGACTCGAATTCGACGACGGTGGCGCTCGGCTACGCGACGTCGCTCATCGGCGGCTACGCAGAGGAGCTCGCGGCTGCGGCTTCGCCCGCCGCCGGCGCGCGTCCGGCCGCGATCGATACGCGGATCCGCATCTGGTTCAACCCGCAGCTCGAGAGCCGGTTCTTCATGATCCCCGGCGTGCTCGCGCTCCTGCTCCTGCTGGTTACGGCGAACCTCGCCGCGATGGCCATCGTGCGCGAGAAAGAGCTGGGCACGCTCGAACAGCTGAACGTGACGCCGCTGCGGCGCTGGGAGTTGATCGTCGGCAAGCTGCTGCCGTACGGACTGATCGCGCTCATCGACGTGTTCCTCGTCACGGCGGTCGCCGTGTTCTGGTTCGAGGTCCCGCTGCGCGGCAGCCTCACGCTGCTCATCCTCATGAGCCTGCTCTATGTGCTCTGCACGCTCGCGCTCGGGCTGTTCATCTCGACGGTGTCCGACACGCAGCAGCAGGCGATGATGACCGCGACGTTCTTCTTCCTGACGCCGATGATCTACCTGTCAGGCTTCATCTTTCCGATCGAGAACATGCCGCGCGTGATTCAGTACGCCACCTACTTGATTCCGCTGCGCTACTTTCTCGTCATCGTCCGCGGGATTTTTCTGAAGGGGATTGGCTTGGAGCTGTTGTGGCCCCAGGCCGCCGCGATGACGGCCTGGGGCGTGGCGGTACTGGCGCTTGCGGTCGCGAGGAGCCGCAAGACCACGGGCTAACGGGCCTTCTTCACGCGCTCGGCATCGACGACCGAACCATCGGCCCGGCGCGTACCTTTCGCTTCCACCTTGTCCCCGTTTTTCAACGACGAGCACGAGACGTCGTCGAACCTCGTCGACGCGCTGGTCTGGAACGTGACCGTGCCGATGCTGAACGTGATGGCGGGGCAGGCGCCACCGAGTCCGCTCAACGATCCCTCCATCTTGACTTCACGCGCGTCGTCCTGGCCGTGGTCGTCGCCGTCGTCGTCCGCATCATCGTCGTCGTCGTCGTCGTTGTCGTCGTTGCCGTTGACGTGAATGCGGATGGCGAAGACGAACCCGTCGCGCTGCTCGCCCTTCACTTCGACGCGGACGCCGTCCTTCAGCGCCGTGAAGCCGCTGCTGCTCGGGCCCGCGCCCGAGAACGACGTCGTGCTGTCGCCGCGGATCACGCGGCTGCCGATCTTGAATTGGAACGACGTCGCGTCGCCGGTGACCGTGTCGATGACGCCGTTGACCTCGACGGGGCTGGCCGTGTTCGAGTTCTGCATCTCGACCTTCGCGGCCGTGAAGGTGTCGCCGGCCGTCTGACCCTTCACGTGCACGCGCATGCCGATGCGCAGGTCGGCGAACGTGCGGGTGAGGCTGCCATCGACGAACGCGGTCGACGCGTCCGTCTTGACCGTGCGGCCGGAGACGACGAAGGTGAGCGCGGCGGTCGTCGGCGGCAGCGATTCGACGCGTCCTTCGAGCTCGGATTCGCCGCCGCCCTTGCGCAGCTCGCTCTCGACCGATGCGTTGTTGCCGTTGACGACAATCTTGATCTCGACAGACTGCGCCGCCTGCACGGGCGTGAGCGTGACCGTCGCATCGGTGCCGCCGCCGCTGATGCGCAGCTGAACGCTACCCGGCGGGACGTTGGTCAACGTGAAGCGGCCGGCCGCATCGACGCCGGAGCTGATCGACGTCCCGACCACCGTCACGGTGACGCCGGCCAGCGCCGCCCCGCTGGATGCGGAGGTCAGCGCGCTGACGCCGCCGCCCTGGACGGTGCCGCTGATCGTCGCGGCTGACGCCGACGATGATCCGTCGGAGGTCGACGGAGAGGTGGGAGAGCCGCTGTGACCGCCGCACGCGGCGGACAACAGTGCCGCGCCGAGCACGAACCCTAAAACCTTTCGCATGACGCCTCCGTTGAAGCGGAAAGAAACCGGCGATCAGGACAGGGGCAATCGCGATGCCGAAACGGCCGGGCTCGGCGTCGGTTGGAAGGTATTGCACGTCTGAGATTTATCCGCGCGTGCAAGATTGAAACGGCGCTGCGGCGCGCGGCCGCTGACGACACCGCCGGCGGGATTACATCGTTGTGCGAACGTGTAACGCGTGGGGACTGGCGGTCGTGACGCTTGCGGTTGTAAGGAGCCGCAAGACGATCGGATGGCGGACTGCTCCGCTCGTCGTTCTTCACGCAGGGCGGGTCTTCAGATCCGCCATTCCGCGCGGATCTAAAGAGCCGCCCACGCCGAAGGAACAACGTGGAACCGGCGATGAAGGTAAAGGCAAGCGCGGTGCCGTGGACGATGCGCGCGCCGCGCCGCGGCGAACGCGTTGATCACTTGATAGTTATGTGCACCGGTCGGAGTCGTATCACAGAGTGCTGGTGGCGTCGGTTGCGACACGGGCGGCGGAATTACACGGTTGTGCGGTACTGTCGACACGATGCGGGTGCTCCTCGTCGAGGACGATCCAACGATCGCGCAGTTCGTCGAGAAGGGATTACGGGAAGCAAGCTATGCCGTGGACCACGCGTCGGACGGTCTCACCGGTCTCGAACGCGCGGTGGCAGAGCCGTATGACGTCGCGATCGTGGACGTGATGCTCCCGCGGATGGATGGCCTGTCGATGATCGACGCGCTGCGCGCGCGCGGCGTGCGGCTGCCGGTCCTCATCCTGAGCGCCAAGCGATCGGTCGACGATCGTGTCCGCGGCCTGCAGGCCGGCGGAGACGACTACCTGACGAAACCGTTCGCGTTTGCGGAGCTGCTCGCCCGCGTCCAGGCGCTCATCCGCCGATCGACGGGCGCCGCCGAGCCGACGCGGCTCACCTTCGCCGATCTGACGCTCGACCTTCTGACCCGGAAGGTGCGACGCGGCTCGACAGCCATCGAGCTGCGGCCGCGCGAGTTCGCGCTGCTCGAGTACCTCATGCGGAACCCCGGCAAGGTGCTCTCGAAGACCATGATCCTGTCGCACGTCTGGGGCTACAACTTCGATCCGAGCACCAACGTCGTCGACGTGCTCGTCTCGCGGCTCCGCGACCGCATCGATCGACCCTTTGCCCGACGGCTGCTGCACACCGTCCGCGGCGTGGGCTACGTCCTACGAGAGTAGATGATGCGCGGAACGCTCGGCCTCCGGTTGTCACTCTGGTATGCGGCGGTGTTCGTGGTGAGTACCGTCGCGCTCGTCGGCCTCACCTACTGGCTGCTGGCCACGTCGCTGGCGCGTCGCGATCACGACATCATCGCGGCCACGCTCCGCGAGTACGCGCTGCGCTACGAAGCGGCCGGGCTCCCGGCGCTCGAACGGGCCGTCGAACTCGAGCAGCGCACCGGCCGCCGCGAGCGGCTGTTCGTCCGCGTCCTCGGCCGCGGCGCGGACGCGCTGTTCGTCACGATGCCGCCCGGCTGGTCGGACTTCGATCTCAATCAGCTCGGTGAGGGGGATCGCGGCGTCGACGAAGCGCCCGCGCGATCAACGAGCGCCGTGCTCGAGGTCGCCTCGGCGCGCCTGCGAGACGGCACGATCCTCCAGGTCGGAAAGAGCAACGAGATCCGGCTCGCGCTGCTGGCGCAGTTCCGCACCGTTGTCGGGTGGGTCTCGGTCGTGACGATGGTGATCGGCGTCGTCGGCGGCCTGGTGATCACGCGATGGACGCTGCAACCGCTCTACGAGTTGATTCACGTCGTCCAGGGGATCACGCGCACCGGGCGGATGGAGGCGCGGGTCCCGTCGCGCGGTCCGACCGGAGACACCGTCGACGAGCTGGTCAGCCTGTTCAATACGATGCTCGATCGCATCACGAACCTCATTGGCGCGATGGGGGAGTCGCTCGACAACGTCGCGCACGATCTCCGCACGCCGATGGCGCGACTGCGCGGGACCGCGGAGCGCGCGCTTCAATCGGGGGACGCGGCAGCGCAGCGCGAAGCGCTCTCGGACTGCCTCGAAGAGTCCGAGCGCATGCTGTCGATGCTCAATGCGTTGATGGACATCTCGGAAGCGGAGACCGGCGTCCTTCGTCTCACGCGCGAGCGCGTCGATCTCCGCCCGCTGCTCGAGGAGGTCGTGGAGTTATACGAGGACGTCGCGGACATGAAGCACATCACCGTGACGCTCGAGCCGGGCGACGCGATCGTCGTCGATGGGGCGCGCGATCGATTGCGCCAGGCGTTTGCGAACCTGCTGGACAACGCGATCAAGTACACGCCTGAGAACGGATCGGTGCGCCTGGCCGCGACACGCGAACCATCGGGACCGGCCGTCGTCACGATTGCCGACACCGGCGTCGGCATTGCGCCGGAGCATCTGCCGAGAATCTGGGAACGCCTCTACCGCGCCGACCCAAGCCGTTCCGAGCGCGGCCTAGGGCTCGGGCTGAGCC
>JBKPRU010000172.1:0-7067 GCA_046734675.1 Acidobacteriota bacterium
TGCCGTGGATTGGAATTCTCTTCGTGTGGGCGTCGTAATCGGTTACCGGTTGCCAGGCCGCCGCGAAGCGGCGCCAAGCCCGACCCTTCGGCAGGCTCAGGGTCGTCCCGAGCCATGTCGAGGGACGAAGGGCGTCGCGCGAAGCGCGTAAGCGCGTGGGGTGCCCGCCTTCGCCGAGGCTACGGCGGAGTCTCGCCGTAGCGCGGATGCGGATTGGCGCGCGGAGGCGGAGGGCCCCACGCGCATTGAGTAAAGCTGACCGAGTCGGGGAATTGAAAAAAAGGCGCTACTCGTTCTCCTCGAGCAGCTGCTCGCCGATCACCTGAAGGATCGCCGCGGTCGGGACGGCGAGGATCGCCCCGAGAATCCCCAGCAGCTCTCCCCCAATCAACAGCGCGACGATGACGGTCACGGCGCTGACGCCGACCTGCCGCGACATCACCTTCGGCACCAGCACGTGATTCTCGAACTGCTGCTGGACGACGAAGAAGATCAGAACGAACAGCACCTTCTCGAGTGAGATCGTCGCGGCAACGGCAAGCGCCGGGATCGCGGAGAGAATCGGGCCGACGACGGGAATCATCTCGCCGACGCCGGAGATGAGCGCGAGCACATAGAAGAAGGGAACGCCGAGCGCCCACAATCCGATCGCCGACGTCGTCCCGATGATCGTCGCCAGCACCAGCTGCCCGCCCAGCCACGCGCTGACCTTTTCGGTCACCTCGCGTGCGCCCTGGGCCGCCTGCGAACGACGCTCCCGCGGAAACAGCCGCAGCATGAAGGAGCGGAGCCGGTCGGCATCGACGAGGATGTAGAAGGTCAGGATCAGAATCGTCACGATCCCGAAGATCCCGCCCGCCACGTTCACGACCGCACCCGCCACCGCGCCAACCGCGTCGCCGCTCCCTGCCGGTGCTCGCGCCACGGCCTCGCGCAGCGTGAGGTGCTCGCGCAGGATGCCGCGATCGATCAGGAACTGCTGCGCCTTGTCGAACATCTCCGGGAGCTGCTTCCCCAGCGACTGCGCCTGATGCACGAGCGGCGGGAAGATCAGGAACCCAATCAGGAACACCGATCCGAGGATCACGAGATACAGGAGCAGGATGGCGAGCCAGCGCGGAAACCGCTTTGATCCGATCGGCAGTACCGTCTGTCGTTCGATGAGCCGCACCATCGGGCTGAAGCCGACCGCCAGCAGCCCGCTCACATAGATGATGAGCAGCGCGTGGCGGGTGAGGTACGCGCACCAGAGAAGGACGATGCCAAGAAAGAAAAGGAAGATCGCCCAGCGAATGTGCGAGCGCACGTCATCGGCGCGCAAGGAACTCCCCTGTGAACCGGGCGACCTCGTCGTAGATGGTTGACAGCTCCGCGGGGGACGCAAGGAAGACGACGCGGAAGAAGCCGTCTTCGGGGGCGGTGCCGAACCCCGAGCCATACACACACAGCACGCCGGTCGCGCGCAGCAGCGCGAGCACGTAATCTTCGTCGGTGACGCCCGTGGGCAGGTCCACCTTCGGCATCGCGTAGAACGCGGCGGCCGGTGCAACGACGCTCATGCCGTCGATCGCATTCAGACGCGCGGTCGTGAGATCCGCGCGTTCGCGGAGCGCCGCGCGGAAGACGGCTTCGTGCGAGCGGTCGCCGTCGAGGGCGGCGGATACGGCGTACTGCATCGGCCCCGGCGAGCACAGGCGGCCGTCCGCGAGCTTCTTGATGCCGGCGAGCACGTCGTCGAGCCGATCGGTCTGCCCGACGGCCATCCAGCCGGCGCGCCATCCGGGTGCGAGATACGCTTTCGACACTGACGAGAACGAGATGATCGGCGCGTCGGGATAGAGGCTCGCCATCGGCGGCACGGGCCCGCCGTAGGCCAGGTCGCCGTACACCTCGTCGGCGAGGAGCGGCAGGTTGTGCCGGTCCGCCAGATCGATCAGCGCGCGGCGGACATCCTCCGGATAGCTGGCGCCGGTGGGGTTGTTCGGATCGATGACGACGAGCGCGCGGGTCGCGCGGGTCACGAGGCCACGCAGCTGATCGAGATCGGGCAGCCAGCCGCGCGTGTGATCGGTGCGATAGAACACCGGGCGCGCGCCAATCTTCGCGAGGACGGCGGTGTAGAGCGGATAGGTTGGCGCCGGAATGAGGACCTCGTCGCCTTCTTCGGCGAGCGCCGTGAGCGCGAGCTCGATGCCTTCCGAGGTGCCCGAGGTGATGATGACGCGATCGGCTGAGACCGGCATGCCGCGGCCGCTCAGCTCGCGCGCGACCGATTCCCGCGCGGTGGCGATGCCGACCGACGGCACGTACCCGTTGTGCCCGTCGCGCATCGCGCGCGCGACAGCCTCGACCATGTGCCTCGGCGTTTCGAAGCCGAAGGTGATCGGGTCACCAATATTAAGGTAGCGAACCGGTCGCCCGGTGGCTTCCACTTTTCGGGCCTCGGCGACAATGTTCCGGATCGCGTAGTTGAAGCCGCTGACACGGCGCGCGACAGGGATGGCGGAGGTGGTGCGCATCGAAAAATCTTACCAGACGCACCAGATGTAAAAACGACGCGGCGGATATCAGGCCCGCATGTAAGTTTTACGCGAATTTGCGGCTCAGCGTCGCGTGCGGCGGACACCTCAACGCTGATAACTCTAGTAATCAAGCCGCTTTATCTCGTTGGCAGCCAACTCGCAATATCAGGGGGGCGTGAATGGGTGTCGCCTTCTGACGAGCGCTGCGGTGACCGCGCTACTGACCCTGCAAGCGGGGTCGGCTCGTGCGCAGAATCCGCAGGCCCCCGCCCAGGAGCCGCGCGCCACGTTCAAGTCGGCGGTCGACGTCGTGTCGATCGCCGCCGTCGTGCGCGACAAGCACGGGCGCTTCGCGCGCGACCTGAAGCAGGACGACTTCCTCGTGCTCGAGGGGACCGAGACGCGGCCGATCGTGGAGTTCCAGGCCGCGCAGGACGCCCCGGTGCGCGTCGCGCTGCTCTTCGACGTGAGCGGCAGCATGCGCCTGGGCACCCGGCTCGAGGAAGCGCGTCAGTCGGCGCGCCACGTGCTCGGCGCCTTGCGCATGAACGGTGACGCGACCGACGAAGCGGCCGTCTTCAGCTTCGACATGAACCTCCAGTCGCTGCAGCCCTTCACGACCGACGCGGGCGCGATTGAAACGGCGCTCTCGCGTGTCGAGCCTTACGGGCAGACGTCGTTGTACGACGCGATTGCGCAGACGGCGCGCCGCGTCGCCGACACCACGCCCGGTGATCGCCACCGGCGTGCGGTGATCGTCTTCACCGATGGCGTGGATACCAGCAGCGAGATGACCCCGGCGCAGGTGTCGTCGATTGCCAGCGACATCGACGTGCCGGTCTACGTGATCACGATCGCCTCCGCGCTCGATGAGAACGAGGGGGGCGAACAAGCGACGCAGTACCGCCACGGTGCGCCGGAGGGCAAGCTGCGCACCCTGGCGCGCTGGACGGGCGGCGAGTTGTTCGTGGTGAGCGCACCGGCGCATCAGAGCGTCGCGGCGCGGCAGCTCGTCGACGAATTGCGACATCAATACGTGCTCGGGGTGAGCGCATCAGCGGCGTCGCGGAATGGATGGCATCCGTTGACTATCCGTGTCAGGAACCGTGACCTGACCGTACGCGCCCGATCTGGCTACACCGCCGGCATCCGGAGTGGCAGCAGCAATTGACCCCAAGAAGAGGAGAGCGGAGATGAGGCGATTCATCGTAACGTGTTCGGTGGCGGCCATCGCGCTTGGCGGCACCACCGCGTGCGCAACCAAGAAGATGGTCCGGCAGCGCGTGGGCGAGGTCAACGACAAGGTCGACACGCTGTCGCAGTCCCTTGAAGAGACCCAGCAGCGCACGAAGGCCAATGAAGGGCGCATTGGCGAGGTCGATCAGCGCGCGCAGGCAGCGAATCAGCGCGCCGAGAAGGCCGGACAGCGGGCGGACGAAGCCTACGCGGCCGCCGACAAAGTGAACGCGCGGGCCGACGCGATCGAGACGGCGTCCAAGCGCCTCGTCTACGAGGTCGTCCTCAGCGAGGACAAGGGCAACTTCAAGTTCGGCAAGGCGGCGATGCCCGACGAGTCCGTCGCGGAGATCGATCAGCTCGTCGAGCAGCTGAAATCGAACCCCAACGGCGCGTTCATCGAAATCGAAGGGCACACCGATAACGTGGGCTCGAAGGATGTGAACTACAAGCTCGGTCTCGAACGCGCCGAGACGGTGAAGCGCTACCTCTACGAACACCACCAGGTGCCGCTCCACAAGATCAACGTGATCAGCTACGGCGAGGAAAAGCCGATCGCGCCGAACAAGACGAAGGCGGGCCGTGCGCAGAACCGCCGCGTCGTGATCAAGGTCCTCGCGTAACGCAGGACTAGAGGCTCAGGGTGGCTGGGGCCGATCGGCTCCGGGCCACTCACGACACCGCATCGGGTCGGGGGCGGATCGCAGGAAACGGCGCCGGAATGGTCCGGCGACGGGTCCATCGATTCAACGTCAGCACTTTCGCAGGGTGCTTCGCGTTCCGCCCCCGACCGGATGCGGTGTTTTTGCGTACGCTCGGCACTTCCGCTCGCCCTCTTCGCCCCTTCGCGGGGTGTCGCGATACTTGTCTGGTGCCAGAGTGCCCGGTGCCAAAGTGCCGGGTGCACCTGGCACGTGGCACCTCGCACTCTGGCACCCTTGCACCAGATCCCCGTGGCGCAACACGAAGCGTCCAAAAACTCATGTAGGATGGCTCTCAACTACTTCAGGGGAGGACCGTATGCTTCGCGCCATCGGTCGGGCGCTCGTCCCTGCGTTTGCCGCCGTGGTCTGCCTCGGCGCCGCCGAGAAGCCCGCCGTTAGCTTCACCGATACGAAACTCAAGAACGGACTGCGCGTGATCGTCTCCGAGGATCACACCGCGCCGACCGTCTCGGTCGCCGTCACTTACAACGTTGGGTCCGCCGACGAGCGGACCGGCCGCACCGGCTTCGCGCACCTCTTCGAGCACATGATGTTCAAGGGATCCGCGAACGTCGGCCCGGGCGAGCACCCCGCGCTCATCTTCAACACTGGCGGGACGATGAATGGGACGACGAATACCGACCGCACGCTGTATTTCGAGACGCTGCCCGCCAATCAGCTGGAGCTCGCCCTGTTCCTCGAGGGCGACCGCATGCGGTCGCTCGACATCAACAAGGCGAACCTCGACAACCAGCGCCACGCGGTGCAGGAAGAGCGGCGCCTGCGCGTCGACAATCAGCCGTACGGGCAGACCTTCGAGCGCACGAGCAACCAGGCGTACGACAATCCCGCCTACAAGCACAGCGTCATCGGATCGATGGAGGATCTGAACGCGGCGTCGGTAGACGATGTTGCGACGTTCTTCAAGACCTACTACGCGCCCAACAACGCCGTGCTCACCATCGTCGGCGACGTCGACGCAAAAAAGACGATGGCGCTGGTCGAAAAGTATTTCGGCCCGATCTCCTCGCAGCCGGCGCCGAAGCGTCCCGATCTCGCGGAGCCGCCGCATACCGCGGAACGCCGCAGCACGATCGACGATCCGCTCGCGCGGCTCGCGCGCGTGGACATCAGCTGGATCGGCCCGGCGGCGGGATCGCCGGACAGCGACGCGCTCGACGTCCTGTCGGACGTGCTGTCGGACGGACGGAGCTCCCGATTGAACCAGGTGCTCGTGCGCGAGAAGCAGATCGCGACCAACGCGGCGGCATTCCCGGACGAAACGCGCGGGCCGGGACTCTTTCAGGCGATCGCGACGGTCGCGCCCGGCAAGGATCCGGCGGAAGTCGAAGCCGCCGTCTACGAGGTCATCGACACGGTGAAGAGCGGACCGATTGCCGACTGGGAGATCGAGAAGGCGCGGAACAGCGCCCGGCGCAACGCCGCAAACGCGGTCACGAGCACGCTGCAGCGCGCCATCCAGCTCGGGCAGTACGCGCTCTTCTACGACGATCCCAATCGCATCAACACGATCAGCGAGCGCATCGGCAAGGTCACGGCAGCCGACGTGCAGCGCGTCGCGAACAAATACCTGACGAAGGAGAACCGCTCGGTCGTGATCACGACACCGAAACCGGCGGCGGCGAAGGGAGGCCAGCAGTGAGGCGCCTGTTCATCATCACCGCCGCCGCGACGTTCACGCTCGCCCTCAACGGAGCGGCGCAGCAGGCGCCGCCTGCCGCCCCGCCGCAGAATCCCACGACGGCGCCCGGCACCGTGATGAAGGGGAAGGCGCCGGTCAACAAGGAAACGCTGAAGGTCAAACTGCCCAAGCCGCAGGAGACGGACCTCTCGAACGGCGTGCACTTGATGGTGCTCGAAGATCATCGCGCGCCGATCGTCACCTTCCAGCTCCTCATCGAAGGCGCGGGCGGCTATTACGATCCGACCGACGTGCCGGGCCTTGCCGGATTCACTGCCGCGCTGATGCGGGAAGGGACGGAGAGCCGGACCTCCGAACAGATTTCCGAGCAACTCGATCGTCTCGCCGCGACCGTGAACATCACCGCCGGCATCTCGTCCCCGTTCGCGAACGTCTCGGGGACGGGGTTGAGCGATTCGGTCGACACCGTGTTGGCGATCATGGGCGACGTGCTGATGCATCCGTCGTTCACGCAGGCCGAGATCGATCGGTACAAGGCGCGCACGCGCGCGAATCTCAACCAGCAGCGCTCGCAGCCCTCGTTTCTCGCACAGGAGCGCTTCCAGCGCGTCGTCTACGGCGAACACCCGGCGTCGCGCGTCTCGGCGACGCCGGCGGCGCTCGACGCGCTGACCCGCGACGGGCTGGTCGCGTTCCACAAAGCGCATTACGTCCCCGATCGCGCCGTCATGGCGATCTCCGGCGATATCACGCTGCCGATCGCGAAGCAGAAGCTCGAAGCGGCGCTGGCGGGATGGAAGAAGTCGGGCCAGGAGATCGCGCCCACGAAGGATCCCGAGGCGCTCGCCGGCCGCAGCATCTCGCTCGTCTCGCGTCCGGGCTCGGTCCAGACGAGCCTCGTCGTCGGCACGCAGGCCATCGAGCGGACGAACCCCGATTACG
>JBKPRU010000173.1:0-9840 GCA_046734675.1 Acidobacteriota bacterium
CCTCCAGATGTTTTGACCTGCAACTATTTTACACCGACGCGGCGGCGCGCTGTGGCCCGCCGCCGGGTCCGGCGAGCCGTCCCCACTACCGGTATTCGGCGTGGCTCACGCGCCAGCGATTCGGCGAGCGTCGCCAGCACGCGCCGCGCGACCGCCCGGTCGCGATCCGACACGCCGCCGAGGGCTCCGCGCACGACGGCCTCGACAGTACCGCGGCTGACGGCGTTCACCCGCCGGCCGCGCGCCGTCAGCACGAGCACCGCGCGCCGCCGATCGCCTGCATGCTCGTCGCGGCCGAGCAGTCCCTGCGCGATCAGGCGGCCCAGTACTCCGGTCAGGGTGCTGGGGTGAACGTGCAAGGTTCGCGCGATCTCCCCCGCCGACACGCCGGGCGCGAGCCCGACGATGCGGAGCACCAGCCGCTGCAGTCCGCTGACGCCCAGCGTCTGCGCCATGCGCTTCGAGGCGCGCTGGAGCCCGTGCTCGAGCGCCCACAGCAGCCGCATGAATTGCAGCACGTCCGGCAGCGCCACCGGCGCATCGTCCTGAACGGGATAGGCAGTCATGCGGCATTTTCACCTCAAACTGTCGGCGCCGCCAAGAATGTGCCCAACCCGCCTGCCGTTTTGAGATCGTCGACGACTCAAGGATTGACTTGAGACCGGCACCGCTTACTTTGTGTACAAACGATTTATGGTCCCACACCAGCGCCGCTCAGCCGGGACCCACTCTTGCAACGTCCCTAGCAAATTATCCAGGGAGTTGCCCCGTGCTCATTGGTCGTCGGTCGTCGCTGGTATGTGTTTCGGCGGCATGCGCCGCAGCCCTGCTGTTTACCGCTCGCGCCGACGCGCTCGAGCGCATCTGTGATCCGGCATACGAGAACTGCCGCACGCCGCTCCTCGCCTTGATCGACAACGAGCAGATCGGCATCGACGTGGCGTTCTGGTTCATGGAGGATGCCCGCTACTCGGCGGCCTTGATTCGACGGTTTCAGGCCGGCGTACCCGTGCGCGTCATCTTCGACAGCGAGGCCGTCCCCTCGACGGGACCGCGCCGCGAAATCCTCGACGATCTGATCGCCGCCGGCATTCCGCTGCGCGACAAGACCAGCGGCGGGATCACGCACTGGAAGATGATGCTCTTCGCCGGTCAGGCGACGGTGGAGTTCAGCGCCGCGAACTACAGCGATTTCGCGTTCGTGCCGGTCCAGCCGTACGTCAACTACACCGACGAGATCGTCTACTTCACCGACCAGCCCTCGATCGTCGACAGCTTCAAGACGCGTTACGACGATGTCTGGACCGCGACGTCCGGCTACACCAATTACGCGAACATCACGACGCCGCTGACCCGCACCTATCCGACGTTTTCGATCGACCCGCGCCTCAACTTCGTCCCCTGGGAGAACTTCGCATCGCGGTCGGTGGCGCGCTACAACGCAGAGACGAAGGGCATCGACACGATCATCTACCGCATCACGGACCGCCGTCATACCGATGCGGTGATCGCGGCTCGCGCGCGCGGCGTCCCGGTGCGGATCATCACCGAGCAGCAGCAGTACCGCGACCCCACGCGCCTGTGGCATGCCTGGAACGTCGACCGCCTTTACATGGCGGGCGTGCAGCTTCGCGTTCGCGCGCATGCCGGCCTGACCCACGAAAAGCTGACGCTGCTCGCCGGACAGCAGATGGCGATCTTCGGCTCGTCGAACTGGACGAGCCCGTCGGCCAGCTCGCAACTCGAGCACAACCTGTTCACGACCGACCCGACGTTCTTTGCGTGGGCCCGCGATCACTTCGAGCGGAAGTGGAACAACCTGGGACCGTCCCCCGAGACGCAGCCATTCGCCCCGCTGCCTCCGGACACGCCGGCGCTGCGGTCGCCCGCAAATGGCGCGTCCACGCAGCCGACGACCGTCACGCTCTCCTGGTACGCCGGACCGTGGGCGCACAAGTACGACGTGTATCTAGGGACCGATCCGGCGCACCTGCAGAAGGTCCTCGATGACGTCGACCTGGGCCCGAGCGAGTCGCCGACGGACTTGATCAGCCACACGATCTCCGGTCTGGCCGGCGGCACGACCTACTACTGGCAGGTGGTGAGTCGAACGATGGCGAATCTCGAGAGGGCCAGCCAGGTCTGGAGCTTCGCGACCACCGGCACCGCGCCCGCGCCGCTGCCCTCCGGCTGGACGAGCGTGGATGTCGGTGCGGTTGGCGCGGCCGGCAGTGCGTCCTATGACGCGGACACCTTCCAGGTCACCGGCTCGGGCGCCGACATCTGGGGCACGCAGGACGAGTTTCATTTCGTGTCAGGCATGGTCGGGCGATGGAGAGATCGTCGCGCGCGTGCCGAGCGTATCGCCGACCGACGCGTGGACCAAGGCGGGCGTGATGATGCGCAGCTCGCTGTCGCCCAACGCGAGCCACGCGTCGATGTTCGTCTCGGCGGGTAAGGGGCTCGCGTTCCAGCGTCGTACCGCAAGCGGCGGCGTGTCGGCTCACACGAGCGGCGGCAGCGGGACGGCTCCGATGTGGGTGAGGCTGCAGCGCAGCGGCGCGAGCGTGACCGCCTCGTCTTCGACGAACGGATCCTCCTGGACCACCGTCGGGACCGACACCGTCGAGCTGGGCACAACGATCTACGTGGGGCTCGCGCTCACGAGTCATCAGGACGGCGTGCTGGCGTCCGCCTCGTTCGACAGTGTCGCGCTGCGCGCGAGCGATACGCCGTCACTGCCGGAGGGCGTGTCCGATCGAGACATCGGGTCGGTTGGCGCCGCAGGCTTCGCCTCGTACAGCAACGGAACGTTTCAGGTCACCGGCTCCGGCGCGGACATCTGGGGCACCGCTGACGAATTTCACTTCGTGTACCAGTCGTGGTCGGGCGACGGCACCATAGTCGCGCGCGTCGCGCAGGTTTCGAACACCGATGTGTGGACGAAGGCCGGCGTGATGATTCGGAATTCGCTCGACGCCAACGCCAGTCATGTGTCGATGTTCGTCTCGGCCGGCAAGGGGTTGGCGTTCCAGCGTCGCACCACCACCGGCGCCGAGTCGGTGCACACGAGCGGCGGCAGCGGCACGGCACCGATGTGGGTGAAGCTGCAGCGGAGCGGCAGCACCGTGACGGCGTCCGTGTCAGCGGATGGCACGTCGTGGACGGTGGTGGGCAGCGACACGATCGAGCTCGGAGCGACGATCTATGTGGGTCTTGCGCTCACGAGCCATCACGACGGCGCCGTTGCCTCGGCGACGTTCGACGGCGTGTCGCTGGGCAGTTGATCGACGCGGCGAGCGGTGTCGCTCGCCGTCCACCCGATGATCGACAGCGCCAGCATCACCACGGTCATCGCCGACGCCAGGATCGCGGATTCCGTTCCGCCCAATGGCGCGCGGGACGCGGCGGTGACGAGGCCGCGGAGGCCGACGCCGGCGATGACGATCCCCATCGAGAGCGGAACGTGCGCGTAGCACCAGATGTGGAATCGCAGCGCATCGCGGCGGCTCCGGACCGAGCGCTCGGCGGCCCCGGCAACGCCATCGAAATACCACCACCACAGGAGGAACAGAATCCCCATTCCCAGAAATGCGGACGTTGCGGCGGAGGGCGTCCAGTCCTCGTGACTCTCCATGCCCTGCATCACGGCGACGACGCTTTCACCGAGCAGGATGAGTGTAAAGAGACCGAATCGCTCCGGGAGGTGCGCGGCGTCGGGTGGAACTTTCACGCTGTGCGAGACGGCCAGCCACGGCGTCCCCAGATCGATCGCGAACGCGAGCGCCCACAACCAGAATCGCTCGGGCGCCGGCGTAAACGCCGACGTCAGCCAGAACACGGCCGCGATGCCGTGCCCGGCCAGATACCGCATCGTCAGCGGGCGCGCGTCCCTGACGTGGCGGGCGCGGAAGTATTGCGCGACCAGGATGAACCGCAGGGCTGCGTAGGCAGCTGCGAAACCCGCTGACGAGCGGCTGTCGAGCGCGTCGGTGGCGTTGGCGGCCATCACGGCAACGACGAACACCTGGACCAGCGTCAGCGCGCGCCCGGCCGCGTCGTCGGTCTCGAATCTGGTCGCGAACACCGCCTGCCCCGTCCACGCCCACCAGATCAGAATGAACAGCGGCGCGAATCGCACGAGGCCGGCAACGTTGTAGTCGTGGCGAAGGGGTTCGGCCACCTGGCTGACCGCCGCGACGAAGATGAGATCGAAAAACAGTTCGAGCCACGTGACCTTGCGCTGCTCCGACGCGAGCGAGCGCAGGCGCAACGGCCTGGTGAACAGATCACCCACAGAAGCCTCCCTTGTCGTGCGGTTCTGCGGGTTGGATGACGACGGGCCGGTGAGGTTTCAGGAAGAGCGGCGGGCTGCGAGGATTGCCTGGACCAGGTCCTCGGGCACGTCGAGGCCCAGCTCCGCGCCGGCCTCGTCGAACGCGTGCTTCCCGAGCGTGACGGTCTCTTCGTACGACCGCAGGTAGCGCCGGCAATTGGCGCAGCGGGCGAGGTGATCATCGAAGCGCGTGCGCACCTCCGGCGACAGCTCGCCCGAAAGATAGTCCGAGATGAACCCGGCGACGTCGCGGCAGGTCACGGTGGAGTCTCCTCGTTGACAATGGCCGATCACCCGACTTCGCAGAAGATTTTGATCGCTCCGTTCGGATTCTGCAAGCGGTCGAAGAGGTCGCGGTAGCGGTCGAGGCCATGCACCGGATCCGTGAGCAGCCGGCGCATCCACCCCGGGTATTCCGACTCGGCCTGCGCCATGTCCCGCACGCCGTTTTCGAAGTTGTCGCGGCTCGCGTTGACGCTGCCCACCATCACCTTGTTGCCGAGCACGAACTCCAGGTTGATGCGATCCGCCGGCACTTCGAGCGTCCGGTTCCCGCCCGTGATGCTGGTCAGCACGAGCACGCCATTCCTTGCCAGCACCTGCATGCTGTCGAACACCACCGCCGAGGACCCGGTGCCTTCGAAAATGAGATCGAACGGACCGTGCTCGTTGGCGGCGGACGCGAGGGTCCGCTCGGCGGTGTTGATATAACGGGCGCCGATCGCGCTGACGAGATCCGCGTTCAAGTACGGCGCGGGTGTTCGGCCAAATGCCGTCACGTCGAGCCCGCGCAGCCGCAGCACGAGCGTCGCGAGCAGGCCGAGGGTCCCAGTGCCCATGACCGCCGCCTTCTTCGGCCGCCAGACCTTCAACCGCCGCTGAATCTCCCAGGCCTGCGTGAGGCCCTTCTGCGCGACCGTCATCGGCTCGAGTAGCACGCCGACGTCGCGCAGGCCCTGCGGGACCTTGACCACGAACTCCTCGTTCTCGACGTAGTACTCCGTGAGATAGCCGTGACGCAGGTTGATGCCGCGCTCGAAGTACCGCGTGTCTGTCGTCATGTCCTGCAAGCCGATCGCGTCGTAAAGGCTGGTGCCTGGCCGCCGCACCGTGGCGACGACGAAATCGCCGGGACGGAGGAACGTGACGTTCGGCCCGACCGCTTCGATCTGGCCGAAGCCTTCATGGCCGACGACCAGAAAGTCGTAGCCGTCGGGCGCCGCACCGTATTCAGCGGCATTGATCTCTTTGTCGGTGCCGTCGACGCCCACGCGCAGCACTCGCACGAGCACGCCGCAGCCGTTGGGCACGTCCGACAACGATGGTTTCTCGAGCTCCGCCAGGTGGACACTGTCCGGCTTTCCCGGGACGACAGCAATGGCTTTCATCGGACTCCTCACTCGACACCTGATTGTTGCAGCAGCTTTGCGACGAGCGCGCTCCATCCGGTCTGGTGACTGGCGCCGACGCCCGCTCCCGTATCGCCGTGGAAGTACTCGTGGAACGGGATCAGATCGCGCCAGTACGAATCCTCGTTGAAGGTCATCACACCGCCAAAGACGGGCCGGCAGTCATTCTCGTCGCGCAGAAAGATGCGGCCGAGGCGGCGCGAGATCTCCTCCGCCACCTCCAAGAGCGTCATCATCCGGCCGGATCCGGCGGGGCATTCGACCTTGTAGTCGTCGCCGAAGTAGTGATGAAGCTTCTGCAGTGACTCGACGATCAGAAAATTGATCGGGAACCAGATCGGGCCGCGCCAGTTGGAGTTGCCGCCGAAAAGGCCGGTGCTCGATTCCGCCGGCTCGTAGTCGACGCGATACTCGGTCCCGTTGACGCGCAGCACGAACGGCTGATCGCGGTGGACGCGCGAGATGGCGCGAATGCCATACGGCGAGAGGAACTCACGCTCGTCGAGCATCACCGCGAGAATGCGGCGGAGGCGCGCGCCGTCGACGATCGACAGCAGCCTGCGCTCCCCTTGGCCGGGCGTCCGCATGCACGCGACATTGCCGGTCAGATCGCTGCGGTGCTGGATGAACCAGTCCAGACGGCGGCGGAAGCCGTCGTGGCGCTGAAGTGTCTCCGGTTCGAGGGTCTGCACGGCGAGCAGCGGAATCAGGCCAACCAGCGAGCGCACCTTCAATGGCCGCCGCGAGTCGTCCGGCATGTGCAGCACGTCGTAGAAGAACCCGTCCTCGTCGTCCCAGAGGTGGTGTCCCTCGCCGCCGTGGAGGCGCCCGCCGCTCATCGCGTGCGCGATGTTGAGGAAGTGCTCCCAGAACTTGCTCGCGACATCTTCGTAGGCGGCGTTGTGGTTGGCCAGCTCCATCGCGATCGCGAGCATGTTCAGCGAATACATCGCCATCCAGCTCGTGCCGTCGGACTGCTCCAGAATCCCGCCGGTCGGCAGCGGCGCGCTGCGATCGAACACGCCGATGTTATCCAGCCCGAGGAAGCCGCCCTGGAACACGTTCATGCCGTCGGCGTCTTTGCGGTTGACCCACCAGGTGAAGTTCAGCAGCAGCTTGTGGAACACGCGCTCGAGGAACTTCACGTCGCCGACGCCGCGGCGCTTCTTCTCGATCTTGTAGACGCGCCACGCCGCCCACGCGTGCACCGGCGGGTTGACGTCGCCAAACGACCACTCGTAGGCGGGAAGCTGTCCGTTCGGATGCATGTACCACTCGCGGAGCAGCAGCGCGAGCTGTTCCTTCGCGAACTCCGCATCGATCACCGCGAGGGCGACGCAGTGAAACGCCAGATCCCAGGCGGCGTACCAGGGGTACTCCCACTTGTCCGGCATCGAGATCACGTCGGCGTTGTACAGATGGGTCCACTCGCGGTTGCGGCCGGAGCGCCGTTCCCCGGGAGGTTGCGGCTGCGCGGGATCGCCCTCGAGCCACTCCTTCACCACGTAGTGATAGAACTGCTTCGACCAGAGCAGGCCGGCGAACGCCTGTCGTGCGACGTTCCTCGCGTCGCTGGAGAGCTGCGCCGGGAGGACCGCGTCATAGAACTCGTCCGCTTCGCGTTGACGCATCGACACGAGGTCATCGAAGGCGCGGCCGAACGGCTCCATCACGCCGGGTTCGCGATCGTTCAATCGCAGACGCACCGTGGCCGTCGCGCCCGGCTGCAGCTCCAGCGGGTACCGCGCGGCACCTTTCGTACCGGCGTGGGCGGGATTCACCGCGTCGCGTTCGCCGCCGATCAGGAAGCGATGGAACGCGTCTTTTACGTACGGCGACGCGTTCGGGTACCCGTAAATCCGCTCGGTGTTGGTGTCGTTCTCGGTGAACAGCAACTGTGGATCGCCGTCGCAATAGAGCCAGCGATGGCCATATTTCGGCTCCGCAAGCGCAATCACCGATCCATCGTCGCCACTCCGTCCGAGCGAGGGCCGAATCGCATCTGGAAACCACGACCAGGTGTTCCTGAACCAAATCGTCGGGAGCACGTCAATTGCCGCTGGTTCCGGGCCGCGGTTCGTGATGTGCAGTCGAATGAGGATGTCTTCGGGATCGCCCTTCGCGTAATCGATTTCCACGTCGAAGTAGCGGTGCTCGGCGAAAACACCGGTGTCGACGAGCTCGTACTCGCCGCGCTGCTTGTCGCGGCGGCGGTTTTCCTCGACCAGATCCGCGTACGGAAACGCCGCCTGCGGATATTTGTAGAGGAACTTCATGTAAGAGTGCGTGGGCGTCGAATCGACGTAGAAGTAATACTCCTTCACGTCCTCGCCGTGGTTGCCCTCGCTGCCGGTGAGCCCGAACAGCCGCTCCTTCAGGATGGGATCGCGGCGGTTCCAGAGCGCGACCGCGAAGCAGATGCGCTGGTGGCGATCGCAGATGCCGGCGAGGCCGTCCTCGTTCCACCGATACGCGCGCGAGCGGGCATGGTCGTGCGGGAAGTAGTCCCAGGCATCGCCACCGGCGCTGTAATCCTCGCGCACGCTGCCCCACGCGCGGTCGCTGACGTAAGGTCCCCACCGCCGCCAGTGCTTCGTCCGCGCCCGCGCCTCCTCGAGACGGCGAGCCTCGGCGGTCGCGTGGACCTCGGTGCGCGGTTCGGGCGGCGTGATGCCCTGCTGATCGACTCGTGGCTTCATGACATCGCTTGGATGCTCCAGCACGGAATCGGTTACGCGTAACCGGTGCGCGCGCGGAACATCCAACCGCCATGACTGACTTGACCAGACCTCAAAACGTGTTCAGCTGGGTGCTGCAGTTGGCGGTCGCCGTCATCCTGCTGCAGACGCTCTTCTTCAAGTTCACCGGTGCGGAGGAATCGGTCTACATCTTCAGCACCGTCGGCCGCTTCATTGGCGTCGCGGGTGTGGAGCCCTGGGGACGAATCGGTTCCGGGATCGTCGAGCTGATCGCGGCGATGCTCCTGCTGGCTCCCGCAACTGCCTCGGCGGGAGCCGTGCTGACGATGGGCGTGATGGCCGGCGCCATCACCTCCCATCTCGTAATCCTGGGGATCGAGGTGAAAGGGGACGGCGGATTGCTGTTTGCGCTCGCGGTCACTGCCTTCCTCGGCAGCGCCGTCGTCCTCGTGCTGCGCCGGGCTGAGATTCCTCTCGTCGGTCACTACTTCCAGCTTGCGTGATCGGAGCCGGACGCGTGATGACTGCCCTACTATCGCTCGCGTTCGGCACGTTGATTTCGGAAGATCTCACCTGCATCAGCGCCGGCCTCCTGATCCAGCGCGGGGCCGTCGACCCCGTCGCCGGCGTCCTCGCGTGTGCGGCCGGCATCTGGATCGGCGACGTCGCGCTGTGGGCGGTCGGCCGGGTGTTCGGACAGGCCGCCCTGCGCTGGCCATGGATTGCTCGTCACGTCGCCGGACGCGGCGTCGAACACTTTCGGTGCTCGCTTCGAAATCACGCGGGCTCCGCGATTGTCGGCAGCCGCTTCCTTCCCGGTGCCCGACTCCCCTTCTACGTGATCGCCGGGGTGCTCCGCATGCCGTGCGGACTGTTTGCGTTGTGGGCGGCCGTCGCCGCGCTGCTGTGGACGCCGCTGCTGGTCATCGCGGCCGTCACGGTCGGTGGATTGGGCGGCTGATCGGCCTTACGCCGCGCGCACGGGGTGCCTCGCCAGAAAAGCGGCGGCGTCCTGTCGTCCGAAGTAGCGGCTGAGAATCGTCGCGTCCACTTTCGTCAGATCCACCATCATCAAGGCGTCGAGGACGTCACCGAAGTGCCGGTCTACGTTGAACCCGATCAGACGCGCGTTGAGTTTCAGGTACTGGCGCAACAGTACGGGCACGCCTTTGCCGTCACGCTCCGCCGCCGCGACGAGACGGTCGAGCGCCTCGATGGAGTTGGGCACACCCGTAACCTTGTCACTGCGGAATGTCGCCCTGTTCGTCGCCGTGACGAGCTCCGCCATGTGGTCATCGCGGTGGTTCTGTTCGAGGAACGCCATCAGCAAGCGGCGGGACACGTCTGAGTATCGCGCGCTGATGCTGACGGGGCCGAATAGCACGCGGTATTCCGG
>JBKPRU010000174.1:0-19026 GCA_046734675.1 Acidobacteriota bacterium
ACGTCTTCCTCTACGGCGAAGCCGCCACCTCGCTGCCGGCACGGCTCGATGCGAAACGACACATCACGACGACATCGTCATGTGGACTCTGCGGACGCGTCACGATTGACTCGCTGAAGCGGCAACTCGCACCAGTGGCGAGCAACTGGCACATCTCACGTGAGCTCGCCGCCGAGCTCCCCGCACGGCTGCGCTCGCGGCAGAGCGCATTCGATTCCTCGGGCGGACTCCACGGCGCGGGACTGTTCACGCCGGAGGGGCGCTGCGAGCGATCGGCGGAGGATGTGGGACGGCATAACGCCGTCGACAAAGTGATTGGTGCGATGCTGCTCGACGACGGGCAGCTGCCGCTCTCGTCCGTCGCGCTCGCGGTCAGCGGACGAACCTCGTTCGAGATCGTTCAGAAAGCGTGGATTGCGGGTATTGGACTCGTCTGCGCGGTGTCGGCACCCTCGACGCTGGCGATCGAGCTCGCCGCGGAAGCGGGGATTACGCTACTGGGCTTCGCCCGCGACGGCGGGTTCAACGTGTATTCGCACCCGCAGCGGATCGACCTGTGACGTGAAGCTGCCGCCATGACCTACGTGGACACAGCGATATTGAACCTGACGGAGCGCTTATGCCGGCGCTTCCAGATGTGGACCGGCCGGACCAACGTGTGGCTCGCATTCCAGCTCACGAACCTCAGCGTGGTCGTGTACTTCATCTGGGGGATCGACCTGTATCTAATCAGCGGCGACGTGCAATTACGCGTCTTCGTCGCGCTGTTCTGCGGCGGGGTCTTCGTGATGCTGACCCGCACGATCTTCAAGACGTCGATTGACGTGTCCGAAGCGGCAGCTTACCGGCGCGTCGCAAAAGGGATTCGCAATCCGCGCCGGATCCGGGACGCTCAGCTGCGGACCGTGTTTCTGACGCTCTCGGTCATCCTGTCGTATCCGCTGTGGCTCGCGTACACGGTGCTGCACGTGCGCTTTCCGCTGTTCACCGCGACGCTGATCATCCTGACAACGGTCGTGCTCTATGTCCTCGCCTGCGATCCACTGCCGCCATGCGAAGCCAAGGTCAAGGAATGGATTCGCGCGCTCTCGCACCGTCCGCAGGCCGAACGGACCGACGTCACGTCGCCATGACGATCGCTGATCGCGACACCGCGCTAGCGTCGGCGCCGCCCGTGCGCCGGCGCGTCGATCTTCACGCGGAACTCGCCGCGGTTGTCGGCAACGTGGTCGTCGTTGACGCCGAGAAACAGCAGCCCGCTCGCATTCGCACGCAACGTCGGATCGGCGCCGACGAAGAGTGGTGCGGCGTTGCCGATGCGGGCGATGAGCCCACCCGCCGGACGATCCGGCAGCGGTGCGGACGGTGCGCGCCGGCCGGATCCTGCACCGCCGGGGCTGCTGGTGTCGGCAGCGTCGCCGCTCAACTGCACCGTGCCGGCTGACTCGATGCGCACCACATCACCCTCGCGCACGAAGACTCCGGTGTTCGTCCAGCGATCGGCGGCCTTGACGATCACCTCGCCGGGTTCGTCGCGCACTTCGGCACCGGACAGCACGCCGTCGCCGTTGGTGTCGTGCTCGCGGAACGCCTGGTCGGTCCCGCGCCACTCGGCGCGAGTCACCACACCGTCGCGATCCGTGTCCATGTCACGGACGCGGCCGGGAGGTGGAACGGCTGGCGGCGGCGCGGCCGCCGGCGGCGGAGCCGGCGCGGGATTGACTCGAAGGCTGGCGGCCGCGACGCCGTCACAGTTGCCCATCCCCTCGGCGCGCACCTCGAAGCGTCCCGATTTCTGATAGACGTACTGCACGGTCGTCGGCACTTGTGTGATCGCGTGGGTGATCCGCTCGGTGCCATCGCCGGGATCGACGCGCACGGCGCCGCACGGATTGCTACCGGTGATCGTGATCGCGACGGGCACACCCACCTGCGCCGGCGCGTTTGGAACCACGACGCCGCTGACGACTCCGCGCTGCTGTGCAGCTATCGGAGCCGTCAGGAGCGCGGCCATCATCCACACTTCAGCTCGCATGCCTTCCCCCCTCTCTGTCAGGGAAGGCACAATTCGTACCGGACGTTGTCGGCCGATTATCGCGTTACATCCTCTGACCTGCCGGCGGCACGCGCCCATTCAAACGCAGATACACCGCCATCTGCCCGTAGATGTCCCAGGTATGACCCACGAGGAAGCCGATGATTCTGGCCCGTGAGGACGGGCCCAGGAATTTGGGGGGCCGAGGTCACGGACTGCATCAGCGTCTCGTCGGTCTGCTGTTTCAGGATGGCAGCGCCGTAATCGAACGAATCGTCGAGCGCTTGTGGCACGCGCGTAGACTTCCCAGAAATAGCGCTCGGTGACGAAGCCGTACACTTTGTCGTGGGCCGCGAGCGCCGGCGTCACCTCCGGACCGAGCGCGAGCGCTTTGTTCCTGCCGCGAATCAGAATCCCCGGCAGTCCGGAGATCTCGTCGTCACTCAGCTTGAACGACGCGTAGCATGATCACGCGCAGAATGACGTTCACGTCCTTCGTCAGGGAAAACGGCGCGAGCGGTTGAACGTTGAGCGTTGTGCCGACGGCCTCACGGTCGCCGAGGCCGACGTCCCAGTTGGTCTGAAACGGAAACGTGATGAGGCTGGAGATGGGATTCTGTGTCTGCTTTGCCAATTCGTCCACCTGTCCGATCGTCGCGCACTCGGCGGGGAGCCGGCCGCCCCAGCCGGGGAACCCTTGCGCCGCTTCCGTGATGCACGAGCACCCGTTGACATGATGATTGCGCCCGGTGAGGAAGGTCGAGCGCCTGGGCGAGCAGAGCGCGGTCCTGTGCCACTGCGAGTACATCAAGCCGCGGTCGGCGAGCTTCTGCAGCGTCGGCATGTTGATTCCGCCGCCGAACGGCGACCAGGCGGCCAGGCCCGTATCGTCGTACGCACGATCAGGACGTTGGGCGCGCCCTCGCGTGCTCTCTTTGGCGTGAAGGGCGTCCAGTCTGGCTTCGAATCCCGGACGTCGAGCTTGATCACTCCTTTGAATGGCGCGGGCATTATAGGGCCTCCCTCTTCTGCGTCGACTCGTTGAGTGGCGGGCCGGCCGGCTGCGCATCGCGGCCCGCTCACGACATGCCGTGATCGAACGCGCGTCTGACGAGCAAATCGCTCGATAAGCCGCCAGGTGCATCCGTCATGGTCTTCGTGCAGCGCACGACGCGTGCCGACGATGAACGCCGGCCACGACGCGCTCCGCGAAGCGGGATCAGGTTGGAATGTTCAGCTGTGAGTTGACGAGTGAGCTCATCGCCCCGGGCGTAGCACCGCTCTCAACCTGCGGAGTCTCGCTAGACGCGCGTCTTAGGACTGTGGCTTTCGCGCGACGACAATGTAATTCTTCGGATAACCGGTAGTCGTGAGCTTGTGACGCATCTCCAATTGATGCATGGCGACGCTCAGTGTGGCGAGGAGGGGTCGCAGCAGTATTGCTCCTGATGCGGCGATGACGCCGACGACGCCACCACCATAGGCTCGAGGACTCCTCGGCAGCGAATGCGCGGCCGTGCCCCACTGATAGCCAAGCGTTCCGAAGTAGCCTTCGAGCCAATCAAGGCGTTCGATCTCGAACCCCGCCTCCGTGAACAGGTAGCGCACCCCGAATTGCGTGTATCGGTAGAAGTCGTACGGCTTCTCGTGCTCTTCGTAAAAAAGCGGACCAGAATACATAAGACGCCGGCCGGACTTGAGCGTGCGGTGCAGCTCGCGCAGAACGGCACCAGGCTCCGGCAGGTGCTCCATGACCTGGTTGAATATCACGGCATCGAAGCGACCGTCTTCGACGGGAATTGCCGAGAGATCGCACGTATAGGTTTGGTGCGCATACGTCTTCTTGACTTGCTCGAAGTCTGCCGACTCGTAACGGGTGTGCGAAAAGAGCGGCTTGTAGGGCGAGGTGCCCGCGCCCGCGTCGAGCACGAGTGCGCCGGCGGAGATGGTTGCGGCAAAGGCAGCGTTCTCTTGCCACAATCGCTCGCGCGATGAATTGAACGCTTCTCGCATGAAGCGCCGACCGGGCGCCGACGTGACGTCGCGCGTCACGTGCGGCACCCGGTGAGCTCCGTTACTTACCGGCTGGCTTGCAGTTGTCGAATTTGAACGCGCCGACGTGCGTGGCCCAATTGAAGCTGCCGGACGAGATGTAGTACTCCTGCGTGAACCAGAACGTGCAGTCGTCTTTGGGGTCGACGGTCATGCTGCTGTAGTCGCCCCAGCGTTTGAACGAGTTGAACTGCACGCCGCTGCCCACCGCGAGGCGCAGCGGACCGAACATCGCGCCACGCGGATCCGACGGTTTCCGCCCGGCCACGTACACGCTGGAGAAGTCGTTCTTGCTCATCGCGTTGAATCCGACGGCGATGTTGCCCGCGCGATCCATGGCGATGCTGCCCAGCCAGAAATCCGTGTCGGGATCGACGATGGTTCCCTGCTGGAAAACGGTCGGTGTGCCGCCCGGTTGGCGTATTTCGTACCAGCGCACCGCACCCAGAGCACCGCCGAGCACGGTGTGATTCACCACGAGCGCTTCGTGGTCGCCGAAGTTGCGGTAGGCGAGGCGGAACATCACGCGATCCGCGAGGCCGTCGACCTTTTCGCCGGGCGCGGGCTCCGGGATGCACGCCACGGTAATGGCGCGTGCGCAGATCTCATTGAACGCTGCAACGTCGATCAACACCGGTCCGCTGAACGTCGAGGCGGCCGGGTTCGCGAAGTCCGCATGGAAACGGAACAAGTTCAGGTGTGCCTCGTCCGCGAGGCCGACGAAGTAATTGGGTGCCCCGGCCGGCGGCAACGTCGAGCCGTCCAGATCCGCGGGCAGGAGGCTCGAGACCGATGGCGGCTGCTGGAAGCAGATGGCGTTCGCCGACGCGCCGGTCAACATGGCCGCGCGGTCGAAGGCGCACGCTTGCGCGCCGGCAAAGGACTTCGGCGGGAACACGTTGATGGAGTTGTAGTAGGCATCCGGCCAGATGCCGAACTTCGGATAGTCGGGGAAGTTCGCCCCGAAATCGAATTGGTAACGGTTGTACGAGCCGGTCGCGTCCGAGGAGGTCGACACGGCGATGCACTGCGCCGTCTTCGTGAACGTCTCGTCGAACTGCAGCTGGCTCACGAGCCAGCGGTCGGCAAGGTGATCGTAGAGGACGATCGGATCGCCGCCATCGGAGAAGGTTGCCGACTCGCCGCCGTTCTCGCACAGTCCGCCGAAACCGCGCCATAGCGAGTGGATAGGCGCAGGCCCGAGCTGCAGCGCGCCGTCGCGCTTGCTGTAGACGGCGATCGTCACGTTGACCATCTGTACGTATTGCGAGGCACCGACGGCGCCATTCGTGTCGGGCGGCACGAACGCAAACCCGAAGACGCGGCGATTGTCGGCAGCAGACTGGCCGTCGAATCCGATCACCGTGGAAACACCCTCGAGTGGCCCGGCAAGCGGCGCGGACACCGCATCCGCACGCCCGCTCGCGAAGGTCCCGCGGGTGGCGCGCGGTTCGGCCATCTCGCGATCCGCTTGCTTCGACGGCGCGCCCGCGCCGGCGACCAATTGAGCCAGCGGGAGCGAAGTATCGTGCCGCGCGTTCTTCCGAACGTCGGGACCTGCCGCGAACGCCGAGGTCGCGGAGAGCGTGAACAGCGACAATGCGACGAATTGCGAGAGCCGTGTGACGTCACGCATAAGGGAAACCTCCGATTTCCGGGCAATGGGACGGGGGCGGAGCATCTTACACCCAGAAAGGCGCCTCCCGCTCACTCGGCCCGGAGCGCGGCCATCGGCTCCACGGTGGCGGCCCGGCGCGCCGGTAGATAGCACGCAAGCAGCGCGACCACCGCGAGGATGGCAGGCACTGACGCGAACGTCACAGGATCGAGGGGTTGGGTCTGATACAGCAGCCCGCGCATCAGACGCGTGGCGCCGAGGGCACCGGCGATGCCCAGTCCAAGGCCAGCGAGCGTCAGCGTCATGCCCTGGCGCACGACCAGTCCGAGCACCTCAGCGCGCGTCGCGCCCAGCGCCAGTCGCACACCGATCTCACGCGTGCGCCGGGCGACGCCGAACGCGAGCATCCCATAGAGGCCGATGGCCGCCAGCAGCAGCGCGCCGGACGCGAATGCCGCGAGCAGCACCGTGCTGAACCGCTGCGGCGCCGAGGCATCCGCCATCACCTGCGCCATCGTCGTGACCTCGGCCACCGCCAGCGCTGGATCGACCGCCGCGATGGCCGCTCGCATTGGCGCGATGAGCGTCGCGACGTCGCGATCGGTGACGGCGGCCACGGTCATCCGCCGCACGAGTCCAGCGACTGGCGTACCGGATGTCGGACTGACGGCTTCGGCGAACGGCACGTAGATGTTCATGATGGGCGGCTCGTCGAGTTTGCCGTCGACGACGTCGCCGGCCACGCCGACAACTGTCTGCCACGGCGCTCGCGACGCCGTAATGCCCCATTTCAGTCGCTTGCCGATTGGATCCTGCCCTGGCCAGTAACGTTCCGCGAGCGCACGGCTCACGATGGCCGTCCCGCGGTTCTCGAGGTCTTCCTCGGGCAGGAATGCGCGTCCCCTCACGATCGGCACGCCGAACGTTTGGAAGTAGTCGCCGAACGTCCAGGTGACCGCCACCACGCCGGTTGCGTCGCCGGCGTTGATGGCCTGATCGGCCGTGAAGGCCCGACGCTCGCCGTCGCCGTTGATCGGCAGATCGGTCTGGATCGAGGCCGCACGGACCGACGGAATCGCACGCACACGATCGTGCAGTCCCTGATAGAAGGATCGGACCGCAGGCCCGCTGTCGTAGTCCGCCTGCGGCAATCTCACCTGCATCGTCAACACCCGTGGCGCGCGGATGCCCGTGTCGACGGCCATCAGCTTCGTGAAGCTCCGCATCAGCAGACCGGCGCTGGCCAGCAGCACCACCGCCAGCGCGACGCTGCAGACGACGAGCGTGGCCTGCAAGCGATGCTGATGTGCGCCGCCGACGCTGCGCGCGCCGCCTTCCCGGAGTACATCCGTGAGATCGCGCCGTTCGCTGACGATCAGCGGCAACAGTCCGAAGACGATCGCGGTGAGCGCCGACAATGCGAATGTGAAGAACACGACGCGCACATCGAGCCGCACGTCTTGCACGCCGGGAAGACTGAGCGCGATGACGTCAGGCATCGCGCCCACCACGGCATTGCCGATGAACAAGCCGAGCACGCCTCCCGCGCCGGTCAACAGCAGGCCTTCCACGAGCAGCATCTGCAGTAATCGACGGCGCCCGGCGCCGAGCGCGGCGCGCACGCTGATCTCACGCTGGCGCGTCACTGCACGACTGAGCACGAGGTTCGCGACGTTCGCGCACGCGACCAGCAGCACGAGTCCGACGGCGCCGAGCAGAATCAGCAATGGTCGCTCGACTTGCCCGGCAATCTCCGCCATGAGCGGCACGGCCGTGACCATGAGCGAGTTGACCGGCCCCTGGAGGATGGGTGGGTAGTTCCTGACCAGGCTCGGCCCGAGCGCGCCGGCTTCCCGCATCGCCTGCTCGGGGGCCACGCCATCGCGCAACCGGCCAATGACGGTCTGGTTGTACATCATCCCGCGCGCCTGCTGGCTGCGCTCGAACGGACTGAGGGCGAGCGGCGTCCAGACCTGGGCCGGCTGGCCATTGACTTGGGGTCCTCGCTTCGGAAACTGAAACGAGGCGGGCATGATCCCGACGATCGTGTATGGGCGTCGGTCGAGGATCATCGTGCGCCCGACGACGTTCGGGTCACGGCCGTAGCGTCGCTGCCACAGGCCATAACTGAGCACCGCGACGTCCTGCCCCGGCTGATCCTCTGATTCGAGAAACGTGCGCCCGAGTGCGGGGGCGACTCCCAGGATCGGAAACACGGAGGCGGACATGCGAACGCCGATGATTTGCTCTGGCTCGCCCGCGCCTGACAGTTCGTACTGCTGTGTGCGATAGGCGCCGATGCGCGAGAACGACCGTTGCAGCGTCGCGAGGTCGACGAAGTCCGGCGGCGACACCCCCATCTTGTCGAACACAGACCCGCGGAAGCCCTCGTACATCAGCATGAGCCGTTCGGGTTCGGCGTATCCGGGCGGACGCAGCAGCACGGCGTTGACGAGGCTGAAGATCGCGCTGTTCGCGCCAATGCCGAGGGCCAGCGTGACGACGATCACGGCGGTAAATACCGGCGCTTTCACGAGGGCACGGACCGCGTGCCGAACGTCGGCCTTCAATGAACCCATGGCTATCTCCTCCGTGATACGCGGTCGCGCGCGCCCGTTGTATTACCGTAAGCGGATATACGCAAGAGATATGGGACGGGTGCAGTCCTCCGCATGCCTCGATCTGTTCGTTGATGTATATATGCGCCACTATGGCCACGACGTTCTTTGGCGTGCATCGGCATCGACCCGTACCACCGCGAGCGGGGGCCGGACCATTCGCGGGAATTCTCCAAGACCTTCGCTACGCGCTGAGACTGCTCGTGCGTGAGCCAGGACCAGTGGCCACCGCAGTGCTGACGATGGCGCTCGGAATCGGCGCGTCCACGGCGCTGTTCAGCGTCTTATACGGCGTGCTGCTGAAACCGCTCCCTTGGCCGGAGCCCGAACGGTTGGTGCGGCTGGAAGAACGGCACGGCGGCAAGCCGGGCCGCGTCCCGTGGACGTTGAGTAACGGAACCTATCTCGCCTGGCGTGGACGTGGCACCACGGTCGAAGATGTGGGCGGATGGATGTCGATCACGAGCACGCTGGCTGGCACGAGTGAACCCGAGCGGATCCGCGCGGCTCGCGTGACCCCGAGCCTGTTCGGCGTCCTGCGCGCCCGGCCGGCTGCGGGTCGACTCTTCGTCGACGAAGACGCGACCGCGCGACCCACGGTCGTCATCCTGGCGCACGCGTTTTATCAACGGCGGTTCGGCAGCGCCGTTGACGTGATCGGCCGGACCATACAGCTCGACGACGTGACGATGACGGTGGTGGGCGTGATGCCTGTGGATTTCGCATTTCCCGACCGCGACACCGAAGTGTGGGTGCCCGCATACATCACGCCGGTCAGCCTCGACGCCGGCAAGCGCATCTCAGTGCAAATCTTTTCGGCGATGGCACGCGTTCGCCCTGGCGTGACAGTCGATCAGGTGGCCGCCGAAGCGACCGCACGTGCACTCACGGGCGCTGATATCGGCAGCGCCGGTCTTGCGCTGTTCGGGAGCACGGGCGCCGTCAGTGTCACGGCGGCGCCCGCGCTCGACGTCATGATCGGCGAGGTCCGTCCTGCCATTCGCGTCCTGTTCGCGGCGGTCGTCCTCCTGCTGGCGACCGCGGTGGCGAGTGTTACGACCGTGCTGCTGGCGCGGGCCTTGCGACGCAGGCGCGAGATGACGGTGCGAGCCGCGTTAGGCGCCGGCACCGCCCGATTGACGCGGCAGTGGCTCGTCGAAAGCCTGCTGATTGGCCTCGCCGGCGGCGCGCTTGGGCTCCTCGCCGCCGCGATCCTGCTCCGGATTCTGCCGAGCGTAGTACCCGCCGACTTCCCCCGCCTTGCCGACGTCGCGCTCGACTGGCGTGTGGCGTCGTTTGCCGTGGCCGTCACCCTGCTCTCGAGCGTCGTGTGCGGCCTGGTTCCCGCGGCGCAGACGCGCCACCTGAATCTCGTGCAATCGCTGTCCGAAGACGGACTCGCCCCGATCGGTGGAAGCTCACGAACGTCCGTCGCGCGAACACGCGCCGCGCTGATGGTCGCGCAGGTGGCCGTGGCTTGCGTGCTCCTCGTCGGTGCCGGCTTACTCGGGCGAAGCCTGCTCGTGCTGATCAACATCGATCGCGGCTACGATCCCGCGAACCTGCTGACCGCGCGCCTGTCGCTCCCCCAACGCACCACGTTCGCCCAGGTGACCGACGCGTTGCAGCGCATTCAGCAGCGACTGGCGCAAGTGCCCGACGTGGCGCACGCCGGTTTTGGTAACGGACTTCCGCTCGTGTCGGCCGGGGGCCTCAGCGGGTTCACGATCTCCTCTCCTCGCGATCCTTCGATCAAGATCCAGGTGCAAAGCCTGCATCGCACGGTGAGTCCGTCCTACTTTGCCGCGATGAAGCTTCGCCTCGTGTCCGGCCGTCTCCTCAGTGACTCGGATACGGCAACCTCACAGCCGGTTCTCGTCGTGAACCGGTCGTTCGCGCGCCAGTACCTCGGGAACAACCCGATCGGACAACAGCTGACTTACGCGATATACAACCGCAAGCACTGGGAAGTCATCGGCATCGTCGAGGACATGAAACAGGAGGGAGTCGACGCCGCGGGGTTCACGAGCACCCCTCAAACGAGGCAGCCGGAAATGTTCTCGTCCTATCGGCAGCTCGAGAGCATGCTCGTGCCGAACGTCATGCTGGTGCTGCGGACGACAGGAGATCCGGCTGCGCTTGCCCCGACGCTCCGCACGATCGTTCGAGCAGAGGCGCCGTCGCTCGTGGTCGATTCGGTGATGACGATGGAGGACCGACTCATGTCGAGCCTGGCCAGGCCGCGGACCTATGCGTTCGTGCTGGGAGGGTTCGGGCTCTTTGCGCTCGCGATCACCGGCGTCAGCCTGTTCGGCGTGTTGTCGTACGGCGTCGTCCAGCGTACTCGCTAAATCGGCGTCCGGACCGCCCTGGGTGCGCGAACCGCCGACGTCGTGGCGCTCGTGGTCAGACAAGGCCTGGTGATGACGGCCGCTGGCCTGGTGATGGGCCTTGGCAGCGCCGTACTGGCGGTACGATGGCTCTCGACGGTGCTCTATGGTGTGAGCCCACACGATCCCGCGACGTTTCTCACCGTCGCGATCGCGCTTGCAGTCGTCGCGGGGATCGCGTGTGCAGCACCCGCATGGAGAGCCGCCCGTATCGATCCGTTGAAGGCGCTTCGGTCGTCATAAGCGCTTCGCGGCACGACAGCGTACGAATCGGCGGGCCTGAACAACCGCCTTCTCATTACACGGGAAGGCCGAGTTGCCGGCGCCCAAGCGCTGTCAGATCGGCCTCGGTGGCGCGACCGACGAAATCGACCTCGAAATCGTCCGGCGCGAAATCCGGCGGCGTCTTCCCTGAAAGAAATGCCTGCGCCTGGCGCGGCAGGTAGGCGCTGTTCTTCGCGCAGCCCACGGTGGCGCCGATGTACATCACGTTGCTGTAGCCCGCGCCCTTGTGCTCGTCTTCGACGGCGTGCACGACGTCCGTGTGCCAGAACACCGCGTCACCTGGCTCCATCACGGGGATGGAGGTCAACCCGTCAATGAGCAACGAATGCCACGTCGGGTGGATCGACAACGCCCGGCCCGGCTGCGCGCCGCACAAGTCGTCCTGAGGGACGTCATCCTGCAGCGCGCGGAGCAGGATGTAGACCATCCCCGTCGCGATCGGGATCAACTGCAGCGTCCCGTCCCCCTTGCCTTGGCGCGTCAATGCCGTCCAGCCCTGAAACGTTCGAAACATGGAGCAGACCGCGGGTGACGGGACTTCCTGCACGTCCGGGCGCCACGCCGCATCGAACGGATCGTATTCACGCCACCGCCCTGAGAACACGTGCCGATAGACATTTCGGAAGCCTTGGTCGAGCCACCGTTCGATTGAGCCGCCGTCCACGTGCGGCGACAACCCAAGCGAGGTCGAACCCGGGGGCCGGCGCCGGATGCGATCGGCATACACGGGCACTTCGTCTGGGTTGAAATGACGCCGCCCGTCGCTCTCGGCGCGCCACAAGCGATTCAGGAACACGCGTGTGCGCGTCAGGGGCTCTGACTGCCGCGCGAGCACCTGCGGTCGCGACCAGTAGATGCCGTAAATCTGTGGCCTGGCGGATCCCAGGCTGCCGAAGTACTTGTCTTCCGCGGCGTGCGCCAGCTTGTCGGTGAGGCCGTTGTCGTCGACGTATCGGCCGACCTCGTCATTCCATTCGCGCACCTGCTGCGGATCGAAGACGCGCCTGACGACGCACGCGCCGCGGTCTTTGATCGAGGCGATCGTCGCGGCCGACACCTTTACCTTGTCGATATCGGAATACTCGACGATTGGGATCACGGATTCACCGGCATCACGCTCGCGGACGATCGTCCCGATCTTCTCTCGCATCTCCGCCTCGACGTCTCGGAAGACGTCCGCGTAATTGGGCAGCGCACGGCGCAACTCCTCTTTCGTGACCCGCACGGCGTCGACCAGGCGATCGATCTGCAGCGACATGTTGGTCCTCCGTCATCATCTCGAGCCCCGGAGCGGTCCGAATAGCATGCGCCGATCCTAATGAAAGATCCGCCGCAGCACGTCGCGTCGGTAATCGAAGATGCGCCGCAGATCGCGCCGGACGAGGGCGCCGCTCAGCCAGCCGAGGCGAGGAGTGTAGTCCACGTGGTCGATGACGCGCGTCCCGCCGCGTACGACCTCGAATCGGTGCTCGTGCCGCCACCAGCGATACGGTCCGACGAGCTGTCGATCGACGAAGCACACGCCTGGCTCCCACACATCGATGCGCGATCGCCATGGCAGCGGCAACCCGTAAAGCTTCATCCGATACGCGATCTCCAGCCCGGCCCGCATTTCGAACGGGACCGGGGTCAGAATCGAGAAATGCAGCCATGGCGGCGTGATCCGCTGGAGGTTGGCGGCCTCTGCAAAGAACGCGAACGTGTCGGTGAGCGAAGCGGGGACGATGAGCTCGCGATGAACGTTCTCAGCTTCGTACGGCGCGGTCGTATCCGCGGCCAGGAGCTGCGAGACATTGCCGGCGTGTCGGGAGAGACTCATGATCGCCACTTCGCTGCTCGAGGCTTACCGCGTCGCGACTGGCAGAGTCGGGGAGTCAACGCCCTTCCACGCCAGCACACGGTACACCCCAGCGATCCCGACGAGGCCGTAAATCATCGACGTCAGCGCCGACGTCTCGCCGAACTGCATTCCGAACAGGGCGGCGACGAGATCGAACCGCGCAACCCCGACCAGACCCCAATTCACCGCTCCGACGACCAGCAGCGTCGTCGCAATTGCATCCATCTGTCGCATCTCTTACTCCTTTTCACAGCCGGCGATCCGGCAATTCATCTGTCTACTAATAAGCAAAACGTCTGTCATCCAAGTAAAATTCCATCTGTGGTGCAGATTGTGTTCTTGAAGAGAAAACCTGGAAGCACCGCTTGAACCGCACTCAAACGAGAGGGTTGCGATGCTGTCGCCGACGCTGCGAGAAGGATTGAAGGCCTACGCCATCGGGCCGAAGATCCGGTCGATTCGCTTGAAAAAGAAGATGGGACTCGTGGAGCTGGGCAAACACACCGGGCTGTCCCCGGCGATGCTCTCGAAGATCGAACGTGGACAGCTGTTTCCAACGTTGCCGACGCTGCTGCGGATCGCCATGGTCTTCAGCGTCGGGCTCGACTTCTTCATCGCGGCGGATCGCGACAAGCCAGTAGTCGGCATCTCTCGGCATCAGGAACGGCTGCGCTTTCCGGAGAAGGCAGGCACGAAGGATCACGCCTACGAGTTCGAGTCGCTGGACTTCCCCGCCGTGCAGCGGCTGCTGAACAGCTACTTCGCAGAATTCTTCGCGGTCGCACCGGAAAAGCTGCGGCGGCACCAGCACCCCGGGGCCGAGTTCATCTTCGTCCTCTCGGGGACGCTGATCCTGCACATCGGCGACGAACAGCACACGATCGAGGCGCGTGATTCGATTTACTTCGATTCGACCGTGCCGCACGCGTATCGCAAGTCGGGAGCGAAGGCGTGCTGCGCGCTCGTCGTTACGACCGGATGACGCTACTCACGCCCTTCACCCCAACGCCAATCAGCTGCCGACTCGACCTCCGCAGCCGTCGCATCGCGTAGTCGCCGAACCACGCCTCGACGGAGAAGCCGGTGTGCCGAAAGAGCAGCTCCACCTCACGCGGATAGTAGACGTGGCAGTCGAAGTCGCTGATGTACCGATCCACCTGGCTGCTGTCGGGGAACTTGTCGTAGAGGAACCGGATCTCGGCCCGCTGCTCGTGCGGCAGGTAGCTCGTCGTCTTGTAGCGGAGCAGCCTCGTGCCGGTTTCCGGATCGCGTGCGTCAATGTCGATCTCGACGAGGGTTCGTGGCGGCGTCTGCATCGAGTCGGCGTACGTGGCCAGGTTGGGCATCGTCAGATCGACGACGAACCGTCCTCCTCCGGCGAGGCTTTCGGCGGCACAGCGCCAGGCGGCAATCTGATCGTCGAGTGTCAGCAGGTGCGCAAGCGATGAACATGGCGCGATCACCAGGTCGAAGGGCTGCTCGGCTCGCCAGCCACGCATATCGCCCGTCATGAAGGTCACGCATCGGCGCACGTCCTCTTCGAGGTCGCCACGTTTTCGCATCGCCTCTTCGAGCATCGGCCCTTCACGCTCGAGGCCCACGATCTGAATGCCTCTGGCCGCCGCGGCTCGTGCGAGTGGAATCGTCACCCTCCCACTGCCCGCTGCCAGTTCCAAGACACGGCGCGGCTGCCAGCGAGCGAGGAGCCGCAGGTAGAACGCGATATCCTCCTCATCACCCTCGTGCTCGAGGTCGTAGTCGCGCGGACGTTCGTAGATTGCTTCCATGCCGGGCATCGTTGCGACTCGTACGCCGCTCAATCCAGTCCAGCTGAAACTCGTTTTCGTCACGGTGCGCTATCGCCGGTCTCGTTTTCCGCAGGTGAAAACGGGTTGTCGCGCGGTCGTGGCGTGGCGCTCAACGTGAATAGAGGACCGGAAGGAGGACAGACATGGCACTATCGACATCAGCACGTTACGACCACACGGAAGGCACCGTCGCCCGAACAATCGAGGAACAGACGGCGAAGCTTCCGTCAGATACCTTCCTGTGGGCAGCGGGCGCCTCAATTGCGGCATCGCTCACCCTTCAGGTGATGGGAAACAGGCATGCGAGCGTCTTCGTCGGGCAGTGGGCACCGACACTGCTGATTCTCGGCCTCTACAACAAGCTCGTGAAACAGCTTGGCTCGGACTTCACGGATCGCCGGAACATCAGCTGAACGCGTACGCGACGGTTTCGACGCATTCGAGCCGTCGCGTATCGCACTCGAAGGATCACTCAATCGGCGCGCCTTCACGCGCTGAACGAACGAGGGAGTACAGATGAAAGCCGAACTGGAGAAACTCTACGACCACATCGACGACATCGAGATCGCGATGATGACGACGCGACGGCCGGACGGGCATCTGCAGTCGCGGGCGATGGCCACGCAGAAACGCGTCGACGGCGCCGATCTGTGGTTCGTCACGCTGGAAGGCGGGCAGAAGCTGCGTGACATCGCGGCGGATCCGCACATCAACCTCTCGTACTACAAGGACCGCACGCGCGAGTGGGTCTCCGTGTCGGGCATCGCGAGCATCACGCGCGACCGCCAGAAGATCCACGAGCTGTATGCTCCTGACTGGAAGGCGTGGTTTCCGAAGGAAGGTGACGCGCGGCACGGCACCGCGGACGACCCGCGCATGGTGCTGATCGCGGTCGACGTGCACGCGGCGGCGTTCCTCGAAGTCAACCAGCCGCAGCCGGTCGTGTTGTACGAGGTCGTGAAAGGGTTTCTGACGGGGTCCACGCCGGACGTCGGCGAGATGCACCACATCGAGAAGTAACCACAGGGCACGACGTGAGGATCGCCGCTGACCGACGCCGTCGCGGCGAGGCCTCGCCTGTCACTGACTCTTCTTCATCTGCTTCTCGCGCTCGGTCATCGGTGGCACGAGGCCTTTCAATCGAAGGTAGACGGCCATCGTGCCGTACATCTCCATGCCGTGGACGGCCAGCTCGATCGGGATGAGTCCCTTTTGGACCTGCATCTTCTCGACGGACGCCAGCTCCGTGAACGACGATTCGGTCATCGCGTTCACCAGCGGCGCGCAGTAGTCGGTTGACGCCTTCAACAGCGCGATCGCGTCGGCCTTGGTTCGCGTCGCGTCTTCCTTCGCGTCTTTCTTCGGGCTCGGCTCGCCTTTCAGAATCGCGCAGGCACGGAATTGTGCGATCGCGAGGTGGGCGACGAGCTGACCAAAGGGCTTGATCTCGGGCGTCGGCCGAAAGCCGTACTGGTCCTCGGGCATTCTCGCGGCGCTTTCCGCGAGATCCGCCTGCATGGACTGGAACGCTTTCGCCAGCTGTCCCGACATCGTGATCGGCCCCGTTGGCGGTTTCATTTGCTCCTGTGCGGCTGCCGCTGCCGGGACCGCGAGCACGACGAATGTCAACGTGCGCAGGCGTGAAGTGAACATGTGAGCCTCCATGCAATCTGCGACCAGCCTGGCATTCGGTCGGGGGCGCCGCAACCGCCGTGCAGCCGGCCGTATCACGGCTGCAGCGATCCGCACCCCGTGACGCTCCTGCCGAGGGGCGCGTGCGGTAATCTGGTCCGTCATGAGCGATGGTGCGGATCCGCCATTGTCGGGACGCCGCGCGTGGGTGGCGGCGGCGGCGTTCTGGCTCTTCGTGAGCGCGATCTCGACCGCGCAGGTGATCTGGATCGGGCGATCGCCGGGGCAACGGTTGGATGTGCGGGAAGCGCTGTCGTGGCAGCTCTCGTACTTCGTCGCCTGGATTCCCGTCACCGTGATCGTCTGGCGGGTCACGCGTGGCTGGCTCCCCGAACGGTTCGGCGGCTGGCCGCGCTACCTGACTGCGAACGTGCCCGTAGTTGTCGCGGTCGGCGTTCTTCACACTCTCTTGAGCACGGTGCTCGCGATCGCGCTCGGACCGGCACAGACAATCGCGTTCCCGGCTCGTTTCGTCACGCAGCTGCGTCAGGAGGTGACGGCGCTGCCGCTGATCTACGCGGCAATCTGCGGGACCGGCGCGGCCGTCACGCTCTACGATCAGTATCGCGATCGGCGCATTGCCGCGGCGCGGCTCGAAGCCGAATTGGCGGCGGCGCGGCTGCAGGCGCTGCGTGGCCATCTCCAGCCGCATTTCCTCTTCAACAGCCTCCACAGCATCGCGTCGCTGGCGCGCGCCGGCGACACTGCCGGCGTCGTGCGGCTCGTCGCCGCGCTCAGCGATCTGCTGCGGCACGTACTCGACGCCGGCGACCGCCACGCGTCGCTGCGAGACGAGCTGCAGATCGTCGAGCGCTACCTCGAAATCCAGCGGGCGCGCTTCGCGGAACGCCTGCAGGTGCAAATGGACATCGACGACGAGGTCGTCGACTCTCGCGTGCCGCTCTTCATCGTTCAGCCCCTCGTCGAGAACGCGGTGCGGCACGGCCTCGCCCCTCGCGTGCGTGAAGGACTGCTGCGGATACGGGCGGTTCGTGACAACGGCACGACACGGATCGACGTCGAAGACACCGGCGTGGGGCTTCCCCATGGATGGAGCCTGAACTCCGCCACCGGAACGGGCCTTCGCAACCTCGCCTCGCGGCTCGCCGCGGAATTCGGTGACGCGGCGGCGCTCCACGTGACCGATCGTCGCGAAGGCGGCGTTCGCGCGACGGTCACGCTCCCCTACTCACGGTTATGACCCTCAGCCCTTCGCCTTCACTCGGGGCAGGTCCATGGCGGACGATCGTCGTCGACGACGAGCCGCTGGCGAGACAGACGCTGCGGTTGTTGCTCGCGCGAGAGCAGGATTTCGCCCTCATGGCCGAGTGCGCGCATGGCGGCGAGGCGATCGACGCGGTCCGCCGCCAGCGGCCGGACGTGCTCTTCCTCGACGTCCAGATGCCGGAGGTCGACGGGTTCGAGGTGCTCCGCCACGTCGGTCCGGACGCGGTGCCGGCGATCATTTTCGTCACCGCATTCGATCAGTACGCGCTGCGCGCGTTCGAGGAGCGTGCGCTCGATTACCTCCTGAAGCCATTCTCCGACGAGCGGTTCGCGGACGTTGTCGCGCGGACTCGCGCGAGGCTGCGCGAGCGCACGTTCGCGGCCATGGCGAGCCGGCTCTCGGATCTCGTGTCGGCCAGAGCATCCGAGGGACGGCACCTGGTGATCCGCGACGGCGGCCGGACGGTCGTGATTCCGTACGGTGACATCATCTGGATCGAGGCGGAGGATTACTGCGCGCGCATCCACCTGCGCGGACGCACCGTGCTGGTCCGTGATTCACTCCGCGCCCTGGCCGATGCGCTGGACCACGGCGGCTTCGTGCGCGTGCACCGCTCGGCGATCGCGAACGTCGCGTGCATCCGTGAGATCGAACCGCTCGCGTCGGGCGACCAGCGGCTCACGCTGGAGGATGGCACTGTGCTGAAGGTCAGCCGCACGCACCGCGCGGACGTGGTGAGGGCGCTCGCGAACCGGGGACCGTCGGCCGACCGGGTACAACTCTGATCGAGGCGCGGCTCGTTCAATTCTTACCCACCCTCTCGATTGTCTCGTTCTTCACTGGTTCCATGTCACACGTCGAGATGCAGCGGCACCACCGCGCCGTGGAGATTTTCGGTCCCGATCGCGACGTACAGCTCGCGGTCGGCAATCGAGACACTGAGCGCGAGACGACGGTCGAGGCGTGCGACGAGGGCACCGACGAGCGCGCGATCGATCGCATACAGCTCCAGCTTGTCCGCTCGATGAATCTTTTCGCCGGCGAGCCGGTTGAGGAATTGCCGCGGGTCCTTGTGGGTGTAGACGACCACGCGCGTAGCGGCTTTGGATGCCTTGTGCAGCCGGGCGGCATCCGGCGTCCCAACATCGATCCAGATATCGATGGCCCCTGTCAGATCGCGAACGGCCATCGCGGGCTCGTCGGGGTCTGATATTCCACGCGAGAACGCGAGACCGTCCACGAACTCGAGCAGATAGGCGAGCAGCCGCGCGATGAGGTGATCGTCGGATTCCGACGGATGCCGAGCCAATCGCAGCGCAAGTGATTCGTACACGCCGCGGTCGCTGTCAGCCAGCTCGATGTCGAAGTTGTAGATGGTTGCCTGGAGCGCCACGTTACAGCGAAGCAGCCAGGTCGGTGAGTGCTCCGGTCCGGAGCCGGCTCTTCGGCGTCATGACACG
>JBKPRU010000175.1:0-15025 GCA_046734675.1 Acidobacteriota bacterium
GGCCTGGCGCCCTGACGTGCTGATCAGCGACGCTGTGTCGCCGGATCGAGATTCGTACTCGGTCGTCGCCAAAGTGCAGACGCTCGAATCCGATCGTGGCGGCCGCATTCCGGCGCTCGCGTTGACGACCTTTGCCCGCACGGACCAGCAGATGCGGCGGCTGCTCTCGGATGTCCGCTGCGATCTTCCGAAACCGGTCGAACCAGCGGTCCTCACCGCAGAAGTCGCGCGTCTGACCGGCCGCGAGCGCCGGCGTGCCCAGCGCTGACCGTTCCTCGACGGCGGCGCCCGCGTCCGGGCGCCGCTTCAGCGTGGGCGCGGAACTGCGCGCCGGCGGCGGCGCGGACGTGCGGGTCTGGGCGCCCGCGTGCCGCACCATCGATCTCGTCACGTTTGGCGCGGACGGAAGAGCGCACCAGACGCTCGCCATGACCCGCGAGCCCGACGGCCATTTCAACGTCGTCGATCCCGAGGCGCGCGCCGGCGGCCGCTACGCCTTCCGCCTCGACGGCGATCGCCTCCGGCCCGACCCCGTGTCGCGATATCAGCCCGGCGGCCCTCACGAACCATCGGAGTACGTGGACCCCTCCTTCGCGTGGACCGACGGTGCCTGGCGCGGCCTGCGGCCCGATGGCCAGGTCGTTTACGAAATGCACGTCGGCACCTTCACGCCCGAGGGCACGTGGGCCGCCGCGGCGAGTGAGCTCGAGGAGCTTGCGCGGATCGGCATCACCACGATCGAGATGATGCCGATCGCGGACTTCTCGGGGCGGTTCGGCTGGGGTTATGACGGCGTCGACCTTTATGCGCCGACGCGTCTTTACGGCACACCCGATGACCTGCGCCGCTTCATCGATCGCGCGCACGCGCTCGGCATCGGCGTGGTCCTCGACGTCGTCTACAACCATCTCGGACCTGACGGCAACTATCTCGAAGAGTTCTCGCCCGACTATTTCACGGACAAGTACAAGAACGACTGGGGGCGCCCCATCAACTTCGAGGGGCCGCCGGCGGCGCGCGAGTTCTTCGTGCAGAACGCCGCATACTGGATCACCGAGTTCCACTTCGACGGCCTCCGCCTCGACGCGACGCAAGACATCAAGGACGCGTCCGCGGAGCACGTGATCGCGACGATGGTGGCGCGGGCGCGCGCGGCGGCCGGCTCGCGGTCGATCCTCATCGTTGCCGAGAACGAACCGCAGGAGACCCGTATCGTCCGCGCCGCATCCGACGGCGGGTACGGCGCTGACGCACTCTGGAACGACGATGCGCACCATACCGCGGTCGTGGCGCTGACGGGCCGTCGCGAGGCGTACTACCGCGACTACCAGGGCAGCGCGCAGGAGTTGGTTTCCTGCGCGCGATTCGGCTACCTCTATCAAGGGCAGTACTACTCGTGGCAGCAGAAACGCCGCGGCACTCCAGGCCTCGACCTGCAGCCGCATGCGTTCGTCACATACCTGGAGAATCACGATCAGGTTGCGAACTCGGCCTTCGGGCGCCGGCTGCATCAGCTCGCCTCGCCCGCGCGCTTTCGCGCCATGACGGCCTGGATGCTGCTCGGGCCGGCGACGCCGATGCTTTTTCAGGGGCAGGAATTCTCGTCGTCGCGGCCGTTCCTGTACTTCGCCGACCACAACCGGGAGCTCTCCGCGTCGGTGACCAACGGCCGCCGGGAGTTCCTGTCGCAGTTCCCGAGCCTGAAGGATGCATCGGTGCAGCGCGCGCTGCCGCCCCCCACGTCGGCGTCGACGTTCGAACGCTGCAAGCTGGATTTCAGCGAACGCGCGCGGCACGCGGACGCCTACGCCCTCCACTGCGATCTGCTCGCGCTTCGGCGACGCGATCCGGTGCTCGCGCAGGCGGGCCAGCGCCGTCCCGAAGGCGCGGTGCTCGGGCCCGGCGCATTCCTGCTGCGGTATCTCGATGCGACCGACGGCGATCGGCTGCTGGTCTTCAACCTTGATTGCGACCTCGATTTCACACCGGCGCGCGAACCGTTGATCGCGGCGCCGTACGGCATGCGGTGGCGTCTCGCGTGGAGCAGCGAGGCGCCGCAATATGGTGGTCAGGGCACGCCGGAGATCGATGTGGACGCGGCGTGGACGATCCCCGCCGGGTGCGCGCTGCTCTTCATTCCCGAGCGGCGCGGCGACGAGTCAGAGGCGTCAGATGCGTGAATTGGTCCGAAGAATCGTGGGTCCTCGGGATCGCGAGGACGAAGCTGCGGAAGCGGGTGAACGGCCGCCGCGGCGTGAATGGCTCGTCACCAACGGGCTCGGCGGGTATGCCTCGGGCACCGTCGCCGGCGTGATGACGCGCCGCTATCACGGCCTGCTGATCGCTGCGCTGCCGGCGCCGCTCGGCCGCTTCGTCATGTTGAACCACCTGCTCGAGCGCGTGCGGCTCCCGGACCGCCGCGTGATCTGGCTCGGCGACGAAGACGAAGTTGCCGGTCCGAATATCAGCGATCGCGAGCAGCATCTTGCGGAGTTCCGCCTCGAGATGGGACTGCCCGTCTGGGTCTATCGGGTCGACGACTTCACGATCGAGAAACGGATCGTGATGCCGTACGGCCAGAACACGTCGCACGTCACCTACCGCGTGGTCAACGGCGAGGGGACGATGCGCTTCGTGTTGCGGCCGTCAGTGCACTTCCGTCCCCACGAAGCGGCGGTCAACGAGTCTCCCGCGAAGGAATACACGGTGTCGGCGACGGGCAACCGCTACGAGATCTCGGCCGGCGACGGCCTTCCGGTGCTGCGCCTGATGCTGAAAGGGGAATGCGCGGCGCTGACGCTCGATGAGAAGGGCATGAGCGAGATCCCGTATCACATGGAGAAGAGCCGCGGCTACCAGGGATTCGGTCCGCTGTGGAGCCCGGGATACTTCCGCGCCGACGCCAAGGCCGGTGAAGAGGTGACGCTCGTCGCGTCGACCGAGCCGTGGGCCACGATCCACGCGCTCTCGCCCGCGTCGGCGGCGCACGCGGAACAGGAGCGCCGCGAGCGCCTCCTCGCCATTTCCGGCATCAACGAACACGACGCGTTCGGCAGCGAGCTGGTGCTGGCGGCCGATCAGTTCATCATCCGACCGGCCGGGCGCGTCGAGGAAACGGCGCGGGCGCGCGCCTCCGGCGACGAAGTGCGCACCGTCATCGCCGGCTATCACTGGTTCACCGACTGGGGCCGCGACACGATGATCAGCCTCGAAGGGCTGACGCTCGCCACGCACCGGTTCCGCGAGGCCGGCTACATCCTGCGCACGTTCGGCCAGTACGTCCGCGACGGGCTGATCCCGAACATGTTCCCCGAGGGAGACAAAGAAGGGCTGTATCACACGGCGGACGCGACGATGTGGTTCTTCCATGCGATGGAGCGCTACACGCAGGTCACGCGCGAGGACGAGACGCTGCGGTCGCTCCTGCCGGTCTTCATCGACATCGTCAAGCACCATCTCCGCGGCACGCGGTTCGGCATCCACATCGATCCGGCGGACGGACTGTTCACGCAGGGGGCCGAAGGCTATCAGCTCACGTGGATGGACGCGAAGGTGGGCGACTGGGTCGTGACGCCGCGGCGCGGGAAGGCGGTCGAACTGAGCGCGCTCTGGTATAACGCGCTGTGCCTGCTCGACACCTGGACGCGTCGGTACGGCGGCGGCGAAGGACTCGACCTCGCCGAGCACGCGCGCCAGACGCGCGAGTCGTTCAACACGCGGTTCTGGTACGAAGAAGGCCAGTACCTGTACGACGTGCTCGACGGTCCGCAGGGCAACGATTCGTCGTGCCGTCCGAATCAGATCTTCGCGATCTCGCTGCCGCACCCCGTGCTCGACAAGGCACGATGGCCGCTGGTGCTCGACGTCGTCCGCGATCGGCTGCTGACGCCGGTCGGCCTGCGATCGCTCGCGCGCGACAGCCCCGACTACAAGGCGCGCTACTACGGCGACCTCCGCTCTCGCGATGCGGCCTATCATCAGGGAACGGTGTGGGGCTGGCTGATCGGTCCATTCATCGACGCGTGGTACAAGGTCCATGGCGAAGATCGCCAGGCGGCGCGCCACCTGCTCGAGGGCTTCGAGCACCATCTGAACGAAGCCTGCGTCGGGTCGATCAGCGAGATCTTCGATGCCGAAGCGCCCTTCCTGCCGCGCGGCTGCGTCGCGCAGGCCTGGAGCGTCGCGGAGGTGCTGCGCTGCTGGTGCAAACTTTCGTAGCCCGGGACTCCCGCCGCGCCTGACGAGCATGACCGTCGATCTCGAAGATCTGGGCTGGTCGCCGCGGTTCGAGGCCGCGTTCGAGCCGCACCGCGCGGCTGGATTGAGCCCGGCGCGCGTCAGCCTCGAACACACGCACATCTATCGTGTGCTCACTCCGGACGGGGAGCAGCTCGCGCGCGTGGCCGGACGGCTGCGGCATGCCGCGAGCGGACGGGCGGATTTTCCGACGGTCGGCGACTGGGTCGCAATCGATGCCCCGACCGCGGGGAGCGATGCCCGCATTCGCGCGATCCTGCCGCGCGTCTCGCGGTTCTCGCGCCGCGCGGCCGGTGATCCCACCGAGGAACAGGTCGTCGCCGCCAACGTCGACGTCGTGTTTCTCATCTCCGGCCTGGACAACGACTTCAATCCACGCCGCATCGAACGCTACGTCCTCACCGCGTGGGACAGCGGCGCTTCACCCGTGATCGTCCTGAACAAGGTGGATCTCGTCGACGATGTGCAGCCGTTCGTCGATGACGTGACGCCGGTGGCGCAAGGTGCGCCAATCGTTGCCGTCTCGGCGAAGCGTCGCGAGTCGGTCGACGTACTGCGCGCGCATCTCGGCCGCGGCCGCACCGCTGCGCTCCTGGGATCGTCGGGCGTCGGCAAATCGTCGCTGGCGAATGCGCTGATCGGTGAAGAGCGCCTGAGGACGCGCGAAGTACGTGAAAGCGACAGCCGCGGCCGGCACACGAGCACCAACCGGCAGCTGATTCTGCTTGGCGGCGACGGCATCCTGATCGACACGCCCGGCATGCGCGAGCTGCAGTTGTGGGACACCGGGGAATCGCTCGCCGGGGCGTTCGGCGACATCGACGCGCTCGCCGATTCGTGCCGGTTCCGTGATTGCCGCCACGCGGAGGAACCGGGATGCGCCGTGCTGGCCGCCGTCGAAAGCGGCGCCCTCGATCGCGGCCGCCTCGAGAGCTACCGCAAGCTGCAGCAGGAGCAGGCGTATCAGGCGCTGCAGCAGGACCAGCGCGCCCAGCTCGAACAGAAGCGCCGCTTCAAGGTTCTCACCAAGGCGGCCAACAAGATCATCAAAGAGAAGCAGGAACGCTAGTCAGCGCGGTCCCGGCAGCTCCTCGCGCATCTGCAGCGTCGCGCGGCGCTCGATCGGTACGCGTGCACCGGAAGCGACCGACTGCATGCTCTCTCGATCGACGCGCAGCGCGATCTCCGCAAAGGGCGGCCGCGTATCCGGCACGACGTGGAGCCCGAGACGGAAGCTGACGTCCGTCGTGCCGCCTCTCGTGACAACCGACGCGTGGTCGGCGCGGAAGACATCGGGTCCCGTCGATCGCGTCGGGCAGCCGGAGCGCCCTGGTTCCCACCACCACACGCCCTGCGCGTCGGCTGGATCGAAGGCGATACACAGCGGCTGCGAGACCACGCCGAGGTTCAGCGGCCGCGCCGTGACGATGTAGCGATCGTGCGGGCGGCCACAGGCGGGCAGGATGAGCGTCATGCCCACTGCGGCCGATGCCGCTCGCGTCGTCGCGAAACGCGGACGCGGGTTACGCATTCCGCTCGAAGACCCACACGTTGTCCTGCTCACGGCCGCCGCCGCGGATCCGTTCGGTCGCGCGAAGCCAGTGTCCGTCGTCTTCCAACTCGTAGCGGAAGCAAATCATGATGTCACCGCCCGGCGTGTGGCTCTCGTCGGTGAAGACGAGCGCGTTGCCGTCCCAGCCGGCGGTCGAGGAAGAGGGCAGGCCGTGGTCGAGGCCTGCAATGGGGCAGCCGTCGGTTGCGCGCTCGAATCGCGCGTCGACCGGTTGATCGTCGAACACGATCCGCAGATGCACGGCGATCTTCGGCTCGTGGTGCTCGATCCGCAGCGTACCGCTTCTCACGCTGTTCGCAACGGCGGCGCCCAGCGTCGAGGCGCGCAGGTTCAACGTCCAGTCGCCTGAGAAATCCGGCTTCATACACCGCCTCACCGCCGCCGTTCACCGAAACGGGCAGTCCGGTCACCGGCGCCGGCCGTATTGTCTCAGCAAACGGGGAGCACGAATGAGTGTTTTAACGGTGGACGGGGCGCGCAAGCGGTTCGGGGAAGTCGTCGCGCTCGACGGCGCGACGCTGGCGCTCCGCGAGGGCGAGTTGCTCGCGCTGCTCGGCCCAAACGGCGCGGGCAAGACGACGCTGATCCGCGCGATCGCGGGACGGGTGCGGCTCGACGCCGGGGAAATTCGCGTGTTCGGCACGCTCCTCGCCGGCCGCCGGACGCCGCCCGAACTCGGCATCGTCCCGCAGGAACTGGCGATTTACCCGCTGCTCAGCGCGCGCGAGAACCTGAGCGCCTTTGGACGCTTGCAGGGATTGTCGTCGCGCGACCTGACGTCGCAGGTCACGTGGGCTCTGGAGGTGACCGGGCTCGCTGAACGTGCGGACGAACCGGTGAAGGGGTTCTCCGGGGGAATGAAGCGGCGCCTGAACATCGCGTGCGGCGTCCTGCACCGGCCGCGCATCGTGCTCCTCGACGAGCCGACCGTGGGCGTCGATCCGCAGAGCCGCGAACGCATCTACGACATGCTGACCGCGCTGACGAATGCGGGCGTGTCGCTCCTGCTCACCACGCATCATCTCGAGGAAGCGGAGGCACGCTGCACGCGAACCGTGATCATCGATCACGGGCGCGTGATTGCCGCGGGCACGCTGCCGGAGCTCGTCGCCCACACGGTCGGCACGCATCGGGTGGTGACGCTGCGCGGGAACCTGCCGTTCGCGGCCGCGCCGCCGGGGACGGACATCGTTCCCGACGATCCGCGGCTGCTGCGCGCGCGCGTGGCGAACGTGGCCCGCGAGCTGCCGGCCCTGCTCGCCGCCGTCGGCGCCCAGGGACGCGAGGTCGAGGACATCGACGTGCGCGGGCCGAGCCTGCAGTCCGTCTTCATCCACCTGACCGGAAGGGAGCTGAGGGAATGATTGCGACGTTGCTGCGGATCGCCTGGACGAACCTGCGCCGCGATCGCGTCGCGCAGGCGCTGACGTTCCTGTTGCCGATCATCTTCTTCTCGATCTTTGCGAGCGTGTTCGGCAACCAGCGCGACAACGGGACCGCCCGCATCCGCATGGCCGTCGTCGACCAAGACGGCAGCGAGTTGAGCCGCCGCATCGTCGACGGGCTGCAGAAGGAGACGGCGCTTCGCGTCCGGACGGCCGCAGGAGACGATGAGCATGGTGGCGCATCGCTCGACCGCAGCACGGCGGAGCGTCTCGTGCGAGACGGCGACGTCCCGGTCGCGGTCGTGCTGCCGCGCGGCCTCGGCGACGCGGCGATGACGTTCGCGGACGGTACCGCGCCGCGCATTCAGCTGCTCGCCGACGTGTCCGATCCGATCGCGCCGCAGATGGTCTACGGGCTGCTGCAGAAGGTGGCGATGACCTCCGCGCCCGACCTCATGATGCAGGGCGGCCTCTCGCAATTCGAGCGTCACGCGGGCAGCATGACGCCGCAGCAGAAAGCCGCGGTGGCAGCGTGGCTGCCGCGGCTGAAACCGGGCGCGACCGATGCGGCGACGGCGAAGAACGCCTCGACCGGCATGCTCGGCATCGGGATCGACACGGTGGACGTGATGCGGCAGCGCAGGACTGACAGCCTGATCTCGTTCTATGCCGCCGGCGTCGGCGTCATGTTCCTGCTGTTCTCGGTATCGGGCGCGAGTGGAACGCTGCTCGACGAAGTCGATTCCGGCACGCTCGATCGCATGCTCTCGACGCGCGTCGGGATGACGGGGCTGCTGACGGGGAAGTGGATCTTCCTTGCACTGATGGGCACCGCGCAGCTGACCGTGATGTTTCTGTGGGGATGGCTCGTGTTCGGGCTCGATCTGTTTCACCACCTGCCCGGCTTCTTCGTGATGACGATCGTCACGGCGGCGGCCGCCGCCAGTTTCGGGCTGGTGCTCGCGACGCTGGCGCGCACGCGCGCGCAGCTCTCCGGGATGTCGACGATCATCATCCTGATCATGTCGGCGCTCGGCGGCAGCATGTTTCCGCGCTTCCTCATGAGCGAGACAATGCAGAAGGCCGGACTCGTGACGTTCAACGCGTGGGCGCTGGACGGATACCTGAAGGTGTTCTGGCGCGAGGCGCCGGTGTGGCAGCTCTGGCCGCAGCTGCTGGTGCTCGTCACGCTGACCGCCATTTTCCTCACGCTCGCGCGCACCTTTGCGCGGCGCTGGGAAACGGCGTAATCAGGTCACCGATCCGGATCGCTCTTCGCTGAGATCGATCCCGAAGCGCTCGGCCATGCGGTACAGGGTGCGCCGATCGATCCCGAGGACCTCGGCGGCGCGCGTCCGATTGCCGCCCACCTGCTCGATGACGTGCAGCAGGTAGCGTCGCTCCACTTCGTCGAGCGACGGCAGGTCAGCGAAGAGGCGCTCGTGAAGATCCGGTCCGGTTGCTTTGAACGGCAGATCGGCGATGTCGATGATCGATCCGCGGCTGAAGACGACGAGCCGCTCGATCGTGTTCTCGAGCTCCCGCACGTTGCCGGGCCAGCGGTACGCGGTCAGCGCGGCAACCGCCGCCGGGGTGAGCTCGACGCGCCGTCCGGCGCGGCTGCAGGCGCTCGCCAGGAAGGTCTCGATCAGCAGCGGAATGTCTTCGCGGCGATCGCGCAGCGCCGGCACGCGAATCACGATCACGCTGAGCCGGTAGAACAGATCCTGTCGGAAGCGCTGCTGCGAGACCTCACGCTCGAGATCGACGTTGGTTGCCGCGACGACGCGGACGTCCACTTTGACGATCCGGCTCGCACCGACCGGGCGCACCTCGCTCTCCTGCAGCACGCGCAGCAGCTTCACCTGCAGCGCTGGCGACGTTTCCCCGATCTCGTCGAGAAACACGGTGCCGCCGTGCGCCTGCTCGAAGATGCCTTTCGTGTCGGCGACCGCGCCGGTGAACGATCCGCGCGCGTGGCCGAAGAGCTCGGACTCGAGCACCGTTTCGGTCAGCGCCCCGCAGTTGATCGGCACGAACGGGCGCGGCGCGCGTGGGCCGTTCGCGTGAATCGCGCGCGCGACGAGCTCTTTGCCGGTGCCGCTCTCGCCGACGATGAGCACGGGGGCGGTGGCGTTCGCGGCATGCGCGATCTGCTTGTAGACGGCGAGCATACCGCCCGTGCGGCCAATCAGGCCCGGCGCCGCCACGTCGATCCGCGGCCGCTCGATGCGCGTCGGCATCGCGGCGTCGGCGAGCGCGCGCTCGACGGTCGCTTTCACTTCGGAGATGTTGAACGGCTTGCTGATGTAGTCGTAGGCGCCGGCGCGGACGGCTTCGATCGCGGTCTGCAGCGTGCCGAAGCCGCTGATCAGCACGACCTGCGCGGCCGGGTTGCCGCGCTTGAACGCGCGCAACACGTCCATGCCGTTCTGCGGCGAATCGAGGTTGATGTCGGAGATCAGCAGATCGAACGGCTCTCTCGCGAGGTTCAGTGCTTCATCCGCCCGTTGGGTGGTGCGGATGTCGCGGCCGGGCCGCTCGAGCAGCTCCGCCATGAACCGGCATGTCTCGCCATCGTCGTCGACAATGAGGATCCTGGGCATTTACGCGTCCTGCTGCGCGGCCACGGGCAATTCAATCGTGAACGTGGTGCGGCCCGGTTCGCTTTCCGCGTCGATTGTTCCGCCGTGGCGCGCGATGACATCCTTCGTGATGCTGAGACCGAGGCCGGTGCCGCGCCCGGCCGGCTTGGTCGTGACCCATGGTTCGAAGACACGCGGTAGCAGCTCCGCGGGAATGCCGCCGCCCGTGTCGGTGGTCGCGATGCGGACGCGACCGTCCTCGTGCGTGACGCGGATGGTCAGCGCCCCGCCCTCGGGCATCGCGTCGAGGCTGTTGTTCACGAGATTCATCAGCGCGAGCTCGAGCTCCTCGGCGTTGCCGTCGACCGACGGCAGGTCGGGGGCGACCTCGACGCTCAGCGCGATGTGCGAGGTATCGAGCTTCGGCCGCGCCACATCGCCGACCCGCGCGACCAGAGCGCCGAGCGCCGTCGGCCGCCGTGCGTCGGGACGGCTGGCGTGATCGAGCATGGTGCGGACGACCGACGCCACCTTCGCGATCTGCTCCTGGACGATCGCGAGCCGCCGCGCGGTGCGTGCGTCGATCGCGGCGTCCTCCTGCATCATCTGAACGTAGCCGGAGATCAGGTTCAGCGGCGTTCCCACCTGATGCGCCACACTCGCGGCAGTCTGGCCGACGGCCGCGAGCTGCTCCGCGCGCGCGAGCGCCTCGCGCAGCGCGAACACGCGGCGGTAACTTTCGACGAGTTCCCGGTTTCGCACGCGCAGTTCCGCGGTCGCCTCGTCGACCCGCTCCTGCAACGCCTCGTTGAAATGCTGCAGCCGCGCCAGCATGTCATTCAACCCTGAGGCCACCTCGCCAATTTCATCCGACCGCACCACCGTCGCGCGTGCCGAGAAGTCGCCGCTGCCGGCGCGATGCATCGCCTCGTGGATGCGCGCGACCGGTTGATGGATCAGGTGGCGTGCGAACCAGTCGATGACGAGCGTCAGCAGCAGCACGGCGATCGGCGCAAACCAGAGCGTGACCTGCCGGCCCTTCGTCCTGAGCTGCGCGACCGAGCCGAGCGAGACCGTCACGACCGACGCGCCGACGGCGCGCCCGTCGCGTGACGCCGGCACCGCCGCAATCGCCATCCCACGGGGACCGTTGACGATCACCGCCTCCTGCTGCGCAAGCGCCTGCGCCGCGGCGGTCAGCGCCTCGGGCCGTTCCTCCGACGACGTGCTGGCGAGAATGCGCGGCGTGCCCTCGTCGAACCGCACGAGAGAAATCGAGCGGATCGATGGCGTGCTGACGGCGACCTCGTGCAGCATCGTGCCGACTGCGTGCAGATCGACCGGTTCGCGCCGCAGCTCGAAGTCGTCGGCCACCGCGAGCGCGCTGAGGCGGGCGGTGTCGAGCAGGTCTCGCTGGACCGCTCCCTCGAAGACGCGAATCTCGAGGATCGCCTGCACGCCGATGACGAGCGCGACGGCCAGCGTGATGAGGATCACCAGCCGCGCGCGGAGCGAGAAGGTCCGCAGTTTCGCCACGCTGGGGCGCGCCTGCGCGGCCCCGGCTGATGCAGGGTCGGGAGTGGTGGGCAGCGAAGTCGTTGTTGCCAAAGGAGCTAGGGTCATTCTACCGGCAGCGCGGTGCACTGGCACCCCGATTGTGTTCACCTTCGATGCCCGCCGGCCGAGCGGCGACACGGCTGGTTCTTTCCGGTCAACTCCTCCCGACTGCGAGGTCGGTGGGCGCAGTCACGGCGACGGCAGCTTCCCAGGTTTTCGGGTTTTCAGGATCCCTAGTGTTCGTCAGTGCCTTGTTCCTCGCCGTCGCCACCATGATCGGGCAGGCACCTGCCTCCGTGGATCCGCTGGCAGGCGTCCGCCCGATCAGCGAGACGCGCTCGGCCACCGCCGTACTGCCGGCGGAATCGTCGCTGATCGGCATCATCGATGCGTTCGAGCAGACGGCGCGGCGCCTGGTGCTCCGCACCAAAGACGCGCGCGTCACGTTCGTGCTGGCCGCCGACGCGGTCGTTCGCCTGGGATCGCGAACGCTGCCCGCCGCCGAGCTCGGCGCGCAGAAGGGGCGCCGCGCCAAGGTCCGCTACACCCAGAACAACGGCAGCCGGACGGCTCACTGGATCGTCATTTCGACCGAGCGCGATTGAAGTACGATCTTCCGCGTGAAGATCGCGCTCGTTCAGCAGCACTCCACTTCCAATCGTCCTGACAACGTGCGACGCGGGCTGGCGGCGGTCGACGAGGCCGCCGCGCGCGGCGCGTCGATCGTCGTGTTCGCGGAGCTCGCCTTCGATCCCTTCCATCCGCAGCGTCCCGCGACCAGCGACCCGGCGTCGCTCGCGGAAACGGTTCCGGGCCCGACGACTGCCGCCTTCAGCGATCGAGCCCGGCAGCACGGCGTCGTCATCGTGCTGAACGTCTACGAACGGGATGGCGCCCGCACGTTCGACTGCTCGCCTGTAATTGATGCCGACGGCCGGCTGCTCGGACGGACGCGGATGATCCACATTACGGATTACGCCTGCTTTCACGAGCAGGGCTATTACACGCCGGGCGACACCGGGGCGCCGGTGTACGAGACGGCGCACGGACGGATCGGTGTGGCGATCTGTTACGACCGCCACTATCCGGAGTACATGCGCGCGCTTGCGATTGGCGGCGCCGATCTCGTGGTCGTGCCGCAGGCCGGCGCGGTGGGCGAGTGGCCCGAGGGCCTGTACGAAGCGGAGCTCCAGGTTGCCGCATTCCAGAACGGCTACTACACGGCGCTCTGCAATCGCGTCGGCCAGGAGGAGTGCCTCACGTTCTCGGGCGAGTCGTTCGTCTGCGCGCCGAACGGACGCGTGATCGCGCGCGCGGCGGCGGGGCGCGACGCCATCCTCTACGCCGACGTCGATCTGACGACGACTGGCGCATCGCACGCGCGGCGCCTGTTCCTCCGCGACCGGCGTCCCGAGCTCTACGCGGACTGGATCCAGCCGTCCGCGGTGGCGCGGCGATGAGCGGTCCGCTCGCCTTGCGGCTCGTCGGGAACTGGCGTCTCATCTCGTATGAAACGCTCGACGAGGCAGGACGACGAGGCCGTCCCTACGGCGACGCGGTCGGCCGTCTCACCTACGACGCACACGGCAACATGGCCGGCCAGGTGATGCGGCCGGATCGCGCGCCGGTCACCTACGGCGAGGGCAGCGCGCAACAGGTGCGCGCCGCCTATCTTGGATACATCGCCTACTTCGGCACCTACGAAGTCGCACCTGACGGCTGCTCCATCGTCCATCGCGTCCAGGGATCGCTGAACCCCGCGTGGGTGGGCGGCAATCAACTCCGTGCGATACGCTTCGAGGGCGATCGGCTCGTGCTGCAGGCCGAGGTCGAAAAGGGTGGAGGCGTCGTCCGGCATCAACTCACGTGGGAGCGGTGCGAGTGAGCGGGCGCGCACACCCGTGCGTCGGCGCCTTCACGGTCGTCATCGCGGCGGCAGCGTCATGTACCGGCATTGAAACGCGCACGGGGGTCTATGCGACGCTCGCCGAAGCGCGCGCCGCCGGCGCGATCGATCAGGGATGGATTCCCGAGGGCTTGCCGGCGTCCGCGTCGGAGCTGCGAGAGGCCCATCGCGGCACCGATCAGCGTTGGGGCTTGTTCAACTTTCCACACGGGGACGCCGAGGCCGTGCGCGCGCTCCTCGGCGACGAGATCAAGGGCGCTCCGCCCGAATGCACCCCGCCGGGCCGGCTCGAATGGTGGCCGCGCGTCCTCCGCTCGCCGCTTGATCCAGCGCAAATCGGGGCGACGGGCCTGCGGGTGTATCGCGGCCGCGACGGGCGACTGACGTACGCGGTGAATTGGAGCCAAGGACGGGGATATTTTTGGAGCGGGTGACCGTCGCCGGTTGTCGGTTGAGCGCCTGCGGCCGCGGCGAGCGAGCGGAGCGAGTCGAGCCGCAGCGCGTGGGGGTGGTAACCTTCGCGCGGCTTGCCAGCCGCAGCTCTCGCGGTTGACAAGCGAGAGCGAAGGTTGGTGCCGAGGACTGGAATCGAACCAGTGACACCAGCATTTTCAGTGCTGTGCTCTACCAACTGAGCTACCTCGGCACGGGCAATTGGCAGTTGGTCGAACCCCAATCATACCAACTGGGCCACTGAAGCGCCAACAATGTCGCGCCGCGGCGCGGCCGCTCACGAACTTGTCGGCCGCGCCTTCGTAAATACTCCATGGGCCATGGCCTCTCAATCGGACCCACGGACCTCGTCCGGCGCGCATCGTCCTGCGCGCGATCTCATCGACGCCGTCATCGCCAGCATGCGCGCGAATCTCGAGCCGCTCAAATACTCGACGCTCGCGCCCAGCCGCTACATCGTCTACCTCCACGCCGACGAATATGCGCGCGTCGAAGGCATCATCCCGGTCCTGCAAGAGCAGACGGTGCGCGCGCTTGGCGAAGCGTTGGAGAAACTCAATAGTCGTCCCGCGTACCGCCGATATCTGGATCGAATCGTCGGCGAGGCGCCGCCGGTCGAGAACGCCGCGCGCGAATGGCAGATCGAGTTCCTGCCTGATCACGATGGCGAACTCGCGCCGGGCGACATCCTCATTCACTCCGAGCTCGTGCTGCCGTCGCCGGCCGACGAGCCCGGCGCGGGCCAGCGGACGCGGCGGATCACGACCGTCCACAGTGGCGATCGAACGACGAAGCGGGAAGAGACCGTCACACGAACGCAACCGGCGGCAGACCGCGCGTTCGCGCGGCTGACGTATACCGACAACGGCGGCGCGCACACTTTTGATATCGTGCGCGACTCGGTGACGATCGGCCGTGGCGGGATCGCGTATCGAGCGGACGTGCGCATCGAAGCCTCGGTCGACGTCTCGCGCGAGCACGCGCGGATCCGCCGCGATCCGGGGCGCGGCGCCTTCTTCATCGTCGACCTGAGCACGCTGGGGACGACGGTGAACGGCGCGCGGCTGCCGCGAGGCTACGAGGTGGTTGAGGGGACCAAGAAGGAAACGGGCGTCGAATCGCCGCTGGCCAGCGGCGCACGGATTGGACTGGCCGACACTATCTACCTCGATTTCGAGATCCTCCGCCGATGACCTGGCTCCTGCTCGGACGTTTCGTCGTCCTTGCCGCCCTCCTCGCGATCACTGCGTCACTCGCCTGGGCGGCGCTGACCAGCCGTGAGTAGCACCGTGCAGGTCGGTAGCGCGCT
>JBKPRU010000176.1:0-37156 GCA_046734675.1 Acidobacteriota bacterium
TGATCATGTATCGCATCACCGATCGCCGCCATGCCGACGCGATGATCGCGGCCGTGAACCGCGGCATCCCCGTCCGGCTCATCACCGAGCCGACCTCCTATCGGGATGCGAACTACATCTGGCATTCGTGGAATGTCGATCGGATGTACATGGCCGGCGTCCAGATCAAGCAGCGGCACCACGCCGGGTTGAACCACGGCAAGCTCGTGCTGCTCTACTCACAAGGGATGTCGATCTTCGGATCGTCCAACTGGACGAGCGCCTCGTCGACGTCTCAGGAGGAACACAACCAGTTCCTCGTCGATCCGACCGCGTTCAGCTATTTCAAGCAGCAGTTCCTGCGAAAGTGGAACAACTCGGCCGGCTACGTCGAGAACGTGCCGTTCACGCCCTTGCCGCCCGGCACACCGACCTACGTGGGCCCGGCCAGCGCGACGCGGCAGTCGACGACGGTGAGTCTCCGGTGGATGACGGGCAAGTGGTCGCACAAGGCCGACATCTACTTCGGCACGTCGCCGACGCCGCCGCTCCTCGTGCGCGACGTTCCGGTCACGCCGCAGACGACCGCCTCCTATACGCTGCCGACGCTCCAGCCGGGGCGGACCTATTACTGGAAGATCGTCAGCAAGACCATGGCGAACCAGACGAAGACGGGGCCGATCTGGAACTTCGGGACGTAGCCGGACGACCCGGGCGGCGGACGTAAACGGCTTACTTCCTCCGTAACGCGCGCCGGCTGACCCGCGCGAAATCGGTGCAAATTGGCCCGATCCGCGCGGCACTCGCTTTGCCTTGGCGTCCCTCCGCCGGTTCTGACTCTGGGGAGGACGCAACAATGAAGAGAAGGGGAGTGCTCGCGCTCGTGTTTGCGGGCGCGCTGGCGGCGGTCAACTGCGGCGGGGGCGGCGGCGGCGGGACGCCAACCAGCCCGTCGCCGGGTGGCGGCGGCGGGACGACCAACATCGTGACCATCACGATCAAGGGCGTCAACGGCAAGCTCTCGTTCGATCCGAACCCGGCCACGGTCAGCGCCGGACAGCTCGTCGTCTACAAGAACAACGACGTCGTGACGCACCACATCATCACGGACGATCGGACGCAGCAGACGACTGACATCGCGCCGGGCGCCACGAGTCAGCCCATCTCGATCGGCGTGGCCAAGAGCTATCACTGCGAGATGCATCCGAGCATGGTGGGGAGCTTCAACGGGAACGAGACGCCCGAGCCTCCGCCCTGCCAGGGTTACTGCGGCTGATTATCGTTTGGCGAAGGCTGGAGAGGCGCAATTGTGGAGGCGCACCTGAAGGTGCGCCCCATCGCGCGCCTCACCCACAGGCGGGTCTGAAGACCCGCCTTATGTGGGAGTCACGTCGTTGCGACGCGCAGTCGCTACGTGGCGTCACGCCGTTGCGAACCGCTGTCCCACGTAGGCCGGGTCTGTAGACCCGGCCATCCGAAGACTGCCGCACAATTCCTTCGAACATCGACGCGCTCAGCCGAGCACTGCATTGGTGGAACTGCCATTGCACCCAGAGGCCTTTGAATAACAGCATTCAAAGGACTCATCAGGAGCGCACATGGCACAGACCTACGCACGTGGAGACGGGCTCGCGAAAGGGCTCGGCTGGTTCAGTATCGGCCTCGGCCTGGCCGAAATGGCATCGCCGCAATCGGTCGCGCAACTCGTCGGTATCGACGATGGAGAGCGCACGCGTGCGGTGATCCGCGGCTACGGCGCGCGTGAGATCGCGAACGGGCTGGCCATTCTCACGCAGCCGGACGCCAAGTGGCTGTGGACGCGGGTCGCCGGCGACGTCGTCGACCTCTCGTCGCTCGCGGCGGCCCTGCAGAGAAACGACGCGAACCGCGGCAAGGTGGCGTTCGGGCTCGCGTCGGTCGCGGGCGTGATGGTCGCGGACATCGTCGCGGCGCGGCAGCTCGGATCGGCGCCGGCGCGGACCACGACGCGTCGCAAAGACGACACGGTGCGCGTATCGAAGACGTTCACGATCAACCGATCGCGCGAAGAGGTCTACCAGTTCTGGAGGCAGCTCGACAACCTGCCGCGGTTCATGACCCACCTCGAGTCGGTCGAGATTCTCGGCAATGCGCGTTCGCGGTGGACGGCGCGCGGTCCCGGCGGCTTCAAGGTGTCGTGGGAAGCCGAGATGATTGAAGACTCGGCGAACCGCAGCATCTCGTGGCGGTCGCTGCCCGGATCGCAGATCGAGAACCGCGGCACGGTACGGTTCGAGCGTGCGCCGGGTAATCGCGGCACCGAGCTGCGCGTGCTGATCGAATACGCGCCGCCCGGCGGACGCGCCGCCAGCATGCTCCTGAAGCTGATTGGCGAAGCGCCGGAACAGATGATTCAGGAGGATCTGCGGCGATTGAAGCAGCTGATGGAGACGGGTGAGATCTCGACGAGCTCGGGCAGCTCGAGCATCATGCAGCCGGCGGCGCCGACCGGCTATGCGCCGGCGCGGACGGCGGGAGGGCGGCGATGAGAGCGACCTGCTGGATGGGCACCGGGCGCGTCGAAGTCCGCAACGTTCCCGAACCGAAGATCGTCAACCCGCACGACGCGATCGTGAAGATCACGAGCACCGCGATCTGCGGATCCGATCTGCACCTGCTCGACGGGTTCATTCCGTCGATGCAGAAAGGGGACGTGATCGGCCACGAGTTCATGGGTGAGGTGGTCGAGACCGGCAAAGAGGTCCGCAACCTGCGTGTCGGCGATCGGGTGGTCGTGCCGTTCCCGATTGCATGCGGCCGCTGCAACATGTGCCAGAGCGAGCTCTATTCGCTCTGCGAGAACTCGAACCCGAACGCGTGGATGGCCGAGCAGATGTGGGGCTACTCGCCGTGCGGCATCTTCGGGTACTCGCACATGCTCGGCGGCTACGCCGGCGGCCAGGCGGAGTACGCACGCGTCCCGTTTGCCGACGTCGGTCCGCTGAAAGTGCCGGAGCACCTGACCGATCAGCAGGTGCTGTTCCTCTCGGACATCTTTCCGACCGGCTACATGGCGGCGGACATGGCCAACATCCGCCCCGGCGACGTGGTCGCCGTCTGGGGCTGCGGCCCGGTCGGGCAGTTCGCGATCAAGAGCGCGTACATGCTGGGCGCCGAGCGCGTCATCGCCATCGATCGTTTCGACTACCGGATGCGGATCGCGCACGATCGCGCGGGCGCCGAGACGATCAACTACGAAGAGACGAACGTCTTCGAAGCGATCAAGGAGATGACCGGCGGCCGCGGCGCCGATGCCTGCATCGACGCGGTCGGCATGGAGGCGCACGCCGCCAACGCGTGGCACCTCTACGACAAGATCAAGACGAACCTGATGATGGAGACGGAGCGGCCGGTGGTCGTGCGCGAGGCGATCATGTGCGTGCGGAACGGCGGCACGGTCTCAATCGCCGGCGTCTACGGCGGGTTCATGGACAAGTTCCCGATCGGCGCGGTCGTGAACCGGTCGCTGACCATCAAGAGCGGCCAGTGCCACGTGCACCGCTACATGCGCCCGTTACTGCAGCGCATCGAGAACGGCGAGATCGATCCCAGCTTCATCATCACGCACGAGATGAACCTGGACGACGCGCCGGAGGGGTATCACAAGTTCCTGCACAAGGAGGACGACTGCCTCAAGGTGGTGATGCACCCCTGAGCCACTAAAAGGTGCGGTAGGGCGCCCCTTTAGGTGCGCCTGCGCGAGGGCGCCTCTAAAGAGGCGCCCTACCGTCATTCCGCCGCGATGATTATTCCTCGGCGCCCGAACGGCGCCGCTGCTTCGTTTCCGATCGGCGGCGCTTCGCTGTGAGGCGCCGCTCCTTCGACGCCGCCGTCGGCTTCGTCCGGCGGCGTTTCCTCGGCGCGACGAGCGCGCGCCGAACGAGCGCCTTCAGCCGGACCCGCGCATCTTCGCGGTTCTGCGTCTGGGTGCGGAACGACCGCGCGTCAATCAGCAGGATCCCTTCGTCGTTCATGCGGCTGCCGGCGAGCGCGCGCAGGCGGATCAGCACCTCGGGCGCGATCGCCGGCGAGCGCGCCGCGTCGAAGCGCAGCTCCACCGCCGTCGCCACCTTGTTCACGTTCTGACCGCCCGGCCCCGACGCGCGGACGAACCGCTCGTCGAGCTCCGCGTCCTCGATCGCGACGCCGGGAGCAATCTCCAGCGCCATCAGCCGACGTTCCGCATCCCGGCGGCGATGCCGTTCACCGTCACCATGAACGCTCGCCAGAGCTCCTGATCCGCGGCGTCGCCGGCGGCGCGCAGCCGCCGCAGCACCTCGATCTGCACCAGGTTGATTGGATCGACGTATGGGTTTCGAAGCTCGATCAGCCGCCGCAGGACCTCGTTCCATTCGAGCAGCCGCGGCGCGTCGATCACCTGCAGCAGCGACGCCGCCGCGCGATCGAGGCGCGCGCGCAAATCATCGCCAAACGGGCGCAGCTCGCCCGGCACCAGCTCGCGATCGTACTCGGCGGCGATGCGCGGCTCGGCCTGCGCCACCGCCATCTCGATCAGCTTGATCGTCGATCCGAAAAACGGCCACCCGCGATACATGCTCCGCAGGAGATCGAGCTCGCCGCGATCGATGGCATCGCCCAGCGCGGCGCCGGTGCCCAGCCATGACGGCAGCAGCAGGCGCGTCTGGGTCCACGCGAACACCCACGGGATGGCGCGCAGCGACTCGACCCCTTGATCGGACGCCTTTCCCTGCGAACGCCGCGGCGGCCGGCTGCCGATCGGCACCGCGCCCAACTCGCGCTCGGGCGTTCCGGTCCGGAAGTACTCGACGAAGCGCGGATCGTTGTAGACGACTTCGCGATACACCTCGTGCGCGCGATGGGCGAGGCGATCCATGGCGTCACGCCACTCGCGCGGCACCGGCGGCGGCGTCATCAGCGACGCGTCGAGCGTCGCGGTGGTGTAGACCTCCAGCGTCCGCTGCGCGATGTCGGGCAACCCGAACTGCGCCTGGATCATCTCGCCCTGCACGGTCACGCGCAGCCGTCCCTGGATGGACGAAGGAGGTTGCGACTGCAGCGCCAGGTACGTGGGGCCGCCGCCGCGCCCGATGCTCCCGCCGCGGCCGTGGAAGAGCGTCAGCTCGATGCCGGCCTCGGCGGATGCCGCCACGACGGCTTCCTGCGCCTTGTACAGTTCCCAGTTCGCCGCCAACCGACCGCCGTCCTTCGCGGAATCCGAGTAGCCGATCATCACTTCGTGCTGCCGGCGCGATTCGCCCGCCGCCTGGTATTCCGGAATGGCGTACAGCGCGCGCATGATGTCGCCCGCGCGATGCAGCGTGTCGACTTCTTCGAAGAGCGGGACGACGCGCAGCGACGCCCCGAACGCGCGCTGCAGGTACTCGACGGCGAGCACATCGGACGGATTCTCGGTCATCGAGATCACGTAGGCGCCCAGCGTCTCGGCAGGGAGCTCCGCAATCGTTCGCAGCGTGTCGAACACGTCGCGGATCTCCTCGTCGGGCGTATTGACGACGTCCGCGGGAATGGCCACGCGATCGCGAAGCACCCGCTGCAGGAATGCCTGGCGGCGCGCTTCATCCCACGTGTCGTAGTCTCCCTCGCCGAGCGCGCGCGTGATGGCAGTCATGGCCGCGGCGTGCCGCTTCGCGTGCTGCCGCACGTCGAGGCGCACGAGCGTGTCGCCGAACGCGGCCGCGCGTCGCTGGAGATCGAGGAGGCGGCCGTCGGCGATCCAGCCCTGGCGCGTCTCCATAAGCGACCGACGGCACAGGCGCAGCACCTCGAGGATCGTCGCGGAGAATCGCTCGGAGCGACCGCGCGACGGCAACGGATCGCCGGAGCGCGGCAGCGCGTCTCGCAACTGGCGCATCAGGGCGCGATACGGCTCACGGGCGCCGCCGGCACGCTCACGCAGCTCGGCGGTCGCATCGGTCATCGACAGCTCGAGCCTGAGCGCGTCGATCTCGCGCCGATACAGCCGCACCGCGACGTCGCGCGCGCGGGTCACCGCGTCGCGCGTCACCGCGGCCGTTATGAGCGGGTTGCCGTCCCGGTCGCCGCCAATCCACGAGCCGAAGGTCACGGGTGCGGCCTCGCAGGGCAGCGGACATCCGGTCGCACGTTCCAGTGCGCGATTCAGCGTCCGCAGAAACGCTGGCAGCGCGTTCCACACCGTCTGCTCGAAGATGAGCAGGCCGCTCGCGATCTCCTCGTGCGGCGTCGGCCGCCGCGGCCGCACGTCGCCGGTGCCCCAGAGCGCGCCGATCTCGCGGCGCAGCGTGTCCGTCGCGCCCTCGCGTTCGGCGACGGTGAGGTCGGGGCGATCCTGCATGGCAAGTGCTTCGGCGATGCGCAGGTGCTTGTGGACGATCGTGCGGCGCGTGATGTCGGTCGGGTGCGCGGTGAGCACCAGCTCGATGCGGAGATCCCGCACGGCATTCGCGAGCGCCTCACGCGTCGCGCCGGTGAGCAGGCGGGGAAACGCTTCGTCGAACGACCCGGGCTGCGGACGCGAGCCTTCGCGCTGATACTCGCGGCGCCGGCGCACCCGCTGGTGCTGCTCCGCGATGTTGGCGAGCGCCAGGAAATGTGAGAAGGCGCGCGCGACCGGCACGGCGTCCTGGACGGGCAGCTCGCGCAAGACGTGCGGCAGCGCGTCCGCGTCACGCTTCGCCAGCGCGCGCACCCGCTCGACGGTTTGGAAGAGCGGTGCACCACCGCACAGCTTCAGCGTCTCGCCCAGCAATTCCCCGAGCATCCGCACGTCGTCGCGCAGGCGGCGATCCATCTCCCGATAATAGCTGCACTCTTCTGTGTTGCGACGTCTGCGTACTCACGTACACGCGCGGAGATCGCAGATCAGACACGTAGTCCCCGAGCTCCCCGTGTCGCGTTGATCACTGGTGTCGCAGCCCGATCGGCAGTGGCGTTTATGGCAGGATGTGTTGGGTCGATAGAAACTCACGCACGTAGCCGAAGAACCGCGGGTCGCGTTCCGCGGCGTAGATATGCCCGCCCGTGACCTCGATGAACTGCTTCGGCGGGAGCGCAGCGTCGTACAAGCGCTGCCCCTCGTCGAACGGAATGATCTCGTCGTCGGGGCTGTGCAGCATGAGCAGCGGTGATTCCACTCGCTTGATGCGCGCGATCGATTCGAACGGGTTGCGCATGACGAGGCGAATCGGGAGAAGCGGGTAGCGCCGCTGCCCGACCGCGACGAGCGAAGCGGGCGCGCCTTCCAGAATCAGCGACGATTCGTCGACCCGCGACGCCAGGTCGACCGCGACCGCCGAGCCAAGCGACCAGCCGTAAATGACGATGCGTTCCGGCGGGACGTGCAGCGCCGAGCGCAAGTAGTCGTAGGCGACCCGCCCGTCCACCTTCAGGTTCTGCTCCGTCGGCCGGCCATCGAGTCCGCCGAATCCGCGGTATTCGGGTGCGAACACGTTCAGGCCGATGGCGCGCAGGTGCTCGTAGTGGACGATGTTCAGGCGGTTCGCGATCGTGCTGCTGTTGCCGTGCAGGTAAAGGATCCAGGGGTGCGTGGCGGAGTCCGCCGCCGTGCGCATCACCCACGCGAACTGGCGGGCCCGGTCGTCGCGCGGCAGTTCGACCTGCTCGAGCGGGGCAGCGGGCCGCCTCGCGCCAAGCTCGCCGGGCGGCGCGAAGACGATCGTGGTCTCCTGCGACATCAGCCACAGGATCGTGACGGCATAAATGGCCGCGACAAGAATCGCGACCCCTGCAAGCACGCGCCGAAGGATCCGTGGCACCCGCCGATTATAGGGTCCGTGGTGTACAGTGACTCCAGATGCCCCTGCCTCCCCCGGTGACGACCGACGAGTCGCTCGCTCGCTTACTCCGCATCGTCAACACGCTGCCGCTGATGGTCGCGAGCTACGACCGCGAGCGGCGGTTTACGTTCGCGAACCGGTTGTATGCCGACCGAATCGGGTCGACCCCCGAGCAGCTGGTCGGCCGGTCAATCGATGACGTGCTCGGACCCGCCGTCGCCGAAGCGCTCGAGCCGCATATCCAGCGTGTGCTCGGCGGCGAGGAGGCCGAATTCGAGATCAGCGTCCCCTTTGTCGAGCTCGGCAGGCAGCACGTTCGGGGAGTCTACGTGCCCGAGCGGGACGATCAGGGATCGGTAATCGGCTGGAACGCCGTGCTCCGCATGATCACGCACGAGCGCCGCGCCGCCAACGACGTGCGCAACCTCGCCACCCTCGTCGAGAATGCCAACGACTTCATCGGCTGGTGCGATCTCGATCTCCATCCCGTCTACTTGAACCGGTTCGGCCTGACGATGCTCGGGACGACCCTCGAAGAAGTCCGCCGCGTCACGATCATGGACTTCTTCTTTCCCGAGGACGTCCCGATGCTCCGCGACGAGTTCATCCCGCTCGTCGAGCGCGACGGGTTTGCGGCGGTAGAGGTGCGGTTCCGCCACTTCCGGACCGGCGCACCCGTCTGGATGCACTACTCGGTCGTACCGATGCGCGGCTCCGACGACGAGGTGATCGGATTCGCGACGATCAGTCGCGACTTGACCGAGCGGCGCCGCGTCGAGAATCTGATCCGCGCCGCGATGCAGCGCGCCGAGGAGACTGCCGAGCGCCTGCGCGCGGCGCTCGACGCGTCCGGCACCGGCACGTTTCGGTGGGACATCCGCAAAGGCGTTCTCGACTGGGATGCGAATCTCGATCGCCTCTTCGGTCTGGAGCCGCACGCGACCGTGCGGTCGCTGCCGGAGTTCATCGAGCTGGTGCATCCCGCGGATCGCGCCCGCGTCACCGCCGCCTGCGAACGGTGCGCGAGCGACGGCGGGCACTTCCACGAAGAGTTCCGCGTGCTGTGGCCCGACGGCACCGAACGCTGGGTCTCCGACCAGGCCCGCACCTACCTCGGTGACGACGGCACGCCGTCGTACATGACGGGCGCGTGCGTCGACATCACGGAACGGCGTCAGAAGGAAGACGCGCTCGTCGCCGCGGATCGGCAGAAGGACGAGTTCCTCGGGATGCTCGCGCACGAACTGCGCAACCCGCTTGCGCCGATCATGTATTCGATTGCCGCGCTCGAACGGACCGCCGGGCGCGACGCGGCGCGTCCGCTCGAAGTCATGTCGCGCCAGGTGCGCCGCATGACGCGCATCGTCGACGATCTCCTCGACGTCTCGCGCGTGACCCAGGGCAAGATCTCGCTGCAGCGCACGCCGATCGATCTCGTGGCGGTCGTCACGCACGTCGTCGATGCCCTGCGCCCGGCGGTGGAAGCGCGGAATCGCCACGTCGCGCTCACGCTGCCGACCCGCCCGGTGCGGGTCGACGGCGACTCGGTGCGCCTGGCGCAGGTGCTGGAAAATCTGCTCAACAACGCGGCGAAGTACACGGAGCCCGGAGGGCACATCGAGGTGGCGCTCGAGCAGCGTAGTGGCGCCGCCCGCATCGTGGTCCGGGACGACGGGATTGGCATCAGCGCCGACATGCTGCCGCGCGTCTTCGACCTGTTCGTGCAGGCGGACACCGCGCTCGACCGCGCCGAAGGCGGTCTGGGCATCGGGTTGACGCTCGTGGATCGCCTGACGAGGATTCACGGCGGCAGCGTGACCGCGTACAGCGCGGGGCCGGGGCTCGGCAGCGAATTCGTGGTGCAGCTTCCCCTGATGGACACGGCGGCAGCGGATGTTTCGGAGGCAGATGGCGTGGACCAGCAGACATCTTCACGGCGATACCTCGTCGTCGATGACAATGAAGACGCCGCGGAGGCGCTCGGGCTGCTGCTCGAGATGAGCGGACACGTCGTCCGGATTGTGCACAGCGGCCACCTGGCCGCCGCAGCCGCGCGCGAGTTCCATCCTGAGATCGTGCTGCTCGACGTCGGCCTGCCGGGCATGGACGGCTACGAGGTCGTGCGTCAGTTCCGCGCGTCGCCCGATCTTGCGCAGCTGATGATCATCGCGACGACCGGTTACGGCCGCGACGAGGATCGCGCCCGCTGTCTCGCCGCCGGCTTCGATCATCACCTCGTCAAACCGCTGGATGTGGACGAGATCGAGCGCCTCGTCGGTGGGTCGTCCACCCGCTCGTGAAGGGCCCGCGCCTTCGAGAAATCACCTGAAGAAGCGACTTGTGGCGTCGCCGCCTGACCGCGCGTGCGATCGGTATACTTTTCGCTAGGGACAGAGACGATGGCGGAACAGCCGAACGTCAACGACGCGCAAGGAACCGAATCGAACGAGGCACTCGTCGAACTGCTCGCGCGCAAGGTGGTCGGGCAGCCCGCCGCGATGCAGTACATCGTTCCCTACCTGCAGATGTACCAGGCGGGTCTCGCGCCGCCGGATCGGCCTGCGGGAATCTTCCTACTGCTCGGCCCTACCGGCACAGGGAAGACCCGCACCGTGGAGGCGCTCGCCGAGGTGCTGCATGGATCAGCGAAGGCGGTGCTCAAGATCGACTGCGGCGAGTTCCAGTCCGATCATGAGGTCGCCAAGCTGATTGGCGCGCCGCCCGGCTACCTCGGGCATCGCGAGACGACGCCGATGCTGACCCAGGAGCGGCTCGCCGCCGTCACCTCGTCGAACTGTGATCTGTCGCTGGTGCTGTTCGACGAAATCGAGAAGGCGGCGCCGTCATTGACCGTGTTGCTGCTCGGCATGCTCGATCGCGGCACGCTCAACCTCGGCGACAACACCGTCGTCAACTTCGAGCGCACGTTCATCTTCCTGACGAGCAACCTCGGCGCGCGCGAGATGATGAAGGAAGTGAAGCCCGACTTCGGCTTTGCCCCGACCGATCACCGCACGCCGGCACAGATCGCGGGGAAGCTCGAGAGCATCGGCCTCGCGGCGGTGCGCAAGCGGTTCTCGCCGGAGTTCGTGAACCGCATCGACGTGGTGATCACGTATCAGCCGCTCGACAGCGAGTCGCTGGGAAAGATTCTCGATCATCACATCGAGGAGCTGCAGCGCCACGTTTACGGCCGCCTCGGCGATCGATCGTTCGAGATCCAGGTCACGCCGGCGGCCCGGACGCTCCTGCTGCAGCGCGGGGCGAGTCCCGAGTACGGCGCGCGCGAGCTCAAGCGGACCATCCATCGGCTGCTGACACAGCCGCTGGCCGCGCTGGTCGCGTCGGGCCGGATTTCGCCGGGGACCCGGGTGGTGGCCGACGCCACCGGAGAGACGATCGCGATCACCCCACTCGACGAGCCGGCGACGCGCATGCCGACGCCCTCGCGCCAGGCGCCCCTGGTCCTCGCGCTCGATGACAACGTCGATCTGCTCGGGTGGCTGGAGACGGTGCTCGACGCCGCGGAGATGACGCCCGTCCGCGCGCTCACCGCGGCCAAGGCGCGCGAGATCGTGGCGTCACGCACGCCCGATGCGGCGCTGCTCGACGTCATGCTGCCTGACGGCGACGGCGTGTCGCTCGCGCTCGAGTTCCGCAGCCGCTATCCGCGCATGCAGATCATCTTGATGACCGGCATGGAGCTGTCGAGCGACGAAGCGTCCATCTGCGATCGCTACGACATCCCGGTGCTGCGCAAGCCCTTCCTCGGGCAGGATGCGGTGAACGTCCTGCGCGCGCGCCTGGTGCACGAGAAGCAGGGCACCCGCGGCGGCGACGCCGCGAATCCAGGCAAGTGACACTCTCCGTCGAGAGCATGCGATGACGACGACGATCACGACACTGCCGCCGGATCGGACCGAGGCCGCCGAGTACTACTTCACCTACATCGACAAGGTCCCTGCGGGCGACATCCTGAACACCCTCGAGGTGCAGCAGGGAGACGCGCTGTCGCTCTTCGACACGATCTCGGAGGAGCGCTCCGCGTACCGCTACGCCGCCGACAAGTGGTCGATCAAAGAGGTGCTCGCGCATATCAACGACACGGAGCGGATGTTCGTGTTCCGCGCCTTCTGGTTCGCCCGTGGGCTCGAAGGGCCGCTTCCCAGCTTCGATCAGGACATCGCCGCGAAAGGGGCCGAAGCCGACCGGCGCGCGTGGCGAAGCCACGTCGACGAATTCCGATCCATCCGCGCCGCCTCGCTGTCGTTCTACACGCAGCTGCCGCCCGACGCGTGGCTGCGGCGCGGTATCGCGAGTGGCAACCCGTTCACCGTCCGCGCGCTCGCCTACATCACGGCCGGTCACGTCGCGCATCACGTGCGCCTGCTGCGAGAGCGCTACTCGTAGCGCCTGTTCCCATTGAATTGCGGGGCGGGGCCCGTGTCATCACGTACACGGGGAGAACGCAGAGAACGCATTTACAACTGAGAACACCTCTAAGAGCGCGCCCGCCCGTGCTCCCCGCGTACGTCAGATCACCGGCTTGCCTGATTAGCTCGAAGAAGCGGTTGATGCGGGGGAGAACCGCCGCTGATGCAACCCTTGCGCACATCGTCAACGTCTAACGGTTGCTTGACAAAACTCTCATGTGGTATTGACCCGCCATGCAGACGTTGAAGCAGGACATCGTGTATGCGCTGCGCACGCTCGGCCGCAGCCCCGGCTACGCGCTCGTCACCGTGCTCACGCTCGCCCTCGGCATCGGCGCCAACACCGCCATCTTCAGCGTCGTCAACGGAGTGATCCTGAAGCCGCTGCCCTACCCCGCGCCGGAGCGGCTGATGATGATCACCAGCCAGTTCCCGGCGCTCGGGTTCGACAAGTTCTGGGTGTCGATCCCTGAATACCTCGAGTTTACGGAGCGGACGCGCGCGTTCGACCGGATCGGGGGCTATCGCGAAGGGGCGCTCAACCTCGGGACGGAAGAGCGGCCGCGGCGCGTGAACTCCGCGATCGTCACGACGGAGCTGCTGGACGTGCTGGGCGTGCAGCCGCTGCGCGGCCGCCTCTTCACGAAAGAGGACGGGGCGCCGGGCGCCGAAGACGTCGGCATCGTCTCGTACGACACGTGGAAAGGGGACTTCGGCGGCGACGAGTCGCTGGTTGGCCGGGTCGTGAAACTGGACGGGATTCCCACGCGCATCGTCGGCATCATGCCCGCCGGCTACGACCTCCACGACGAGCGCATCGAGGTATGGCTGCCGCTCACCATCGATCCGAAGACGCTGCCGAACCGCCGCGGCAACCACTTCATGTTCCTGGTCGGCCGCCTCAAGGATGGCGTCACGATCCAGAGCGCCCGCACCGATCTCGAACAGATGCTCGCGCAGTGGAAGGATCTCAGCGGGGGAAAGCACGCGCCCGACCAGAAGAACCACCGTCTTCAGATCGCCCCCCTCAAGACCGAGGTCGTCGGCGGCATCGGCACGGCGCTCTGGGTGCTGCAGGGGGCCGTCGGGTTCGTGCTGCTGATCGCCTGCGCCAACCTCGCGAATCTTCTGCTCGCGCGCGCCGAGTCGCGCCAGCGTGAATTCGCGATCCGCTCGGCGCTCGGCGCCGGGCAATGGCGGCTGCTCCGTCAATTCCTCACCGAAGGGGTGATCCTCGCGCTCATCGGCGGCGCGGCCGGCGCCGCGCTCGGCTTTGCCGGCCTGCGCGCGATGCTGGCGGCGAATCCCGACAGCATCCCGCGCGCGGCGGAAATTGCGCTCGACCCGCGCGTGCTCGTCTTCACGCTGGCGATCTCCCTGCTCACCGGCGTCGTGTTCGGCATGGCGCCGCTGCTGCACCTGCGCGAACAGGTCGTCACCGTGGCGCTGAAGGAAGGGGGGCAGCGCGCGACCGGCGGATCGACGCGGACGCGCGTCCGCAGCGGACTCGTGATGGCGGAGGTCGCGCTCGCGGTGGTGCTCGTCATCGGCGCCGGGCTGCTGCTGCGGAGCTTCCAGAAATTGATGCAGGTGGACGCCGGGTTCAACCGGTCGCAGATGACCACGTTCGGCATCGTCTTGCCGGGCGCGCAGTACAAGCCGCAGCCACGCGTCGACTTCTTCGATCGCCTGATCGGACGCTTGAAGGAGTTACCCGGCGTCACTAACGCCGCGGGCATGACCGGCCTTCCGCCGCAGCGCGACGTCAACGCCAACGACGTCGATTTCGAAAGCTACACGGCGCCGAAGGAAGGGCCGTTCGAAAACGTCGACTACTACCAGACCGTCACGCTCGACTACCTGCAGACGATGGGCATTCCGACGGTCGAGGGGCGCGGCTTCGAGCGCGCCGACGTCACGGGCGGACCCGTCGTCCTCGTCAACGAGACGCTCGTGCGCACCTTCTTCAACGATCGCCCGGTGCTCGGGCAGCGCGTGCGGCCGTTCGGCCCGCAGTTGCCGTGGTTCACGATCGTCGGCGTCGTGCGCGACGTGAAGCAGGGGGGCATGTCGGCAAAGACCGGCACCGAGCTGTATTTCCTGGCCGAGCAGGGGCCGCGGCTGACCGAGTTCGCACCCGGCAGCATGAACATCGTCGTCCGGTCGTCGCTGCCGAGCAGCGCGCTCGCCTCGGATATTCGCCGCATCGTGCAGTCGATGGATCCGACGCTGCCGATCGTCAAGCTGCGCTCGATGGAAGACGTCTTCGCCGCGTCGGCGGCGCGGCCGCGCTTTCTTGCGGAGCTGCTGGCGATCTTTGCGGGTCTCGCACTGGCGCTCGCCGCGATCGGCACCTACGGCATCCTGTCGTACTCGGTGAGCGAGCGCACGAAGGAGATCGGCATCCACATGGCGCTCGGCGCGACGCGCGGGAGCGTGCTCGGGATGGTGCTCGGCCAGGGGATGCGGTTGACGCTGGTCGGCCTCGTCTCCGGCGTGGTTGCCTCGTTCGGGTTGACGCGCCTGCTGCAGGCGCAGCTGTTCAACGTCAAACCGACGGACCCGCTCACGGTGTCAGCGGTCGCGGTGTTCATTGCGATCGTGGCGCTCATTGCGTGCTACGTGCCGGCGCGCCGGGCCACGCGCGTCGATCCGATGGTGATGCTCCGCGAGTCGTAGTTTCGGCAGTATCCTGAACGCGGAGGATCGATCGTCCGCTGACGTCCCGCCTCGCTCGCGCGTGAGACCGAACCCGACGTGGCGCGCGTCTCTCGCGCTCGTGCTCACCGTCGCCGGGATTGCGTGGTCGGCGATTCTCGTGCGCTGGGCCGGCGTGCCCGGCGTCGCGTCCGGCTTCTACCGCGTCGTGATCGCCGCGGCGGTGCTGGTGCCGTGGCGGCTCGCGCGCGGCGCGACGCGTGCGTACGACCAGAAGGCGGCGCTGCTGGCCGTCGCCGGTGGCGCCTTCTTCGCCCTCGATCTCGCCTTCTGGAACACCGCGGTGATGCGGACCGAGGCGGCGATCGCCTCCCTCCTCGGCAACAACACGCCAATCTTCGTCGGCCTCGCGAGCTGGTGGATTTTCAGGCGGCGGCCGTCCGGCGCGTTCTGGGCGGGGCTGCTGCTGTCGATCGGCGGCTGCCTCGCGATCGTTGCGCGCGATGTCGGCGGCGCCTCGTCCGCGCGGCACAGCCTGTCGGGGGACCTGCTCGCGCTCACCGCGTCGGTGTTCTTCGCCGCGTACCTCATCACCACCGAGCGCATCCGCGAACGCATGGACACGCTCACCTTCAACACGCTCGCGATTGCCGGCAGTGTGATCACGCTGCTCATCGTCTCGGTCGCGATCGGGGTGCCGCTGAGCGGGTATTCCACGCGCACGTGGCTCGCGCTGCTCGCGCTGGGACTCGTTTCGCAGCTCGCGGCGTATTTCGCGCTCGTCTATGCGCTCGGACATCTGCCGGCGACCGTCACGTCGATTGGCCTGCTGGCGCAGGTGCCTTGTACCGCGCTCCTTGCGGTGGCGTTTCTGGGCGAGCCGCTGACGCGCGTGCAGGTGGTTGGGGGCGTGCTGGTGCTGGCGGGGATCTACCTCGCGACCACGCGTGACACTTGAGGAGCATGGATGATGGAGGACCGGAGGTCGGCCTGATGCAGACGAACCGCCCCCTAACGGCCGTGCTGTCGAAACCGGGGCTGCCAACCACCTCTCCTCCGTGATCGGCCGCCAGCGTGACAGGCCGTTCTTCGTCATCCGTCTTCCGTCTTCCTCGCGCGCAGTGGATGAGTGTCATGAACTTGCATGGGCGGCGACCGGAGGCATGCATGGCGAATCAGACCGGGAACGATCGGAGCCGTTTGGAGCGTCAGGAAGGCATCGGCGACGAGGTGGAGCAGCCCACGGGCACGACTGGGCGTGACGCCGATCTGCAGCGCGAAGGCAATCTGGGGAATGAACGGAATCGCAACACTTCGACGGACGAAGAGGAAGATTCCGAACTCGGCAATCGCGGCGGCTTTACTCGCTAAGGCCCGAAGTCCGGCGCCTGAAGCCTGAAGCCCGAATAGCGCCGCGCCGGGATGCGTGCGCGGCGCTATTCGTAACGCAATGCGCGCATCGGGTCGACGCGCGACGCGCGATGTGCGGGAACGAACCCGGCGGCGAGCGCGATGATCGACAGCAGCAACGCTGAAAGGGCGAGCACAGATACGTCGGTGCCCTTCAACTCGTAGAGCAGCGACTGCGCGGCGCGTCCCACGCCGACGGCGGCGATCAGGCCGATGATGCCGCCCACCGCCGTCATCCACCCCACCTGCGCCAGGACCATGCGGCGCACCCGCCCAGGATCTGCGCCCAGTGCCATGCGCAGGCCGATCTCGCGCGTCCGCTGCGTGACCGTGTATGCGAGCACGCCGTAGAGGCCGACTGCGGCCAGCAGCGTCGCGAGCAGTGCAAACGCGGCCGACAGCGTGCTCATGATCCGATCGAGAAACGTGTTGTCCTTCACCTGCTGCACGAGCGTGCGCACGTTTTCGAGCGGCAGGTTCGGATCGAGCCGCTTGATCACGCCCGGGAGCGTCGCGATGAACTGCTTCGGGTCGCCGGAGGTCTTGACGTAGAACGAGATGGCGCCGACGTCGGGGTCCTGGCGGTACGGCCGGAAGTAGAGCGGCGGGATCTTCTGCTTGACCGCGCTGTACTTCGCGTTCTGCACCAGGCCGACGATGAGGGTGTCGAGCTTCGCGTTCGGTCCGCCGCCGTCGCTGCTCATCATCTTGCCGACCGCGTCGCGTCCGAGCCCGAACTTCCGCGCGAACTCCTCGTTGACGATCGCGACCTTCGTCGCCTTGATGGTGTCGGCGTCGGTGAACTCGCGCCCGGCGATGAGCGGCACGCCGAGCGCGCGGAAGTAGCCGGGGCCGACTTCATTGAAGCGCGATCCGTTGTCGGTGTCGGGCCCTTGCGCGAATCCCTGCACCGCGACCGAGTTGCCCCAGTTGCTGCCAGCGAGGAGCGGCACCAGCGAGGCGGTTACCGCCGTGACGCCAGGCGTCGCGGTGAGCTCCTCTTCGACCCGCTGGAAGAGCAGCCGCGAACGTTCCGGCGTGTACGAGTTCAGCTCCGGCGAGATGCCGAAGGTGACGAAGTTCTCCGTCTTGATGCCGAGATCGACGCGGCTGACGTTCAGCAGGCTCTTGGTGAAGAGCCCGGCCGCGGCCAGCAGCGCCATCGACATCGTGATCTGCGCGGTCGCCAACGCGACCCGGAACCACTTGGCGCCGCGTGCTCCCGACGGTTGTCCGGCCTGCCCCTTCAACGTCGACGCCAGGTCGGGACGTGTGCTGTGCAGCGCCGGGAACAACCCGAACGCGAGTCCGGTACCGAGCGCAAGCAGGCCAGCAAACGCCATCACGGTTCCGTCGACACGGAAGGGCAGCGTGCGACTGATTTCCACCGGCAGCAGCGCCGCGATCAGATCGAGCGTCCATCCCGCGACGAGAATCCCGGCGCCGCCGCCGAGGATGGCGAGCAGCACCGATTCGGTGAGCAGCTGGCCGACCAATTGCCGCCGGCTCGCGCCGATCGACAGGCGCACCGCCATCTCCGCCGAGCGCGCCGACGACTTCGCGAGCAGCAGGTTGGCGATGTTCGCGCACGCGATCAGCAGCACGAACGCGGTGACCCCGAACAGCAGCTTGAGCGGCGTGCCCGCCTCTTTGTCGATCGAGCTCTGACCGCGCGGTCCCGGCTTGAGCAGAATCGGCTTGGCGCGGAACCGCGCCATCGTCTGATCGCTCATGCCCTTTTGAAGCGGCGCCTCGACGTCGTTGATGATCGCGTGATACTGCGTGCCGAGCGCCGCGCTCGCCGACTCGATCGACACCTCCGGCTTCAGGCGCGCGAACAGATACGCCCAGTAGCTGTTGCGCCGCTCGAACCCCTTGAACAGCGGCTCCATCACCCCGCGCAACGTGATCGGCACGAACACGTCCGGCTTGGACCCGAGCGTGGTGCCGTCGAAGCCGCGCGGTGCGACGCCGACGATCGTGAGCGTCTGCCCGTTGACGATGAGCGGCTGGTTGAGAACGTTCGGGTCCGACGCGAATCGCGTCGACCAGTAGCCGTGACTGAGGACGACGACGGGCGATTCGCCGATCACGCGATCGTCGTCGGGCGTCAGCAGCCGCCCGAGTGCCGGCTGAACGCCGAGCACCGGAAAGTAGGTGCCGGACACGAGCATCCCCTCGCTGCTCAAGGTCTGTCCCTGGTAGGCGAGGTTCACGCCGAAGATACGGTGCGCCGCGATGCCCGTGAACGACGTCTGCACGCGCTGGAGATCCTTGAACATCTCATAGCTGAAGACTTCATCGCAGTCGCCGGCCTGAGAACAGGATTGTGAGCCGGGCTTCGGCCCGGGCGCGGAGAGATTCACGAGCCGTTCGGGATCCTGCACCGGCAGCGAGCGCAGCATGATCTGGTTGAACATCGAAAAGATCGCCGCGTTCGCGCCAATGCCCAGAGCGAGCGAGACAATGGCGACGGCGGTCACGAACGGCGTCTTTCGAAAGAGCGTTCTGAGCGCGTACTTGACGTTCGTCATGGTGTTGTTCGACGCAGGTAAAAGCGCATTAGTTTACCGGAATGACACCTTCGCGCTGCAGTCGCGATCCTCGTTGACGAAACTCTGATCGCAACACGTCCTCGACCCTGGCGATCGGCGCGGCGATGCCCGTTTCGTAATCGCGTCGTGACATTCCCGGGGAAGTCGATCGCCGCGGCGACTGAAGACCGCGCCCTAGGAGCCAGTCTGCCTGCCGACCGACTTTTGTGTCATCCCTCGGGCGACATTTATCGAGATTGCAGCGGCGCCTGCGCACGCGTGTGCGAGATTGGGGCGCTCGGCCCATCCCGGCTATCTGGTGACAGGCACAATCGTTATAGGCGTTAGATGCACCTAAGTGCACCTGAACGCACGAGTGGACCGTTCGTTGCTCATCGTCGCGCCGGACCGAGCCCGGGCAGTCGTAGGTAGCCCTAGGTAGCACCCCCAATCCATTCAGTCGCCCAACTGAACACGAACGCCGATCACCGGACACGCTGGACGTGTGTCCGCGCGGTGGCGGCCCAGTCCGAGTGTGAGGAACGATGGACACGAGCATCCGGCCGAATTCCCGACTTGCCGTTCGCCTGTGCGCCGCGACGAGCGTCGCGCTTTTGCTGGCCGCGGTGAGCGCGGTCCGTCCCGCGCTGGACGCGCAGACCTCCAGCAACCCCATCGTGATCGAAAACGCGCTGGCCGGCAGTCCCGCAAGTGAGTGGGACGTCCAGGGCAGCGGCGAGCCGACACTGCAGGGATTTGCGACGGATATCAGCGTCAACAAGGGAAGCGTCGTCTCCTTCAAGATCAAGACGACCGCGCCAGGCTACGTCATCGACATTTACCGACTGGGGTACTACCAGGGCTTCGGCGCGCGGCACATCGCGACGGTCACGCCGACCGACCCCCAGCTCAACGCCGCGAAAAATCAGCCCGCGTGTTTGACGGACGCCGCGTCCGGCCTCGTCGACTGCGGCAACTGGTCGATCGCCGGCTCGTGGAGCACGAGCGGTGTGACCTCCGGAATCTTCATCGCGAAGCTGACGCGATCCGACGCGCCCGACGCGTCGAGCCACATCTACTTCATTGTCCGGGACGATTCGCGCACGGCGGACATCCTCTTTCAGACCTCGGATACGACATGGCAGGCCTACAACCGCTACGGCGGCAACAGCCTGTATTGCGGCGGCCCGCTCGACAGCAGCGCCGGGGACTACAACTGCCCGACGCGCGCGGGGAAGGTGAGCTACAACCGTCCGTTCGACACACGCGTGCTGGATCCTCAGAGCTTCCTGTTCAACGCCGAATACCCGATGGTCCGCTGGCTGGAGGCCAACGGCTATGACGTGAAGTACTGGACCGGGGTCGATACGGATCGCTTTGGCGTCGATCCGTCGATCGGGCTCACGAGCCTGAAGCGGCCGAAGGCCTTCTTCTCCGTCGGCCACGACGAATACTGGTCCGCCGATCAACGCGCGCACGTGGAGACCGCACGGAACGCGGGTGTGCACCTCGGTTTCTTCAGCGGCAACGAGATGTTCTGGAAGACCCGCTTCGAGCCGGCAATCGATGGGTCGGGCACGAGCTATCGCACGCTGGTCAGCTACAAGGAGACCTTCGGACAGGGCAGCCGCGTCGATCCCGACCCGAACCAGGCGTGGACCGGCACGTGGCGGGATCCGCGGTTCCCCGAGGCCGGCGGCAACGATCCTGAGAACGCGCTCACCGGTCAGCTGTGGATGGTCAACTGCTGCAGCGATCGCATTCACGTGCCCGCCTCGATGGCGCGTCTGCGCTTCTGGCGCAACACGGCGGTGGCCGATCTCTCCCCGAGCGACATCATCGGGTATCGCACGTCGCTCGAGAGCCTCGGCTACGAATGGGACGAGGTGATCGACAACGGCTCGACTCCGCCTGGACTCGTGCGCATGTCGACGACGACGCTCGTCGTGCCGGAGCGCGTGACCGATTTCGGGATCAACATCGCGCAGGGGACCGCGACGCACAGCCTGACGATGTACCGGCACAGCAGCGGGGCGATCGTGTTCGGCGCCGGCACCGTGCAGTGGTCGTGGGGCCTCGATGCGACGCACGATCGTTCACAGGTTCCGACCGACCAGGCGATGCAGCAGGCGACCGTGAACCTGCTCGCGGACATGGGCATGCAGCCGCGGACGCTGCAGGTCGGCGCCGATCCGGCACGTCCGCTCGTGGCCGCGTCGCCGTCCGCGGATGTGTTTGCGCCGACCTCGACGGTCGTGTCGCCCGCCGCGGGCGCGTCGGTCGAGAGCGGCACGCGCGTCGCGATCAGTGGCACCGCGGTCGAGAACGGCGGCGGCGCGGTCGCAGGCGTCGAAGTATCGGTCGACAACGGCGTGACGTGGCGCGGCGCGAACCTGCTCCCGTCGGGCATCTGGACCTACGAATGGACACCGGGATCGCCTGGTTCCGCAACGCTGCGCTCGCGCGCGTTCGACGACAGCGGCAACGTCGAGAGTGCCGCTGGCGGCGTCACCGTCGAGATCATTCCCGGCGCGTGCCCCTGCACGAGCCTGTGGCGTCCCACCGCTACTCCGGTGATCCCATCCGCGGTCGACCCCAACGCCGTCGAGCTCGGCACGAAGTTCTATAGCGATATCGACGGGTTCATCACCGGCGTGCGCTTCTACAAGAGCACGGCGAACACCGGCACGCACATCGGCAACCTGTGGTCGCTGACCGGCACGAAGCTCGCGACCGTGACGTTCGCCAACGAGACGCCGTCGGGATGGCAGCAGGCGCTCTTTGCGTCGCCGGTCCCGATCACGGCGAACACGACCTATCTCATCTCGTACCACACGAACGTCGGGTCCTACGCGGCCGACGGCGGCTACTTCGCGACCGCGCCCATCGACTCGCCGCCGCTGCACGCGCCCGCCAGCCCGGTCGCTGGCGGCAACGGCGTGTTCGCGTATGGCGAATCGCAGTTCCCGACCGGCACGTTCAACGCCACGAACTACTGGGTCGATCCTGTCTTTGCTCCGACGGTTGAGGACTCGATCGCTCCGGTGATCTCGCGCGTCAAGGCGACCATCGTCGACAGCTCCCGCGTGACGATCTCGTGGACGACGAACGAGGACGCGACGTCGGTCATCTACTACTCGACCGACTCGGACATCCTCGCGGAAACGACGACGCTGCCGCCCGGCACGCAGACGGTGAGCCTCGGCACGTTCGGAACGCAGCACACCGTCCCACTCACGGGACTGACGCCGAACACGACCTACTATTACCGCGTCGTGTCCGCGGATCGATCGGGGAACGTCGCGAAAGTCGCGGCGCCGAGCGTGACCGTGCCCGGGCCGACGCTGCGCGACACGGCCACGCCGGACTTCCAGGCCGGCGCGGGCAGCGCGACCTACGTGTCGGAGACGTCGGACGGCGAAGTCATCCTCGCGCCCGCCGCCGGCACGGAGTTCTCCGGATCGACGCTGTCGCCGGGCTGGATGGTCGTACCGTTTGCGTCGGGCGGGTCGGCCTTCATCGGCAACGGCCTGGCCGTCGTCGACGGCTCGCGGCTCGGCACGTGCTCGGACGTGAATGGCAGCTGCCAGGAGCAATGGTCGATGACCCCGGGCCACCGGCTCGAGTTCATCGCGACGTTCACCGGGGACGCGTTCCAGCACTCGGGCTTTGCACAGGATCTCTCGAGTGTGTTGCAGCCCTGGGCGATCTTCAGCACGATGAGCGGCGGCGTGCTCACCGCGCGCAGCAACACCGGCACGGCGAGCATCGATACGTTCCTCGGCACCGGGTTCCTCGGGTTCCCGCACAAGTACGCGATCGACTGGACCGACAGCACCGTCGTCTACTCGATTGACGGCACGCCGGTCGCGACGCACAACCTCGCGGTGCCCGGGCCGATGCGGCCGGTTGCGGCCAGCGACTTCAGCGTCTTCGGCGGCAACATCGTCATCGACTGGATCCGCATCACGCCGTACGCCGGGTCGGGTGTGTTCAAGTCCCGTGTGTTCGACGCGAATGCGGTCGCGAACTGGCAGACGATCCAGTGGAAGGCGAATACGCCCGCCGGCACCGGCATCGGCATCAGCGTCCGCACCGGCACTACGCCGAACGCGGAGGATGGCAGCTGGTCCGCGTTCCAACCGATCGCGGCGCCCGGTCCGCTGTCGCTGAGCGCGCGCTACATCCAGTACCGCGCGGTGCTCTCGAGCACCAATCCGCAGGTGACACCAGATCTGCAGGACATCATTGTCAGCACCGGCCGCGCCCCCGTGGCCGTGCCCGACCGGATCGCCGTTCCGCTGAACGGGCTGCTGGTGGTCCCGCCGTCGGGTCCGGGCAGCCTTGTCGCCAACGACACCGATCCGGACAGCACGGAGCTCGAAGTGGTCAATGTCGGTCCGGCGGCGCACGGCACGGTCGAACTGAACTTCGATGGCTCGGTCAAATACACGCCGGCCGTCAACTTCAGCGGCCAGGACACGTTCGTCTACACCGTGAGCGACGGGCTGCTGACCTCGTCGGCGTCCGTCACGGTCGACGTGCGGTCCGGGAACATCGCGCCGGTCGCGAGCAACGACTTCTACTTCGTCAACGAGGATTCCACGTTGAACGTCGCGGCGACGGGCGTGCTCCAGAACGACGTGGATGCGGACAGCGATCCGCTGGCCGCGTCGGTTGTTGCCACGCCCGCACACGGCGTCCTCGTGCTCGGCGCGAACGGCGCGTTCAGTTATGCGCCCAACCCGAACTACGCCGGACCCGACGCGTTCACGTATGTCGCGTCCGATGGCCGCTCGACGAGTGAGCCGGCGACCGTGCAGATCGACGTGCGGCAGGTCAACGATCCGCCGATCAGCGAGAAAGATGCGTATACGGCGGTGCTCAGCCAGGTGCTGCACGTCAACGCACCCGGTGTGCTCGCGAATGATCACGACGTCGAGGTCGAAGATACCGCGCCGCTCCATGCGCAGCTGGTTGCCGGACCGGCGCACGGCAGCGTGACGCTGAACAGCGATGGCTCGTTCGATTACACGCCGAGCGGCGATTTCGCTGGTGTCGATAGCTTCACTTACAAGAGCGTCGATCATCTCGACGCGGTCGGCAGCACCGCGACCGTGACGATCATGGTGGCGGTCCAGGCCGTGTCGCAGGCCGTCAACGCGGGCGGCACCGTCACGACGGGAGCCGACGCCACGGCTGCCGATCCGGTGATAACCGCGGTCACGTCTCCCGTGCCCGCCACGATTCGGATCGCGGACGGAGTGATCGCTGGAGCCCAAGCACCGGCTGGCTACAGGTTCCTCAACCAGCAGGTGAACATCGCCGTGCTGAACCCGGACGGCTCGGAGGTGGTCGCAACGACGGCGAATCCGATTCGGCTCGTGTTCACGATCGATGGCTCGATGCTGCTGCCCGGGGACACGCAGTTGACCCTGCAGTTGTTCCGCAACGGCACGCTGGTGGCCGACTGCATCGGCCAGTCGCAGATCCCGTCGGCGACCCTCGATCCGTGCATCACGGCTCGTGAGGGCGGGGCGGCGCTGAACGGCGACGTGCGCCTCACGGTCATCAGCACGCACGCGAGCATCTGGAATGTCGGCTCGTCGACGGTCGCCGGTAACGCGCCGGTCGCGCAGAACGACGGTGTCTATCAGGTCGACTACCAGGCCTCCCTCGCGGTGGCGGTTCCGGGCGTCCTGTCCAACGACTACGCGAAGAATGCCTTGCGCGCGGTGCTGTCGCCGGGATCTGGCGTAAACGGCAGCGTCACGATCGGGGAGAACGGGTCATTCACATTCACCGGCGCACCCCGGGGATGTGGTCCTGCGTCGTTCAAGTACACGGTCACAGATGGCACGAACACGAGCAATCAGGCGACGGTGTCGCTGCTCATCGACTGTCCGCCGACGGCCACAGCCGACAGCGTGTCGGTGCTCGAGGACAGCGGCGCGACATCGATCAACGTGCTGGCAAACGATGTCGACGATCCGGCGCAGACGTTGACCGTCACGAGCGTGAGTGTGCCCGCACACGGCGTCGCATCGGTCGCGGCCGGCAACGCCGCCGTGACCTACACGCCCGCCGCCAACTACTTCGGTCCTGACACGTTCACCTATACCGTCAGCGACGGCCGTGGCGGCACGGCAGTCGGTACGGTGTCGATCACCGTGATCGGCGTCAACGACGCGCCGACCTTCACGATGAAAGCCGCGCTCACGGTGAGCGAGGACGCGCTGGCACAGAGCGTTGCCGGCTGGACGACCAATGCCAGTGCGGGCCCCAACGAGACACAAGCGCTCGACTACGTCGTAACGACCAACAATCCGGCCCTGTTCTCGCTGCAGCCCGCGATCGCGTCGAATGGCACGCTCACGTTCACGCCGGCGCCGGACGCAAACGGCGCCGCGACCGTGAGCGTGCAGCTGCACGACAATGGCGGCACGGCGAACGGCGGCGTCGACATCAGCGCGGTGCAGACGTTCGTCCTGACGGTAAGTTCGGTCAACGACACGCCGTCTTTTACGAAGGGGACCAACCAGACAGTCAACGAGGACGCCGGCGCGCAGACGGTGGCGAACTGGGCGACGTCGATCAGCGCGGGCCCGGCGAACGAGGCGAACCAGACGCTGAACTTCCTCGTCAGCGTCGACAAGCCGGCGCTGTTCGCGGTCGCGCCAGCCGTGTCGGCAACCGGTGTACTGACGTACACGCCAGCGCTGAACGCCAACGGGCTCGCAACCGTGACGGTGCGCATCCGCGACAGCGGCGGGATCAACGGAGGCGGGGTCGACACGAGTGCCGCGCAGACGTTCACGATCAGCATCACGGCGGTCAACGATGCGCCGACGTTCACCAAGGGTCCCGATGTGATCGCCGGTGCAGGTTCCCAGACGCTGGCGAACTGGGCAACGAACATCAGCCCGGGTCCCGCCGATGAAGCAACGCAGGCGGTGACCTTCGCCGTCTCCAACGACAATCCGGCGCTCTTCTCGGTGCAGCCCGCGATGGCCGCGAACGGAACCCTGACGTATGCGATCGTGCCGAGCCTCACGGGCGTCACTCCCTCGGCCCGCGTCGCCGTGCAGTTGCGCGACAGCGGCGGCACGCTCAACGGAGGCCTGGACACGAGCAGCCTGCAGACATTCGTCATCAGCGTCCCCGTCATCGTGACCGGACCCGCGAACAACTCGACGGTTGGCGGCAATGTAACGCTCTACGCCGCTACGCCAGGCCTGGCGAACGTCGCGAGGGTCGACTTCGTGGTGAACGGCACCACCGTCGGCTCCGCTACCACGGCCGTGAACGGCTCGTACACGGTCGTCTGGAATTCGCGGCAGGTGCTCGACACCATCGCGCCGTCGAACAGTCAGCCGGTCATCAGGGCGATTGCCTATGACGGAAGCGGCACTGCCACATCCTCGGCGGACGTGCGCGTGAACGTGAAAAACGCCGGCCTGATCGCCTCGTACGACTTCAACGAAGCGGCCGGCACGACGGTCAAGGACGCGGCATTCGGCATTGGCATCGACGTCGCCAATGACGGGACGTTCCCGGCGGGGACCAGCGTCGTCCGGACGCTGGATCGGTCGGCGATGACCGGCGGTGCGTTGCGGTTCACTGGCGCGCCAGGCGCTTTCATCACCGTGCCGGATCCCGGCACGACGTCGTCGCTCGATTTGTCGCTGGCGATGACACTGGAAGCGTGGGTGCGGCCGGACTCGGTGACGGGCTGGATGAACGTGATCATGAAGGACAGCGGCACAGCAGGGACGGGCGTCGGCTACGCGCTCTACGCGAACAGCAACACCGATGGCGGGGCGGGCGTCTATGTCCGCACGACGGGCAGCGCGTCCGATCGTCATGCCACGGCGGCCACGCGGCTGGCGACCAACGCATGGCAGCACCTCGCCGCCGTCTACTTCAATGGCACGCTGACGATTTACGTCAACGGCGTGGAGGCGGGGAAACTCCTCAAGGTCCCCGGCTCGATCGTGCAATCGAACGGCGTGCTGTCGATTGGTGGCGACCCTCGGTTCGGGGAGCTCTTCAAGGGCGTTGTCGACGACGTGAAGATCTTCAATAGAGTGCTGCCGGCGGTCGACATCGCCGCCGATGCAGCGAGCCCGTCGATCGTGCGGTAGTGGGTGGCAGGGGTTGCTAGCGACTGCCAGGCGCTAGTGACGGCAGGGCGCTAGCGACGGCAGGGCGGTAGCGACGGCAGGGCGGGCGAGCGGATTCCGATCCGCTCGCCCGGGATTCGGACTCCACAAAATACAATTCTGCGCCCGGATGGACGTCGGTCGCGAAGTCTGCCCGGCCACCGACTTAGTTCTCACTCCTCAGCGCCAACCCTTCTCTCGCGTGACTTGGTCGGTGCTCGCGCGGCGTGCGCGGCGGCACATCCTCCCTGGCTGTATCCCCCCGTATTGCTGACGTTATCTGCTTGTCAACGTACATCTGGCTACGCCCGCAAGAAAGCTGGACCGCTCGTTGCTATCCCTCAGCGCGAACCCCCGTCGCTAAACCAACGAGACCAGTGCGGCACACGCAGACGCGACACGTGTGTACGAACGCGGTGGTCTGTGTGAGTCGGTGAGCAGTGATGCACAGCAACAGATTCGTGAGCAGGCGCACCGTGGTCCGGTTGTTCGGCGCGCTCTCCGCCGCGGTCATTCTTGCGGCCGGCAACGCCGTCCGCCCGACGCTCGAAGCACAGGCGATCAACCCGATCGTGACGGAGAACAGCCTCCCCGGCAGCCCGCAGAGCGAGTGGGACGTCCAGGGTGCCGGCGATTCGACGCTGCAGGGATTTGCAACCGACATCAGCGTGAACAAGGGCAGCGTCGTCTCGTTCAAAATCAACACGACGGCGCCGGGCTACACCATCGACATTTACCGACTGGGGTATTACCAGGGCTTCGGCGCGCGGCACATCGCGACCGTCACGCCGACCGGCGCCGAGATCACCGCGGCGAAGAACCAGCCCGCGTGTTTGACCGACGCCGCGTCCGGCCTCGTGGACTGCGGCAACTGGTCGATCGCCGGCTCGTGGGACACCAGCGGCGTGACCTCGGGGATCTTCATCGCCAAGCTGACGCGCTCCGACGATGCCAACGCGTCGAGCCACATCTACTTCATCGTCCGCGACGATGACCGTGCGTCGGACATCCTCTTCCAGACGTCGGACACGACCTGGCAGGCCTACAACCGTTACGGCGGCAACAGCCTGTATTGCGGCCAGCCGCTCGACAGCAGCGCGGGCAAGTACAACTGCCCGGCGCGCGCGGGAAAGGTGAGCTACAACCGTCCGTTCGACACGCGCGTCCTCGATCCTCAGAGCTTCGTCTTCAACGCCGAGTACCCGATGGTCCGCTGGCTCGAAGCCAACGGCTACGACGTGAAGTACTGGACGGCCGTCGACACGGACCGCTTGGGCGCGGATCCGGCGGTCGGTCTCACGAGCCCGAAGCGACCCAAAGCCTTCTTCTCCGTCGGCCACGACGAGTACTGGTCCGCCGATCAGCGCACGCACGTCGAAGGGGCGCGCAACGCGGGCGTCAACCTCGCGTTCTTCAGCGGCAACGAGATGTTCTGGAAGACGCGCTACGAGCCGTCGATCGATGGATCGGGCGCGGCCTATCGCACGCTGGTCAGCTACAAGGAAACCTTCGGCCGCGGCAGCCGCGTGGATCCGGATTCCTCGCAGCCGTGGACCGGCACGTGGCGCGATCCCAGCTTCCCGTCCGCCGGCGGCAACAATCCCGAGAACTCGCTCATCGGTCAGTTGTGGATGGTGAACTGCTGCAGCGACCGCATGAAGGTCCCCGCATCGAAGGCGGCGATGCGGTTCTGGCGGAACACGGCGGCGGCCGACGATCCGTCCACCAACGCAGGCGGCTACCGCACGCCGCTCGAGACGCTCGGCTACGAGTGGGACGAAGTGATCGACAACGGCCGGCTGCCCGCCGGCTTGATGCGTTTGTCGGAGACAACGCTCGTCGCCGCCGAACGCGTCACCGATTTCGGCATCAACGTCGCGGCGGGCACGGCGACGCACAGCCTCACGCTCTACCGCCACCAGAGTGGGGCGCTGGTGTTCGGCGCCGGCACCGTGCAGTGGTCGTGGGGGCTCGACGATCAGCACGATCGCACGCAGGGCATTTCCGCCGATCAATCCATGCAGCAGGCGACGGTGAACCTCCTCGCCGACATGGGCGTGCAGCCGCGTACGTTGCAGGTCGGCGCCAATCCCGCTCGTCCGCTGGTCGCCGCATCGATGTCGGCCGACCTCACCGCGCCGACGACCACGATCGTCGCGCCGGCGGCGGGCGCCTCGGTCGAGAGCGGCGCGCGCCTCGCGATCAGCGGCACGGTCTCGGAGAACGCTGGCGGCATCATCGCGGGCGTCGAAGTATCGGTGGACAACGGCACGACGTGGCGCTCCGCCAACCTCGCGTCCGGCGTGTGGACCTACGAGTGGACGCCCGGTTCTCCCGGCACCGCGAACCTTCGCGCGCGCGGCATCGACGACAGCGGCAACATCGAGAATCCCGGCGCCGGCATCACCGTCACGATCGTTCCCGGCACGTGCCCCTGCAACTCGCTGTGGCGCACGACGGCGGTCCCGACCGTGCCGTCCGCGGCGGACACCAACGCCGTCGAGCTCGGGACGAAGTTCTACAGCGACGTTCCGGGATTCATCACCGGCGTGCGCTTCTACAAGAGCACGGCGAACACCGGCACGCACATCGGCAATCTGTGGTCGGCGACCGGCACGCGCCTGGCGACCGTGACGTTCGCGAACGAGTCGGCGTCCGGGTGGCAGGAGGCGGTGTTCTCGACCCCGGTTGAAATCGACCCGAACACGACCTACATCATCTCGTATCACACCAACGTCGGGTCGTACTCGGTCGACGCGAACTACTTCGCGACCGCGCCGGTCGATTCCCCGCCGCTGCACGCGCCGACCAGCGCCGTCGCCAGCGGCAACGGCGTGTTCGCTTACGGCACGTCGCAGTTCCCGACCCAGACCTTCAACGCGACGAACTACTGGGTCGACGCCGTGTTCGCGACCAGCCTGGTCGACGAGAACGCGCCGGCGATCTCACGCATCAAGTCGACGATCATCGACAGCTCGCGCGTGCGAATCACCTGGACCACCGACGAGGAGGCGACGTCGAAGGTGCAGTACTCGACGGACGCCTCGATCCTGGCGGAGCCGCCGGTTCTTCCGCCCGACACGCAGACCGTCAACGTCGGCACGTTCGTGACGCAGCACTCGGTGCTCCTCGCCGGACTGACGCCGAATACGACCTACTACTACCGCGTCATCTCGGCGGACCGCTCGGGCAATACGGCCAACGTCGCCGCGCCGAGCATCACCGTGCCTGGTCCGACCCTGCGCGACACCGCGTCGACGGACTTTGCCGCCGGCTCGGGCAGCAGCACCTACACGTCGGAGACGGCGGACGGTGAAGTGATCCTCGCGCCGCTGTCCGGCAGCGAGTTCTCGGGCACGACGCTGTCCGACGGCTGGCTCGACGTGCCGTATGCGAGCGGCGGTGCAGCGCTCCTCGGCGGCGGCGTGGTGCTCGTCGACGGATCGCGCCTCGGCACCTGCATCGTCGACGTGAACGGCGCGTGCCAGGAACAGTGGAACCTCACCCCGGGCCATCGCCTCGAGTTCATTGCGACGTTCACGGGCGACGCGTTCCAGCACTCCGGCTTCGCACAGGACTTCGGCAGTTCGGCGCAGCCGTGGGCAATCTTCAGCACGTTGAACGGCGGCGTGCTCACCGCGCGCACGAACACCGGCACGGGTGCGGTCGAGACGTTCCTCGGCACCGGCTTCCTCGGGTTCCCACACAAGTACGCGATCGACTGGAACGAGACGAGCGTCGTCTACTCGATCGACGGCGCGGTCGTGGCTACGCACAACGTCAGCGTGGCCGGTCCGATGCGGCCGATCGCGGCCAGCGACTTCAGCGTGTTCGGCGGCAACGTCGTCATCGACTGGATGCGCCTGGGGCCGTATGCCGGGGCCGGCGCGTTCGAGTCCCGCGTCTTCGACGCGAACAGCGCCGTCACCTGGAACAGCATGCAGTGGATCGCGGACACGCCCGCGGGCACTGCGATCGAGATGAGCCTCCGCACCGGCGGCAGCGCGGATCCCTCCGACGGCACGTGGTCGGCGTGGCAGTCCGTCACGGCGCCCGGTCCGATCTCGCTCAGCGGACGGTACATTCAGTACCGCGCCGTCCTCTCGAGCAGCGATCCCAACGTCACGCCTGAATTGCGCGACGTGATCGTCAGCACCGGACACGCGCCAACGGCGGTGGCCGACAGCATCGTCGTGCCCGAGAACGGCAGCCTGACGCTCGCCGCCTCCGGGCCGGGCAGCCTCGTGGCCAACGATGTCGACGCTGACAACGACCCGCTCGAAGTCGTGAGTGTCGGCCCGGCATCGCACGGCGTGACGACGCTCAACTTCGACGGCTCGGTCAGGTACACGCCGGACGTCAACTACAGCGGGGCCGATCAGTTCGTCTACACGGTGAGCGACGGGCTGCTGACCTCGTCGGCGCTCGTCACCGTCGACGTGCGGTTCGGCAACATTCCGCCGGTCGCCAACCCCGACTTCTATGCGCTGGATGAAGACTCCACGCTGGTCGTCGTGGCGGCAAACGGACTGCTGAAGAACGACAGCGACTTCGAAAACGATCCGTTGGCCGCGCAGCTCGTGACGCTGCCGGCGCACGGCGTCCTGGCGCTCAGCGCCAGCGGCTCATTCAGCTATACGCCGAATCCGAACTACGCGGGTCCCGACTCGTTTGCGTATCGCGCGTTCGACGGCCAGGTGACCAGCGATCCCGCGGTCGTGACCTTCGACGTGCGGCAGATCAACGACGCGCCGGTCGGCGAAGTCGACGCCTACACGGCAGTCCTCAATCAGACCGTGCACGTGGCGGCGGCGGGCGTTCTCGCCAACGACCACGATATCGAAGTGGAAGACACGAACCCGCTGCACACGCAGCTCGTGTCCGGCACGTCGAACGGCGTGCTGACGCTCAACGGCGACGGCTCGTTCGACTACACGCCAAACCCCGACTTCCTGGGCCTCGACCAGTTCACGTATGCACCGGTCGATCACTTCAATGCGGTCGGCAACACCACGACCGTGACGATCACGGTGGCGCTGAAGGCCGTCTCCCAGGCGGTGAACGGCGGCGGTACCGTGAGCACGGGCTCCGACGTCACGTCCGGCGATCCGCTCGCCAGCTCCGTCACGTCGCCGACGGCGGCGACAATTCGCATCGCCCAGGGCGTGATCGCTGGGTCGCAACCGCCGACCGGCTTCACGTTCCTGAACCAGCAGGTGAACATCAGCGTGCTCAACCCGGACGGCACCGAGCTGACGACGACGCTCGAGTCGCCGCTGCGGCTCACGTTCCTGATCGATCACACGCTCCTGCTGCCTGGTGAGTCCGAACAGACGATCGAGCTGTTCCGCAACGGCGTCTCGATTCCGAACTGTCTCGGGGCGACGGCGATCGCGTCCCCAAGCATGGATCCGTGCATCACGGCACGTGAGGACGGTCCCGCGCTGAACAACGACGTGCGGATCACGATCCTCAGCTCGCATGCGAGCCGCTGGAACATGGGCGCTTCCTCCGCGCTCGTGGTGCCGGTGGCACAGAACGACGGTCCCTACGTCATCGATTACGCGGCGCCGCTCGCGGTGTCCGCGCCGGGCGTGCTGGCCAACGACTATGGCCGCAACGGCCTGACCGCCTCGCTCGCCCCGGGCTCCGAAATCGGCGGCACCGTCAACCTGACCCCGAGCGGCGCGTTCCTGTTCACGCCGTCAACCGGCGCGTGCGGCAACGCCGGATTCCGCTATACCGTCGGCGACGGCGCGAACGTCAGCAACGAAGCGACGGTCTCGATCGTCATCGATTGCCTGCCGCGTGCCGGAGACGATACGGCGACGGTACTCGAGGACTCGGGCACGAGCATCGTGACGGTGCTGTCGAACGACGTGGATCCGGATCCGGGCCAGACGCTGACGATCACGAGCGTGACCAGCGGCACGCACGGCGTCGCGGCCGTTGCGGCCGGCGGAAGCGCCGTGAGCTACACGCCGCAGCCGGACTACTACGGCGCGGACAGCTTCACCTACACGATCAGTGACGGCCGCGGCGGCACCGCGACCGGAGCGGTCAACGTGACGGTCGCCGGTGTGAATGACGCGCCGAGCTTCGTGAAGGGTGCGAACCAGAGCGTGACCGAGGATGCGGGCGCGCAGACGGTTGCGGGTTGGGCGACCGGCGCGAGCGCCGGACCGGCGAACGAATCGTCGGAGACGCTCGACTACATCGTCACGAGCGACAACCCGGCGCTCTTCGCCGCGCAGCCGGCGATTACGGCAGCCGGAACGCTGACCTACACGCCGGCGGCCGATGCAAACGGTACGGCGACGGTCTCGGTTCGCGTGCATGACAGCGGCGGCACCGCGAACGGCGGCGTCGACACGAGCGCGGCGCAGACCTTCACGATTGCGATCGCCTCGATCAACGACGCGCCGTCGTTCGTGAAGGGCAGCGATCAGTCGGTCAACGAGGACGCCGGCGCGCAGAGCGTGACGGCGTGGGCGACCGGCATCAGTGGCGGCCCGGCGAACGAGTCCGGCCAGGCGTTGAACTTCCTGGTCAGCTCGGATAACGCGGCGCTGTTCGCGGTGCAGCCGGCGGTTGCCGCAAACGGCACCCTGACCTACACGGTTGCCGCGGACGCGAGCGGTTCGGCGGTCGTGAGCGTGCGACTGCACGATAACGGCGGCACGGCCAACGGAGGAGTCGACACGAGCGCGGCGCAGGCGTTCACGATCTCGGTCGGCTCGGTCAACGATGCGCCGAGCTTCGTGAAGGGCGCCAACCAGAGCGTGCTCGAGGATGTGGGCGCGCAGACCCTGGCCAACTGGGCGAGCGCGATCGGCGCGGGCCCGTCGAACGAGAGCGGCCAGTCAGTCGACTTCATCGTCAGCAACGACGCGAGCGCGCTGTTCGCGGTGCAGCCGGCGATTGCCGCCGACGGCACCTTGACCTACACGCCGGCGGCGAATGCCAACGGAACGGCGACCGTCACGGTGCGGCTGCACGACTCGGGCGGCGTATCGAACGGCGGCGCCGACACGAGCGCGGCGCAGACCTTCACGATTGCCATCGCGGCGGTGAACGATGCGCCGAGCTTCGTGAAGGGCGCCGACCAGGCCGTCAACGAGGACGCGGGCGCGCAGAGCGTCGTGGGCTGGGCGAGCAGCATCAGCGCCGGACCGGCGAATGAGAGCGCGCAGACGCTGACGTTCGTCGTGACCAACAACGCCAACGCGCTGTTCTCGGTGCAGCCGGCCATATCGTCGAACGGCACGCTGACGTATACGCCAGCGGCGAACGCGAGCGGCTCGGCGACCGTGACCGTGCGGCTGACGGATAGCGGCGGAACCGCGAACGGCGGCCTGGACGCCAGCGCGACCGTCACCTTCACCATCACCGTCAATGCGGTGAACGACGCGCCCTCATTCACGAATGGTGCGGACCAGACGCTGCTCGAGGACGCGGCGGTGCAGACGATCGCCGGCTGGGCGACCGGCATCAGCGCCGGACCGTCAGAGGAATCGTCGCAGACACTGGACTTCATCGTCAGCAACGACAACAACGCCCTGTTCGCCGTGCAGCCAATCGTTGCGGCCAACGGCACTCTGACCTACACGCCGGCGGCCAACGCCTATGGCTCCGCGACCGTGAGCGTGCGTCTGCACGACAGCGGTGGCCTCACCAATGGCGGCGCGGACACGAGCGCAGCGCAGACGTTCACCATCACGCTGACCGCGGTGAATGACGCGCCGTCGTTCGTGAAGGGAATCGACCAGTCGCTGAACGAGGACGCCGGCGCGCAGAGCATCGCGGGCTGGGCCACCGGCATCAGCGCTGGTGCCGCGAACGAGAGCGGGCAGGCGCTGACGTTCGTCGTCACCAACAACGCGAACAACCTGTTCAGCGCGCAGCCGGCGATTTCGGCGGACGGCACGCTCACGTTCACGCCGGCCGCGAACGCCAATGGTTCGGCGACCGTCACGGTGCAGCTGCGTGACGACGGCGGCGTGGCGAACGGGGGCGCCGACGCGAGCGCGAGCCAGACCTTCACGGTCACCGTGGCGTCGGTAAACGACGCGCCGAGCTTCGTCAAGGGCGCCAATCAGTCGGTGCAAGTGGACAGCGGTGCCGCCGCGGTGACCGGCTGGGCGACGACGATCAGCGCGGGTCCGGCCAACGAGTCTGGTCAGGCGCTGAACTTCATCGTCAGCAACGACAACGTGGCATTGTTCGCCGTGCAACCGGCCATCTCGGCGGACGGCACACTGACATTCACGCCGGCAGCCGGCGCCACCGGATCCGCGACGGTCACGGCGCAACTTCACGACAACGGCGGCGTTGCCAACGGCGGCGTCGATACCAGCGCCGCACAGACGTTCACGATCACCGTCAATCCGAAGCCGAGCCTCTCGATTGCCGATACCAGTGTGCTGGAAGGCAATAGCGGGCAGACGCCGATGGTGTTCAACGTGACCCTGTCTGCCGCGAGCGCGCTCCCGGTCACCGTGCACTATGCAACGTCTGCAGGCACCGCGGCGACGCCGAAGGACTTCATCTCGACCTCGGGCGATCTGTCGTTCGCGCCCGGTGAGACGTCGAAGCCGCTGACCGTGATGGTGGTCGGCGAAACGATGAAGGAAAAGGATGAAACACTCGCGGTCGCGCTCTCGGCCGCAGTCAATGCCACCATCACGGACACCCAGGCATTCGGCATCATCCTCGACGACGACTCGACGCCTCGTCTGCAGACGACGTCCACGTCGTTGACGGAAGGCACCGGCGGCACGAAGAACATGACGTTCGCAGTCGCGCCGACCAACGCCAACCAGGAAACGATGACCGTCGAGTACGTGGCGCTCGCCGACTCGACGACGACGACGCGTGAGGGCACGGACTTCGTGCCGGTGACCGGCACGATTACGTTCCCGGCCGAGTCGACGGCTCCGGTGCTCGTCAACGTCCCGATCGTCGGCGACAAGCGGCACGAGAAGCGTCAGCGGGTCATCCTGCACCTGCTGAACGCGATCGAATCGGTCGTTGGCAACGACGGCATCGGTGACATCGACGACGACGATCCGATTCCGACCATCAGCATCTCCGACATCACGGTCGGCGAGGCGAACAGCGGCACGGTGAACGCCGTCGTCACGGTCAACCTGTCGAACGACAACGAGGATCCGGTGACGGTGAACTTCACGACTGCCGACGGGTCGGCAGTAGCGGGCGTCGATTATCAGGCCATCTCCGGGACGCTGACGTTCCAGCCCGGTGAAACGAGCCAGGTGCTCACGCTGACGATCAACCCGGATAGCTACGGCGAGGGCATCGAGAGCTTCAATGTCGTCCTCTCGACGCCGGGCAACGCCACGCTGGCCAAGAGCACGGCAATCGTCACGATCACGCCGCCGCTGGCGTGGGTGACGAGCACGGCGACGGAGTTCGGCAATGGCCTGCTCGGGACCGGTGCGTCGGTGACGGAAACCGTGAACGGCGAGCTCGCGCTGACGCCGACCGTTGGCGCCGAGTTCTCCGGCACGGCGCTGCCGGCCGGCTGGACACCGACCGTGATCACGACCGGCGGCACCGCGCTCGTCGGCAACGGCGCGCTGACGGTCGACGGTGTGACGGTCAACTGGGGCACGACCTACACCGCGGGACGGACGTTGGAGTTCTCGGCCACGTTCGCTCCGACGGGCAACCAGAACGTCGGCTTCGGCGTCACCACCGCGCTGCTCCCGCCGTTCCTGATGTTTGGCGTCAAGGCCGACGGCGTGCTCTACGCGCGGTCGGTGCTGCCCGGCCAGGCGTTCGAGACGCCGCTTGGCGCGAGCTGGTTCGGCGCGCCGCACCGGTACCGCATCGACTGGAACGCCGCGTCGGTTGATTACTGGATCGACGGCATCAAGGTCGCCTCGCATGCCGTCGCATTCAGCAGCAGGAACAGCACGCTGCGGCCGGCCATCACGGACAGCGGCATCGGCGATGGCGTCCTGAAGGTCGACTGGATGCGCATGGCCCCCTATGCGGCGAGCGGCACCTACACGTCGCAGGTCTACGACGCCGGTCTCGCGGTCGCCTGGCAGACGCTGTCGTATGTCGCGGACCTGCCGCTCGGAACGGCCGTCAAGATCGAAGTCCGGACCGGCGACACGCTGACGCCGGATGCGACC
>JBKPRU010000177.1:0-7912 GCA_046734675.1 Acidobacteriota bacterium
CGGAGACGGCATCGACGAATCGGCGGTGATGGTCTTGATCTCACGCAGCTCAATCCGCCGCAGCGTGTCGACCAACGCGGGGATGTCGAACACGTCGCGAAGGCATTCGCGATACGCCTCGAGAATGATCGGGAACGACCCATAGCGGGCCGCGACGGCCAGCAGGTCCGCGGCGCGCTTGCGCTGCTGCCAGAGCGGCGTACGGCCGCCCGGACGGCGGCGGGGGAGCAGCAGCGCGCGCGCCGCCGCTTCGCGGAACTTGGCCGCGAACATCGCGGTGCTGCCAAGCTGACGGACGACGAGCGCTTCGGCCTCGTCCGAGGCGGGCACGAGCAGCGCGGGATCCGGCGGCGCCTCGGTTTCCGGAAATCTCACCACGAATCCATCGTCGGTCCACATCGTCTCGACGTCGACGCCCGTTTCCGCGCGGGCCCGCTCGACCACGGCCATGGCCCAGGGCGCGTGGATGCGTCCGCCGAACGGCGACAGGACGCAGAGGCGCCAATCACCCAGCTCGTCTCGCGTGCGCTCGATGACGATCGTGCGATCGTCCGGCACCGCGCCGGTTGCGGCGGCCTGATCGGCGAGGTAGCGCACGAGATTCTCGGCGGCGCGCGCGTCGAGATCGTGGTGTTTGGTCAGCCGCTGCACCGCGGCGGCGGGCGGCATCTGCCGGAGGGTGCGGACCAGTTCGCCGATGTGGCGTCCGAGTTCGAGGGGCCGGCCGGCCGCATCCGCCTTCCAGAACGGCATCTTGCCCGGCTCGCCCGGGGCGGGCACGACGATCACGCGATCGTGCGTGATCTCTTCGATCCGCCACGTCGACGCCCCGAGAAGGAACGTCTCGCCGACGCGGCTCTCGAAGACCATCTCTTCATCGAGCTCGCCGACGCGCGCGCCAGGGCCGCGCTCCCCGCGCAGGAACACGCCGTACAACCCGCGATCCGGGATCGTCCCGCCGTTGACGACGGCCACGCGCTTCGCGCCTTCACGCGCGCTGGCCGTGTTCTTCAAACGGTCCCACGTGAGCCGGGGGCGGAGATCCGCGAAGTCGTCGGACGGGTAGCGTCCCGAGAGCATGTCGAGCACGCCGTCGAAGATCGTGCGACTGAGCTCGGCGAACGGAGCGGCGCTGCGGAGCGCCTGGAACAGCGCGTCGACGTCCCAGTCGTCCATCGCGACCATGGCGACGATCTGCTGCGCGAGCACGTCGAGCGGATTGCGCGGGTAGCGGCTCGATTCGATCTGCGCTTCGTGCATCGCGCGCGTCACCGCGGCGCACGCCACGAGATCGCCGCGGAACTTCGGCACGATGACGCCGCGGCTTGGCTCGTCGATGCGGTGGCCAGAGCGTCCGATGCGCTGCATGCCGCTCGCGACCGATGGCGGCGCTTCGATCTGGACCACCAGATCGATGGCGCCCATGTCGATACCGAGCTCCAGCGACGAGGTGGCGACCAGCCCGCGAATCTGCCCGGCCTTCAACCGATCTTCGATCTCGATGCGCTGCGGGCGCGCCAGCGACCCGTGGTGGGCGCGGACCAGCGTGTCGCCCGCGAGCTCGTTGAGCGCTGCGGCCAGCCGTTCGGCGATGCGGCGGCTGTTGACGAAGATGAGCGTCGATCGATGCGCGAGGACGAGCTCCAACAGGCGCGGATGAATAGCCGTCCAGATCGAGGTGCGCACCGGGCCCTGCGACGCCGGGCCGCTCGGGATGTCTTCGGCCTCGCCGATGCGCGCCATGTCCTCGACCGGCACCTCGATCCGCAGGTCGAGCCGCTTTTTCTCCGACGTGTCGACGATCGTCACCGGACGATAGGTCGGCGCGGCGCGGTCGGCGGTGAACTCGTCGTGGATCGCCTCCTCGGGGTCGGCAGCCAGCGCCGGGCTGCGTTTCGCCGTCCCGCTGCCGGACGCGCGCGTCGGCGCGCTGCGGCGCAGCGCGGCGCCGCCGAGGAAGCGCGCCACCTCGTCGAGCGGCCGCTGCGTCGCCGAGAGGCCGATGCGCTGCGGCGGCGACGCAGTCAACGCCTGGAGCCGTTCGAGCGACAGCGCCAGGTGGGCGCCACGCTTGGTTGGAACCAGCGCGTGAATCTCGTCGATGATGACCGTGTCGATCGCGCGCAGCGCCTCGCGTGCGTTCGACGTGAGGAGGAGATACAGCGATTCGGGCGTGGTGATCAGGATGTCGGCGGGCTCGCGCTGAAACCGCGCGCGCTCGATCGCCGGCGTGTCGCCGGTCCGGACGGCGACGTCCGGCGCGTGGAAGGCGTCGCCGCGCGCTACCGCCCGGTTCGCAATCCCCGCGATCGGCGCGCGGAGGTTGCGCTCGACGTCGACCGCGAGCGCCTTGAGCGGCGAGATGTAAAGGACGCGGCATTCGCCGTCGCGTATGCGCGTGCGCTGGCGCGCGCCCGCGGGCCGGGCCGCCGGGACCTCTGGCGCGGGGCGATCGAACATCACCCGATTGATCGCCCAGAGAAACGCCGTCAGGGTCTTGCCGCTGCCGGTCGGTGCAAGGATCAGCGTGGACTCGCCGCGCGCGATCGCGGGCCAGCCCTGCGCCTGCGGCGGTGTCGGCGCGGCAAACGACGCGCGGAACCATTCGGCCACCGCGGGCTGAAAGAGCTCGAGCACGTCGCTGCGCTTGGGCACCTGTGTATCTTACTCAGGGGTGTCTTGCGACGCCTTGGTCAGCATTACTCAATGCGCGTGGGGCCCCACCCCCACGCGCTCTCGCTCGGCGGCGCTGCGGGCCCCAACGCTGGGCGTTGGGTGCCCTTGCGCTTCACTCCGTCGCCTCGCTCGGGCCGCGGGCGCTTCCGTCCTCCACCTCCGTCAACCGTCCTCCTCGCGGCGCGCCTGTATTCTCCGCGCCGACTTCGGTATCCTTAAGACATGGGAGATTCCGGAGAAGGCCTGGTCGACGCTGATGCGCGGATCCAGGAGCAGATGGAGGAGCGAGAGGCGGACCGCCGTCGTCGCGCCAATGGCAAGACCCCAGCCGTCGATCCAGAACGGCTGCGGCAGATCGAATCACTGAAGCTCGCGAAAGCAGAGCTCACCCAGCAGGCCGCCGCGACCGCCAATCCGATCAGGAAGAAGCAGATCGATGCGGCGCTCGCGGAGATCGAGCGGCGCCTCGCGGAACCCGCAGCGAAGTGAACCGCACCTAGGACGGCTCCCCCGAGCCGGCCGCCTGCACCACAGCTGCCGCGAAGTCGAGCGGTGACGGCGGACGCTTGTCCGGGTCGCGGGCGAGCGCGCCCAGGATCGCGTCTTCGAGCGGCGACGCTATCCGTACACCCAACGCGTCGAACGGCCGCGCTCCCAATTCGCGCGACGTCCGATTAATGAATGTTGTAGGTGGCCCCGGCCTGCGCGAGCAGATCCTTGATCTCGTCGGCCTCGAGCGCCTCGTGTTCGAGCAGCGCCTCGGCCAGCGCCTTGACGGCGTCGCGGTTGCGATCGAGCAGCAGATGCGCGAGCTGATACCCACCGTCGAGGATTTTGTGGATCTCCTCGTCGACGCGGCGGGCGGTCGCCTCGCTCAAGGTGTGCGGACGGTCGGGGTCGAACGCGTTCCCCGGCTTCCGGAACGCGCGCATGCCGAGCGAGGACATGCCCCACTCGCAGACCATGTGCTGGGCGATGTCGGTTGCGCGCTCGATGTCGTTCGACGCGCCGCTGGTCATGTGCTCCATGAACAGCTCCTCGGCGACGCGGCCGCCCATCAACACCGCCACCTGCGTTTCGAGGTAGCCCTTCGTGTAGGTGTGCCGATCCGCCTCCGGCAGCTGCATCGTCACGCCCATCGCGCGGCCGCGCGGGATGATCGTGACCTTGTGCAGCGGATCCGCCTTCGGTAGCAGCGCCGCAACGACGGCGTGGCCGGCCTCGTGATACGCGCAGTTCACGCGATCGAGCTCGCTCAAGACCACCGACCGGCGCTCGACGCCCATCAGCACCTTGTCGCGCGCCGCTTCCATGTCCGTGCCTGCGACGCGCTCGCGGCCGGCACGCGCCGCGATCAGCGCGGCTTCGTTCACGAGGTTCGCGAGATCGGCGCCGGAGAAGCCCGGCGTGCCACGCGCGATCGAGCGCAGGTTGACGTCCCCTTCCGTCTGGACCTTGCGGGCGTGCACGGTGAGGATCGCTTCGCGGCCCTTGAGATCGGGGTTGCCGACCATCACCTGGCGATCGAAGCGGCCGGGGCGAAGGAGCGCGGGATCGAGGATGTCCTGCCGGTTGGTCGCGGCAATGACGACGATGCCGCGTGTGGTTTCAAAGCCGTCCATCTCGACGAGGAGCTGGTTGAGCGTCTGCTCGCGCTCTTCGTGGCTGAGCGAGCTGCCGCCGCGGCTCCGGCCGACGGCGTCGAGTTCGTCAATGAAAACGATGCACGACTTGTGGCGGCGGGCGTCCTTGAAGAGGCGACGCACGCGCGCGGCGCCCACGCCGGCGTACATCTCGACGAAGTCGGAGCCGCTCGCGAAGATGAACGGCACGCCTGCTTCACCGGCAATCGATCGGGCGAGCAGCGTCTTGCCCGTGCCCGGAGGCCCGATGAGCAGCACGCCTTTGGGGATCCGGCCGCCGACCGACGCGAAGCGCTGCGGCTCGCGCAGGAAGTCGACGATCTCCTTCACTTCGTCCTTTGCCTCGTCGACGCCCGCGACGTCCTGGAACGTGACGACTTGATCGCCGCGCTCGGCGACCTTGGCACGTCCCGGCGTGTGGATGCGACCGGCCGTGCTGCGATAGACCTTGAATCCAAGCAGCGCCAAAACCGCGATGGCGATCGCCAGCGCGCCGCCGCTGAGGGAGCCGGGCTCGGGGGCGGCCTGCACGTCGACGCGCACGCCGCGCTTCAGCACGAGGTCGCTGACGAAGGCCTGATTTCCGAAGAACTCAGCCGGCGCGACCGTATGCGCGTGGCGGCCGTCGCGGAATGTGATGTCGACACCGTCGGGCGCAGACCTCACTTGGGAGACCTCGCCGCGCTCGATCATCTGCAGGAACTCGGAGAACGCGAGCTCAGGAGCGTCGCTGCGCGAGCGCACAGAGTGGACCCCAGCCCCAATCGCGACCGCGAGGACGATGGCGGCAGGAACGTAGAAACGCGGACGTCGAAACAGTGGTGGCACCACAATGCGATCCGTTTCACGAAGGCTGCGCCAGCGGACACCGCGGAAGACCACGGTCGCCTTTTACAGACCTCCCGCCTTGAACCGATTCAGGCGGCGGCTTTTAGGTGAAAAAAGGACACTCCGCTGGGGATTGGAATGTGCTGTGATTCTACACGATGCGCGTTGCCGACGCCAAGCCCGTCCGTATTCCCTTCGCCGCGGCAGCCGTGCACGCGTACACCGCGACCGGCGCGATCCTCGCATTCGTCGGCATCCGGGCCGTGTTCGAAGGCAGGGTGCGGCTCGCGTTCGCGACGATGGTCGCGGCGACCTTCGTCGATGCGACCGATGGGGTGCTGGCGCGTCTGGCCCGCGTCAAAGAAGTGCTGCCGACGGTTGACGGCGCCCGCATCGACGACATCGTCGACTACCTGACGTTCGTGGTGCTGCCGATGCTGTTGCTCGATCGCTTCGGCTTCCTTCCGGAGCGGTACGCGCTCGCGATCGTCGGGGTCATCCTCTTGAGCAGCTTGTATGGGTTCACCTCGTCGGACGCCAAGACGGCGGACCACTTCTTCACCGGCTTTCCGTCCTACTGGAACATCGTCGCGCTCTATCTCTACGTGTTTGGCGCGACGCCGCTGGTCAGCGCGATCGTGTTGCTGACGTTGAGCGCGCTCGTGTTCGTCCGCATCGGCTACGTCTATCCGTCGCGCACGCCGGTGCTGCGATCGCTGACCGTCGCGCTGGGCGCGATCTGGGCCGTGATGGTAGCGGCGATGATTTGGTGGCTGCCGGCGCCGCCGCGCTGGCTCGGGATCGCGTCGCTCGGCTTTCCCGTCTATTACACCGTGCTCTCTCTGGCGCTGCACGCGCGCCGCCCGGCGCTTTCCGAATGACATTTCTGAATCGCCGATTACAGGACCGCATTGTCGCGGTGCTCTTCGCCTGCCTGGTCGCGGCGACCGCGATCGTCGTCGTGTGGACGATGCGCCAGGGATGGGCGGTGCACAAGCTGCGGCGCGGGGTCGGCGACACCTGGTTCTACGCGGCGGACGGCCGGCCGTGGTTCCGCATGGACGAACAGCGGCGCGACGTGTCGCTGAACGAGATCGCGCCGGACCTGCAGAACGCGGTCATCGCGGTCGAGGATCACCGGTTCTTCCGTCACATCGGGATCGATCCAATCGGGCTGGGGCGCGCGCTCTACCGCGACGCGCGCTACGGCGGCCGCGCCGAAGGCGGCAGCACGCTCACCCAGCAGCTCGCGCGGACGTTGTTCCTGTCGAACAAGCGCACGCTGGGGCGCAAGGCGCAGGAGGCGGTGCTCGCGCTGCTGCTCGAACAGGAGCTGACGAAGAAGCAGATCCTCGAGCTCTATCTGAATCGCATCTATCTGAGCGGCGGCGTCTACGGCGTCGAAACGATGTCGCGGAACCTGTACGGCAAGCCGGCGAGCCAGTTGAACCTCGCGGAGGCCGCGCTCGTCGCCGGGCTGATCCGCGCGCCGTCCGCGCTCTCGCCATGGTCGAACCTCGATGGCGCGATCGATCGCAGCCACGTCGTGCTGCAGCGGATGCGCGAGGAAGGGTTCATCAGCCCGGAGCAGGAGAAGACGGCGCTCCGCGCGCGCATTCGCATCAGGCCGTTTCCCGGCGCGACGGACGCGCGCGCGGGCTACGCGAAGGAGTTCCTGCGTCAGCAGTTTCGCGACCGGTTCGGCGGCGACCATCCGCCGGACTGGAGCGTGCGCACGACGTTCGTGCCGGAGCTGCAGGACGCGGCGGAGCGCGCGGTCGAGAACGGGCTGCGGCGGTTTGGCGAGACGAAGCTGCAGGCCGCGCTGGTCGCCATCGACCCGTCGACCGGCGACATTGTCGCGCTGGTCGGCGGACGCGACTTCCGCGAATCGCAGTTCAATCGCGCCTGGCGCAGCCGGCGCCAGCCCGGTTCGGCGTTCAAGCCGTTCCTCTACGCGGCGGCGCTGCAGAATGGATTCTCACCCGTCAGCGTGCTGAGCGGCCTCGCCACGATTCAGCCGCAGGGACCTGACGAATGGACGCCGCGGAACGCCACCGACGACGACGCGGATGCGCTCACGCTGCGCGCGGCGCTGATTGAATCGAACAACCGCGCCGCGACGCTCCTGCAGCAGCGCATCGGCACGCGGCCTGTGCTGCGTCTCGCCTCCGACGTCGGGCTGCACGATCTGCCCGACGTGCCGTCGCTGTCGCTCGGCACCGGCCTGGTGACGCCACTCGAATTGACGGCGGCGTTCTCGATGTTTCCCAACGGGGGACTCGCGGTGCGCCCGCGTGGCCTGACACGCGTGCTCGACGCCGACGGCAGCGTCGCCTTCGACAATCCCGCGCGCGCCGACCGCGTGATCTCCGAGCAGGTCGCGTTTCAGATGGTGTCGATGCTCGAGGACGTGATGGACCGCGGCACCGCGAGCGCCGCGCGTGCGACGTTCGCCATCCGCTTTCCCTCGGGCGGCAAGACCGGCACGACTGACGACTTCAAGGATGCGTGGTTCGTCGGGTTCAGCTCGTCGCTGGTTGCCGGCGTGTGGGTGGGGATGGATCAACCCGCGACGATCGGCCGCGAAGGGTATGGCGCGCGCTACGCGCTGCCGATCTGGAGCGAGTTCATGCGCGCCGCGGTGCGCCGGCGTCCTCCGCGCGAGTTCAGTCAGCCGGCCGGCTTGCAGGAAGAAGCGCTATGTCGCGTCTCGTATCTGAAGCCGGTCGAGGAGTGCCCGACCTACACGGAGTACTTCAAGG
>JBKPRU010000178.1:0-8800 GCA_046734675.1 Acidobacteriota bacterium
GCACTTGCCGATGAACGGCAGCCGCGCCAGCGTGAACGCGCGCTCGACTTCCGAGAAAATCCGCCAGGCGCGCGTCGCGGCTTCCGGGTCGTACGATGCATGCTCGGTGTCGCTGTCGAGGCGAATCGGCGACGGCAGTTCGACGGCGACGGGCCAGATCTTCACGCTCAGCCCGACTGAGTCGAGCAGCGACATCAAGTCGCGATAGAACTGCGCGACGCTCTTCGCGGTCAGTGGCAACGCGCGTTCGGTGCCGTCCGAGACGCGGAGGATCAGCTCGTGCACGATGAAGTCGAACTCGATCGTGAACGTGCGCCGGTCATGCGTCAGCGCACGCGTCGACATCCCGCGCGCCGTCAGTGGGAACGCGATCCCCCACGAATGATTGAGCGCCGGTGCAGTTGCGAGCGCGACCTTGCCGACCACCTGCATCCACAGGTGCAGCGTCTGATACGTGTCCTTCCACTCCTCGTAAGGCAGCGGCGGCCAGCGTTCGTTGTCGGTCATGGGTTCCCCCAATCGTTCACGGAAGTCCATAGATGACGACGCGTGCAGGTCCGCCCTGCACGGGCCAGATCGGTGAATTGAGTCCGGCCGCCGCGGCCACGTACTGCTTGCCGCCGGCGCCATAAGAGATGACGCCGCCGCCAATCGGCTTGCCGATGGCGCCCCGCCACATGACCGCGCCGGTCTCGGCGTCGTAGGCGACGAGGTCGCCGTCGAGCGTGCCCGTGAACACGAGGCCGCCCGCGGTAGCCGTGATGCCGGCGACCATCGGCTTGGGCACCTGCACCTTCCATTTGGTTTTTCCGCTTTCCGGATCGATCGCGGCGACCCAGCCTTTCCACTTGTCCACCGGGTCCATGACGCCGAATGCGTGTTGTGGATCGTCCATCCCAGTCCACGCCGTGCCAGGCGAGCCTTTGAGGCGGGCGATGGGCTGCAGCTTGACCGACGTGCACCAGTCGATCGCGTTCACGTAGAGCAGCCCGAGATCGCGGTGATAGGACGGACCGTTCCACTCGATCCCGCCCTGCGTGCCCGGACAGAAGCGCGTCATCTTGTCGGAGGTGAGCGGCGCTTCCGCATTCTCGCGCGTCGTGGCGAGTCCTTTCGACCGCACGGTCAGTGACGTCGTGTCGGGCCCGGTCTCGCCGCCGCCGGTCTTCGTCGCGCGTTCGATGCCGTACACGAAACCGTCCTTCGCGGCGGCCGCGACGAACCGCTTGCCGCTCTTGGTCGTGAAGAGCGCCGGGCCGGCGGATACGTCCCAGTCGTGGAAGTCCCCCTTGAACGGCTGCACGTACGCGACGAGGCGCCCGTTCTGCGCATCGAGTGCGACGACCGCCGTGGTGTACAGGTTCTCGCCGGGGTGCAGCGGTTCGACGAAGTCGGGCGACGCGTTGCCGGTCGTCACATACAAAATGCCGGCCGCCTCGTCGAGCGCGTAGGTCGTCCACGTCGCGCCGCCGCCCGGCGGATTGTCCGGCGACGCCTTGCCCCACGTCGCGCGCGCGGCGCCGGACTCGGCGACGGTGTGGAACTGCCACACGGTCCGGCCGGTCGCGGCGTCGAGCGCATATACGCGTCCCGCGACGTCGAAGCCGTCGCCGCCGGCATTGCCGACGAACACGAGATTGCGCCAGGCGATCGGCGCCATCGGGACCGATTCCGCTTTCGCGGGATCGCCGATGGCGACGTCCCACAGCACCGCGCCGGAGCTCGCATTGAGCGCGAGAACGTGCGCGTCGCCGGTGCCCCGGAAGACGCGGCCGTCCGCGTAGCCGACCCCGCGATTGACGTGGAGAAAGGTCGGCTTCTCCGCGCGCGTCTGCTTCCACTTCTGCTGACAGCTCGCCGCGTCGATCGCATAGGTGTGCTCGAAGGCGGTGAAGTACAGGACGCCGTTCACGGCGACGAGGCCGCTCTGAAAGCTGACGGTGTCAGGGGTGTCGAACGCACACTTCTCCTTCAGCTGCGCGACGTTCGCACGCGTGATCTCGCTGAGTGGTGAGAAGCGATCGCCCGCGAGCGTCCCGTTATACGTCGCCCAGTCGCCGGGACCTGGTGGTGTGCGCGCTGCGGCGGAAGGCGTTCCCGATGGTGCGCCACCTTCCTGCGTCGCGGACTGCGGCTTGCCGCCGCCGCACGCCGTACTCAGCGCGACGGCCGCCACCACAGACACCGCACGAACGTTCATCGGCACATCCCACCCTCCTCGCGCGCACCGCAATCGGGCGAGCATATGCCAAGGCACACAGACGAGCAACGCGCACCGGTCGGTGTGCTATCGTCCCGCGCGTCATCTGAGCTGGAGGGACGATCGTTATGCGTAAAGGGTTCATCGCAGCCGCGATAGCGGTGATTCTTGGATTCAGTGCCGCTGCCGCGCATGCGCAGGACGGCAAGCTTCGCATCATTGCGTTCGGCGCGCACCCGGACGACAACGAGCTGCGTGTGGCGGGAACCGCCGCGAAATGGGCGGCGCTCGGGCATCACGTGAAGTTCGTGTCGGTCACCAACGGCGACATCGGGCACTGGCGTGAAGCAGGCGGGCCGCTCGCTCGGCGGCGGACCGCAGAAGTGCAGGAGACTGCGAAGATTCTCGGCATCACTACGCAGGTCCTGGATCTGCATGACGGCGAGCTCGAGCCGACGCTCGCGAACCGGCGGACGATCACGCGTCTCATTCGCGAGTGGAAGGCCGACATCGTGATCGGCCATCGGCCGAACGACTATCACCCGGACCATCGCGCCGTCGGGCAGCTCGTACAGGACGCGTCCTACATGGTGACGGTCCCGTTCTTCTGTCCGGACACGCCGCACCTCGAGCGCAATCCCGTGTTCCTGTCCTACGAGGACAACTTCACCCGGCCGGCACCGTTCCAGCCCGACATCGTCGTCGCCATCGACGACGTGGTGGAGAAGAAGCTTGCCGCCATGGAAGCGCTGCCGTCGCAGTTCTATGAGGGCGGGGCGAATGGCGGTCCGCAGCTCGTGCCGAGCGAGGAAGCGGCCAAGGAAAAACGGAGGAGCGACGTGCGCCAGGGATTCGAGCGCCGCTTCGCGGCGTCGGCGGACCGCTTCCGCGCGAAGCTCCGCGAGTTCTACGGACCTGAAAAAGGTGACGCCGCGCGCTACGCCGAGGCGTTCGAGGTGTCGGAGTACGGCCGCCGCCCGAATGCGGATGAGATCCGGCGGCTCTTCCCGTTCTATCCGGCGAAGTGAGAGCAGGCGTAGACCTGACGGTAGGGTAGGGCGCCTCTTTAGCAGGCCGATGAAAAACGAGCCTGCGTGTCAATGCTGAATGTCTAATGCCGAATGCCAAAGCTCTGAGGTTTTTCGCCATTTGGCATTTGCCATTCATCATTCGTCATTGACACGGTTCACCTGTCTTTCTCTTTAGAGGTGCCATCGTGGTGGCGCACCTAAAAGGTGCGCCCTACCGCCAACCCTCCTATGCGTGAATGCGCGCCGGTTCGGCGAAGGGCCACTGCCGCAGGCGGCGCGACCAGAGCAGGAAGCACACGACGCCAAGCGCCAGGATGCCGACGCCGAACCCGATTACGCGCACGTCGGTGGTGAAGAAGACGAACAGCCAGCCGGCGAGCGCGACCAACGCTGGTACCGGGTACAGCCAGATGCGGTACGGCCGCGGCATATCCGGGCGCGTGCGCCGCAGCCGCATGACGCCCGCGACCTGGCCGATGAACTGCACCACGATGCGCGTGGCAATGAGTGCATCGATCACCACGCCGAGCGAGAACAGGCACGCGAGGATCGAGATGAGCCCGAGCACGACCACGGAGACGTGCGGAAAATCCTTCGTCGGGTGGACGCGTGCGAAGGCTCTGAAGAAATACCCGTCCTTCGCCGCCGCGTAGGGAATTCTCGAGTAGCCGAGCAGCAGCGCGAACACCGAGCCGAACGCCGTCCACAGGATCATGATCGTGAACACGGTCGCGACGCGCGGTCCATAGATCTGTTCCATGAAAATCGAGACGATGAAGTTCGATTCCGGATGCTGATCCGCGGGCACGAACGTGCGCCACGGCACGACCCCGATGATCGACAGGTTGATGCCGATGTAAATCAGGGCAACCGCAATCGTGCTGATCAGGATCGAGCGCGGGATGACGCGCCCGGGGTTCTCGACTTCGTCGCCGATGTAGCAGATGTCGTAGTAGCCGAGGTAATCGTAGACGCCGACGCGGGCGGCCGCGCCGAGGCCGAGGAGAAAGCCGAGCGAGAAATCGAACGCGCCGGGCGGGAAGTCGAAGGCGATCGACCGATCGAAGTTCGCCGCGCCGGTCGCAATCACCGCGGCCGTCGTCGCCAGCGTGCCGACCCACAGGCTCACCGTGATCTTCGCGATCGAGGTGATGCGGCGGTACAGCAGGATGACGTTCACGATGCCGACGCACCCCGCCACAGCGAAGAGCGCGCGCGGCGACAGCCCGTGCCAGATGTAGCCGAGATACTGCGAGAACCCGATGTAGCCCGACGCGATCTCGAGCGGCCCGCTCAGGATGAACTGCCACACGAACAGGAACGCCATCAGACGGCCGAAGCGCTCGCGGCCGAACGCTTCGCGCAGGTAGCCGAAGGAGCCGCCCGGGCCCGGCATCGCCGCGCCCAGCTCGCTCCAGATCATCCCGTCGCAGATGACGATCACGAGCGCGACCAGCCACCCGAGCATCGCCTGCGGACCGCCGAGGGCGCTGAGCAGCAGCGGGATCGTGATGAACGGACCGATCCCGATCATGTTGATCATGTTCAGCGCCGTCGCATGGACGACGCCGAAGCGGTGCGAACCGTGGGCGGCGGCAGACACGAGGCGTCAGTACTCGGTGAACATGCGCTGAATCTCGGCGGGATCGTGCGTTCGCGCGAGCGCGAGCATGAGGAGGATGCGCGCCTTGATTGGCGAGAGGTCTTCGGCGGCAATCAGGAAATCGAAACGGCCGGCCGTGCCGATCGTCTCGCGCGTGCGCCGCCGCGCCGCGATGCGTCCACTGCCGGTGCGGGTGGCCGTGGCGACGACCACCCCCTTGTCGAGCGCGTAGGAGACCGCCTCGTTCTGCGAGTTACTGGTTGCGCCCGCGCCCGCCGCGGCGACGACGATCCCCTTGGCGCCGCGATCGACGGCCGCCTTGATCAGATCGCCGGGCGCGTCCTGGTACACGAGCACGACGTCGACACGCGGCAGCGACGTCATCGTGGACACGTCGAACTCGCTCTTGACGGTATGGCGCTTCACGACGTCGCGGTAGTAGATGACACGGTCGGTATCGACGACGCCGAGGATCCCGTAGCCGCGCGACTGGAACGTGTTCAGGCGCAGCGCGTCGGTCTTCGTGACCTCGCGCGCCGCATTGATCTCGTCGTTCAACACCACCAGCACGCCGCGGCCGCGTGACGAGGGTTCCGCCGCCACCCGGAAGCCCTCCTGAAGATTGGCCGCGCCTTCATACCCGAGCGTGCTCGGATTGCGCATCGATCCGACGACGACCACGGGCCGCTCCGAGCGCACGGTCAGATTCAGGAAGTAGGCGAGCTCCTCGAGCGTGTCGGTGCCGCTCGTCACGACGATGCCGTCGAGGCCCGTATCATCATTGAGAAGCGTGTTGAGGCGGCGCGCGAGCCCCATCCACTGATCGAGCGTGAGCTCCGAGCTCGAGACGTTGGCGAACTGCTCCGACTCCGGCCGCGCCCAGCGCGACACCTCGGGGATCGAGCGGATCAGCTCATCTGCCGTCAGGCGGCCGCCGGCGCGGTTCTAGATCGTGCCGCCGGTGGCGACCAGCCGCACGCGGGGCCGGTCCGGCTGCGGCGCGGGCTGCGGGCGCGCCTGCGCGGTGGCGGGCCAGGAACTCGACAGCCACGTCAAAAGGAAAAGGAGCAGCAGGCGGGCACGGCGCGCGCGCATGGCGCGCTCAACTATACCTTGGCTGGTGGGCGGCCGTGGGCAAGCGTCAGCCAGTCACTCAAATGGTGCGCCGCCTCGTCGGGCGTTCGCCCGTAGAACGGCATCATCGCGCGCGATCCCCCTGGACGAAGGGCGATCTGCGCCCGCCATTGGTCGCGCCCGACCGGCGACACTTCGATGTGATAGGCGCGGCCGTTGATGGTTTCCTCGAAGCGATGAACGTTGAGCGGCATGCGACGCGAGACCGAATCGATGAAGTGAAGCGTTTGAACGGCGGGCATTGTGCTCGCTCTGTATCCAGCAGCGCAAGCGAAAGGAGCCGCGAAATCGCATCCACATGCAGCAGCGGAACTCGATCGGGAGCAATGCGCGAAAAAAAATTCCCGGCATGTCAGAATGTCCACAAGGTTTCCACCGTTCATCCACATGTTTTCCACAGCCGTCCGCCGCGTGGTCTTCGCCTCGCTGATCGCCGTCGTGTGCGCGCCCGTCGTACACGCGCAGGCGCCTGCCGAAGCGACGCTCTACCGCGTGTTTCTGCAGGACGGCACGACCCTCGTGAGCTACGGCGACTACGCACGCGTCGGCGATCGCGTCGTGATCTCGGTGCCGCTCGGCTCCTCGTCGTCGAATCCCGACATCCAGATGGTCTCGATCCCCTCGTCGTCGGTGGACTGGGACCGCACCGACGCGTACGCGGAGTCGGCGCGGGCGGCACGCTACGCGGCGACGCGCGGGCCTGACGACTACGCGCTGCTCGCGCAAGGGGTCGCGCGCGCGTTGTCCGACATCGCGGTGCAGCCGAGCCCGGCCACCAAGATCGCCATGGCGACGGAGGCGCGGCAGAACGTCACGCGCTGGGTGGCGGAGCATTTCGGCTTTCGCGCGACCGACGTCGCGCAGCTCGCCGCGCTTTTCGACGACGTGATCGCCGACGCGCGCGCCGCGTCCGGCGCGCCCAACGTCGATCTCGCGCTGATGGCGAACATGGCGGCGCCGCCGTCCATGCCGTTGATGCCAGCGCCGACGGTCGCCGAGTCGATCGAGCAGGGGCTGCGCGCGGCGTCACTCGCGGATCCGGCCGAACGGCTGCCGCTGCTCCGGGCCGTGGCGGCATCGCTCGCCTCGGTCGGCGACGCGGCCTGGGTGGGCTCGCTGCGCGGCCGTACTTACGGGCTCATCGCGGCTGAAGAGCGGACCAACCGTGACTACGGATCGTTGATGCGCGAGACGATGCGCAACGCCGATCGGCGCGCGCGCGAGGCCGACGTGCGCGGGGTGGAGCGGCTGATTACGCGTGTGCTGGACCAGGATCGACGCCTCGGAAACCGCCGGCCGCAGGAAGTGGCGGCCCTGCTGGCATCGCTCGACTCGAAGCTGGATGCGGCGCGGCGACTGCGCCTCGCGCGCGACCAATGGGAGGCGCGGCTCGACGTGCTGCGCGCGTACGTGCAGCTCATCTCGGAACCGCTCACGGCGCTTCGGCGCGGCAAGCCGTCGCTCGAGCGCATCCGCCAGTTCGAGAGCACGTCGCGGATCATGCTGCAGCGGCTCGCCGATCGCGCGAACGGGGCGTCGCGGCAGCTGGCGCTGGTGACACCTCCGGCTGAAGGTGAGACAATTCAGGGACTGCTGACGAGCGCCACGCAGCTCACCTCGCGCGCCGTGTCCGAACGGGAGCGCGCCGTCAGCTCCGGCGAAATGTCACCGGCGCGGGACGCGGCCTCGGCCGCCGCCGGTGCGCTGATGCTGATCGATCGCGTGGCCGAAGAGATCCGGCAGCTCACCAGGACCCCTGAACTGAAGTGATCACTCCGCGACGCACCCGGCTGGTCCGGGTTCCCGACCTCCAGGCCTTCCATCGCGCCATCGTCCAAGCATTGCCCACAGGGATCGAGGCGGTGCGCGACTGCGCCGTGATCGTGCCGACGCGCGGGGCGGCCGAAGCACTGCGTCGAACGATTGAGAATGCCGCGCTGGAGGCCGACGAGGGCGCGACGGCGGCGGTCGTCATCCCCGAGCTCCTGACGCGCGATCAGTTCTACGCGCGGCTGCGCGAGCGCATGATCGGCGCACCGGCGCTCCTCTCGGCGTTCGCGCGCGAAGTGCTGCTGCGCCGCGCGGCGCGCGATGCGAGCGCAGCGGGCGCCGAGCCGCCGTTCCAGCTGCGCGCGGGGCTGATCGTCGAGATCCTCGCGTTGTACGACGAGCTCCGGCGGCGCCACAAGACCATCGCAGACTTCGAGCGGCTGTTGATCGAAGCGCTCGAGCCGAGCGCGGAGCACGATCGCGGCGCGGCGCGGCTGCTGCAGCAGACGCGTTTCCTCGTCGCGACGTTCACGCGGTTCGAGGAAGCGGTGGCCGCGACGGGCCTGCTCGATGAACACGCGCTGCGCCGCCGCGCACTCGAGGCGACCGGAACCAGCTGTCCGCTCTTCCGTCATCTCGTCGTCACCGTGGCTGATCAGACGGCGGACCGCCGCGGGTTGTGGGCGACCGACTTCGATCTGCTCGCGCGCCTGCCCGCTCTCGAAACCATCGACCTCATCGCCACCGAGGCGCTGCTCGAGTCGGGATTTCACCAGCGCGTGCACGATTTGCTGCCCGGCATCGAGGAAGACCGTTGGGCTCCCGCAGCCGCGTTGCCGGTCCTGGTGGTGCCGCCACGGACGACGGTCGGCCCAGTCGATCCGGCGGGCGACGCGCGTGCCTTCGTGTGCCGCGATCGCGAAGAGGAGCTTGCCGACGTTGCGCGTGCCGTCAAGCGCGATGCGAGGCGCGTGACCGCGCTCGATCGCACGGCGGTCGTGTTCCAGCGGCCGCTTCCATATCTCTATCTCGCGCGGCAGGTGTTCGCGGACGCGCGCATCC
>JBKPRU010000179.1:0-7465 GCA_046734675.1 Acidobacteriota bacterium
AGCAGGTAGAACGCGCGCGCGTCCTTCACCATCTTGCGAAGCTCACGCGCGGGGTCGTTGTTCATGAACCAGCGGCCGCCCGTGTCCATCGCGAGCCCCTGCAGCACATCGGACATTCGTCCGCCGATGGTGAGGCCGCGAGGATCCATGGTGTAAATCGCGGTGTTGTTCGTGTTGGCGAGGCGGACCGCGTCGCTCAACCAGCGGTAGCGGTCGTCACGCGGCAGCGCGCCGATGTCCTGGCTGACGATGAGGAGCGACTTCCGCCCTTCTCGGATCGCCCCGAGGTGCGAGATCGCCGCTTCGATCGCGGACGTGGTGACCTGCGCGCGCAGCAGCTCGATGTTGCGCATGCGCATCATCTGCCCTTCTTCGAGCGCCGAGCGCGGCGGCATGTAGACGCCCAGGCGTCCGGTCAGCTTGCGCACCGTTTCGGTGAGCTCGAGGCGATCGCGCGTGAACTTGATCGCGTCGAGCGGCGTCAGCGGATCCATGATCGCGACGAGATCCGCGGGACCGAAGGCGTTGTGCACGAAGTCGGTGAGCGCGCGGCGCCCTTCGACCGCCGGCATCAACTGGCCGATGTGGTACTCGTCCCAGAAGATCACGAACACCCGGATCTCGTCGCGCGCCGCTTCGGCGCGCGCGTGCTCCGGCGAGCGAATCGGCAGCGAGAAATCGTCCGGCGCATCGCCGTCCGACTCGATCAGCTTGAAGGTCTGAATGGCCTGCGACGTGCCGTCCTCGAAGACTTCGAAGTCGCCCTGCTGAAGGTTCGTGACGGGATTCCCCTGGCGGTCGATCACGCTCACGTCGACGCGCACGGGGTTCGCGCCGACACGGAAAGTTGGGCGTTGCTCTTGCTGTTCCTGCGTTCCGCCGGCCGGAGGCTGCTGCTGCGCCATGACGGCGGCACACGTCAGCCCTCCTGCCACGCATGCCGCAAGCATCAGCCGGAACCGCATCGTTGACTCGCTCGCGTTCGCCGGATCCATCCTCACACGTCGAAGGTCGCGACCACCGGCGCGTGATCGCTGGTCCCGACGTCCTTCTGCACCATACAGCTTTTGACGTTCTGGAACACGGACCGGCTCGCCAGGACGTAGTCCAGCCGCCATCCGATGTTGCGCTGCCGCATGTTGCGCCAGGGCGCCCACCACGTGAACATCTGGTCGTTCACGGGCTCGAGCTCACGGCCTGTATCGACGAGGCCGTGCCCCAGGATACGCTCCAGCATCGCGCGCTCCTCCGGCAGCTGGCCGATGGAACGCGGCTTCCGCTCCTTCGGGTGCACGTCCATGTCGGTGCGCGCGATATTCACGTCGCCGCAAATCACCAGCCGCGTTCCGGTCGCTTCCGTCTCGGCGACGTACTCCTCGAGCGACTGCAGGAAGCGCATCTTGGCCGGAAAATCCTTGCCGCCGTTCGGCACGTAAACGGACGCAAAGGTCACCCGGGCGACCGTCGCGGTGACGATGCGGCTTTCGTAATCGAACGCGGGGTGGGCAAAGGGCGGCCGGTCCGGGCAGAGGTCCTTGCTGATGTGAAGGGCGACGCCCGAATACCCTTTCGCGCCGTGCCAGTAACACCAGTACCCTTCCAATTCACAGAGGAAGATTGGTATTTGATCGGGCGCAGCCTTGATCTCCTGAAGGCACACCACGTCGGGCCGCTCGCGCTCGACCCATTCCGTGACTTCGGCATGCCGTGCCCGGATCCCGTTGACATTCCACGTCCCGATCTTCATCCCGCCAGCGATTGTATCCGTGCGGCGGCAGCACGCCGGAACGCCGGCGCGCGCGGCGGCCCGGTCGAGGGACGGGGCGCGCTGCGGGCGTGCTTCTTGCGAGTTCGACCCGCTCGAGACGGACGAGGACAGGTGGCGAACGCACCGGGTGCGGCCGGATCAGTCCTGGGATCGAGCAGCTCGTCTGAGGGATGAGGCGTGAAATGAACCGGGTGCAGTCGACGACAGCTCGAGCGGCATGTCTGCGCGGCGGTCCGCATGGGACGGCTCCCGACAGTCGGCCGATCGATCGTCGAGCAGCGTCACGATGTCGCCGCCGTACGTCTCGTACACGCCAGCGAGACAGCCGCACGGCAGCAGCTCGCTACGCAATCCGCGAAGAATTCGCATACCAATCGTTAGACTCCACATGCCGGCTGGCCGTTTAACCCGAGGCCGTGATCTCCTTCCTTATATATTCGGCGATTGCGATTGGCGGCGTGGCCGTCGTCTACTGGCTCGTGCGACTGACCTGGCGGGCCGCCGGCTATTACATGGTGCGGCGCGCCGGTCCCCGTCCCCTGTTCGGCGTGCGCCATCGCCTCTGGCGCGATCCTGGAGACGTTGCGGCGCTCGATCTCGCGGCCGGTCCCGGCGGCCGCGACGGTGTGCCCCAGTCGCCGTTCACGTTCATCGAGGAACATCAGAGCGGGACGCAGCCGTGCCTGTCCGTCCGGGACGCGCACGGCCGGCGCTGGCGCGTAAAGTGGGGACCGGAAGTCCAACCCGAGACGTTTGCCGTGCGGCTCGCGTGGGCCTGCGGGTACTTCGCGGAAGTCACCTATTACGTGCGAGAAGGGCGCGTCGATGGAGCGCCGGCGCTGCAGCGCGCAGCCTCGTGTCTCGGCGACGCCGGCGCCTTTGTGGACGCGCGCTTCGAGCTCGACGATCCCGACGTGTTGAAGCTGTTCGACGAGCACAGCTGGTCGTGGACGGACAACCCGTTCGTCGACACGCGTGAGCTTGCCGGGCTCCGCGTGCTGCTCATGCTGATTTCGAACTGGGACAACAAGGATCAGCGTGACGTCGCACGCGGCTCGAACACGGCCATCTTCGTCCATCGACGATCGCACTGGAAGCGAGAGGCGCATTACATGATCGTCGACTGGGGTGGATCGATGGGCCGCTGGGGTGTGACGCCGGTAACCCGCGGCCGCTGGGATCCCGACGCGTTCGCGGCGCAAACGCCGCAGTTCGTCACCGGCGTCGCGAACGGGTTCGTCCAGTTCGGGTACACGGGCCAGCGCACCGCCGACGCGCGACAGTCGATCTCGGTCGACGACGTCACGTGGTTGTGCCGCTATCTCGGGCAGATCACCGACGGGCAGCTGCGCGACGCGCTGCGTGCGAGCGGCGGCACGCCCGAGGAGGTCGAGATATTCGCGGCATCGCTCCGCACGCGGATCACGCAGCTGCAGCAGGTCGCGACCGGTGCGTTGATCTCGGTCGGGGGACAGCCACTTGTCACGGATAACAGGAGGTAAAGGAGATCAGGAGTTCTCTTTCTGAAGAACATAGAGTCTCTTGATCTCCTGGTCTCCTGTAGTCCATGGCAAGTGGCTGGCGCCGCGATGAACCGACTGGAACCGCTTCCAATCGACCCACACCTCCCTGAAATCCTCGAGCGCGTCCGCGCGCGCCGCGCGCTCGTCATCTCCGCCGCTCCCGGTGCCGGCAAGACGACCCGCGTGCCGCCGGCGCTCGCGGTCGACGGACCGGTCATCGTCCTGCAACCGCGGCGTGTGGCGGCGCGGTCGATCGCAGCGCGGATCGCGAGCGAGCGTGGGTGGTCGATCGGCGACGAAGTTGGCTGGCACGTCCGGTTCGAGCGCCGGTTCGGCGCGCGCACGCGTGTGTTGCTCGCTACCGAGGGGATCCTCACCGCGCGGCTCCAGCAGGATCCGCTGCTCTCCGACTTTCACACCATCATCCTCGACGAATTCCACGAGCGGAGCATTCATGCGGACCTCGGGCTGGCGCTCGCGCGTCAAGCGTGGCGCGCACGCGACGATCTCCGCCTCGTCGTGATGTCAGCGACGCTGGACACGGCGGCGGTCGCCTCGTTCCTGGACGACTGCCCCATCGTCGATGTGCCGGGACGGCTTCACCGGCTCGAGATCGAATATCGAGCCGATCAATCTGTGGCGGACGCCGTCGGCGAACTGCTGCCGGCGACGCGCGGCACGATCTTGTGCTTTCTTCCCGGCGCGCCCGAGATCAGGCGCGCGGACCCCGACGTCGGCGCCGCGACGCGCGGCCTCGCGGACATCGTGCCGCTCCATGGATCGCTGACTCCTGCGGAGCAGGACCGCGCGCTCGACGCGACGGATCGCCGGCGCGTCATCCTCGCGACGAACATCGCCGAAACCTCGCTGACGGTCCCGGGCGTCGCGTGCGTGATCGACACGGGCCTTCACAAGGTGGCCCGCTACGATGCGGAGCGGGCCGTCGACTCGCTCGATCTCGAGCGGATTCCCGCGGATTCCGCCGGACAGCGCGCCGGACGCGCGGGACGCCTCGGCCCGGGGCGGGTGCGGCGGCTGTGGAGCGCGACGGATCGCCTGCGCCCCCATCGCGAGCCGGAGATCCACCGCGTCGATCTGTGCGAGCCGGTGCTCGAGATCATCGCCTGGTCCGGCGATCCACGGACCTTCGAATGGTTCGACCCGCCGTCGCGGGAGCGCGTCGCGGCCGCGGTCTCGCTGCTCGAACGGCTCGGTGCGGTCGACGCGGGACGCCTGACGGCGATTGGACGCAAGATGCAGCGGCTACCCGTTCATCCACGGCTGGCGCGCATGCTGATCGATTCGGACGGCGACCCCGACGTCGCGCTCGCGTGCGCGGCCCTTTCAGAACGTCACGCCACCACCTCACGCGCCGCCACGACGACCAGCGATCTGCTGTCCGCCATCGACGATCGACGCGCGCTGCCGTCGCATGTGCTCGACGTGGCGCGGCGGTTGACCACGCTCTTTGGACGCGCGCCGGCCCACGCGTCCAGCGCGCGCGAACGCCGATTCCGCCACGCGATCTTCGCCGGGTATCCTGATCGTGTGGCTCGCCGTCGCGCCGGCGCGCCGCCGCGATTTCTTCTCGCCTCGGGACACGGCGCGACGCTCGCGCGCGAAAGCGGCCTGCACGACGCCGAGTTCATCGTCGCGGTGGACGTGACGGCAGGTCGCCGGGGAGAAGGATCGGAGGCGCTCATCCGCTCCGCCAGCGCGGTCGATGCCGACTGGATCGAGCCGACGCGCGTGCACGTGGCGCACCAGCTCGACGCGCGCGGGCGGGTGCGCGCGGTTCAACAGGCCTACTACGACGACATCCTGCTCCACGAGCGTCCCGCCACTGTCGATCCGGCCGAAGCGTCACGGCTCCTTGCGGCGGCGTTCCTGGACCGTGCCCTCACCGACGCCGACGAGCAATTCGTCCGGCGTCTGCGGTTCGCGGAGCTACCGGCCGATCTGCCGTCGATCGTCGAGCGCGCCGCCGCGGGACGCTCGTCACTGGACGACATTTCGCTGGCGGATGCACTCGACTGGCGCGCCAAGCAGGACCTCGATCGACTCGCGCCGATCACGATCCCGATTCCCAGCGGTCGCCGTGCGACACTGCGCTACGAGGCGGATGGTGCGGTCACCGCCTCAGTGAAGCTGCAGGAACTGTTCGGCCTCGCCGAATCTCCGCGCATTGGTCCGCGTCAGCAGCCGATCGTCCTGCTGCTGCTCGCGCCCAGCGGACGCCCGGTGCAGACGACGACCGATCTCCGCAGCTTCTGGAATTCGACGTATCAGGAGGTCCGCCGCGAGCTGCGCGGCCGTTACCCGAAGCACCCGTGGCCCGAAGATCCATGGAGCGCGCCGCCGACGGCGCGGACCAAGCGGCGCGCCCGCAATCCCTAATCCCAAATCCCTTATCGCTGATCCAGAATCCCTCATCCCGCATCGTGAATCCCAATCCCTGATCCTGAATCCGAATACCCAATCGGGAATCCGTCCAGATGCAGGATGAGGGAACGGGATTCACGATCCACGATCAGGGATCCTGGATCAGGGATAAGGGATGAGGGATTGTGCCCTGCTACGAATCGCGCAGCGCAACACTGGGGTCGATCGCCAGGGCGCGGCGCAGCGGGATCCAGTGCGCAACGAGCGCGACGATCGTCAGGGTGCCGGCGGCGCCGGCGAAGGTCGCCGGATCGGTGCGGCTGACGCCGAAGACGAGCGCACCGAGCGAGCGCGTCGCCAGTGCCGCGATGGCGAGCCCCGCGCCGAGTCCGATCGCGACCATCACATAGCCGCCCGCCAACACGAGGCGCGCGATGTCCCGGCGGGTCGCGCCGAGCGCCACGCGCAACCCGACCTCGCGCGTGCGCTGCGCGACGCTATACGACACGACGCCGTACAGCCCGATCGCGGCGAGCAGGACGGCGATGATTGAGAAGGCCGCGAGCAGGCGCATCACGAACACGTGCTGGGCCGATGCCTTCTCGACCCGCCACGCCAGCGTCGCAACGTCATACACCGGCACGGCCGGATCGAGCTCGCGCACCGCGTCGCGCGCCGGCGCCGTGAGCGACTCCGGCGCGAGTCCCGCAGTCTTCACGGTCGCGACCAGGAACGAGTCGGTGATCTGCGTCTGCGGCGTGTACATCGCCGGCGACATCGGCGCGGTCAGATCGTCGTGATGCACGTCGGCAACGACGCCGATGACGGTGCGCCACTTGCTCGTCGTCGGGTTCGGGATCCGGACCTGCGCGCCGATCGGGCTCTCGGCGCCCCAGATGGCGCGCGCCGTGGATTCCGCGATGACGATCACCGGCTGCGATGTTTCAGTATCGGCGTCGGTGAAGGTGCGTCCGGCAATCAGCGGAATGTCCATCAGCCGGAAGTAGTCCGGCGTGACGCCGTAACGCTCCACGCAGAGATCGTCGACCGGATTCGGCTTCATCCGCCCCTGCGGATGGAACCCCCAGCAGTCACCGTTGCCGCCAAACGGAATCTGCCCGGCGATTGCGACGTCGGTGACGCCCGGCAGCGCGCGCAGTCGTTCGACCAGGCGATTCTGAAACGCGGCAACGGCGCGATCTTCCGCGTAGGCCTTGCCCACGAGCGAGAACTGGAACGACAGCACGTTGGCTGGACTGAATCCGGGATTCGCGTGCGTCAGCGCGACCACGGTGCGCATCATCAGGCCTGCGCCCGCGAGCAGGACCAGCGCCAGCACGAGGTCGGCGATCACGAGCATCGAACGCACCCGCGAACGCCCCTCGACGGTGCCGCGCGTATCGATGGCCATGGGCTGTGCGCCGGCGCGGCCGGCGCGCCAGGCGGGAATCACACCGAAGAAGAGGCTGCTCCCGAGGGCAAGCACCGCCGTGAATGCCAGCACGCGTGCGTCCACCGTCGCGTGCGCAAGGCGCGGCAGCGACACCGGTGCGAACGCCGCAAGGCCGGTGACGGCCACCATCGCGAGCAGGACACCGCCAAGCGCGCCGCCGGCGCTGAGCATCGCGCTTTCGGTGAGCAGCTGGCGGACGATACGGCCGCGGCCGGCGCCGAGAACCGCGCGCAGCGCCAGCTCGCGTCGGCGCGTAACCGCTCGCGCGAGGAGCAGGTTCGCGACATTCGCGCAGGCAATCAACAGCACGAACGCCACCGCGCCAAAGAGCACGTAGAG
>JBKPRU010000180.1:0-6772 GCA_046734675.1 Acidobacteriota bacterium
GTCCTGGTACGACCGCAACGGACGCACGCTGCCCTGGAGGGAGACCGCGGACCCTTATCACATCCTGGTTTCCGAGGTCATGCTCCAGCAGACGCAAGTGGATCGCGTGCTGCCGAAGTATCACGAGTGGCTGGAGAAATATCCGAGCCTGGCGGCGCTGGCCGACGCGCCCGAACAGGACGTCAGCGAGACGTGGCGGCCGCTCGGCTACAACATCCGGCCGCGGCGGCTGCACGCGATCGCCCGCGAGTCGGTCGAACGCTACGGCGGCTCGCTGCCTTCGGACGAACCGACGCTGCGATCGTTCAAGGGCATTGGCGAATACACCGCCGGCGCGGTGCTCAGCTTCGCCTTCGGGCAGCGCGCGGCGATTCTCGATACCAATGTCGCGCGCGTGCTGTTTCGCGTGTTCGTCGGGCGCGGCAACCCCAAGGCACACGCGATGAAGCGCGCGCTCTGGGACCTGTCGCGCGCCGTGCTGCCGCAGCGCCACGTCTTCGACTTCAACCAGGCGCTGATGGATTTCGGCGCGACCCTGTGCGTCGCCCGGAAGCCCAAGTGCCTGATCTGCCCGATGCGCGCGAACTGCGCCGCGTATCCCTTCAACCCCGAGAACGAACGCGCATGACTGGCGCGGATCGGCCGCGCCTCATCGTCACGGCCGCCGTGATTGAACGTGACGGACGCTTCCTCGTCACGCGGCGGCTCGAAGGAACCCATCTCGAAGGGCACTGGGAGTTTCCGGGGGGCAAGTGCAAGGCAGGCGAGTCGCTCGCGGCCTGTCTCCGCCGCGAGCTGATCGAGGAGCTCGGGTCACACGCGGTGGTTCGCGAGGAACTCCTCGCCGTCACCCACGAGTATCCCGAGCGGATCGTCGAGCTGCACTTCATCGCGTGCGATCTCGTCGACGAGCCGTCGCCGCTGCTCGGTCAGGCGATGCAGTGGGTCGCGCGCGGCGACCTCGCGTCGCTCGAATTTCCGCCGGCCGACGACGAGTTGATCGCCATGCTGCGCGATCGGCGGGTCTAAAGACCCGCCCTACGTGGCACAACAAGGGCGACGCGTGTAGGCCGGGTCTTTAGACCCGGCGGACGCACGACAGCACGTAGGCCGGGTCTTTAGACCCGGCGCTCCATGACAAATGGCAGCGCGGTGACGACGGCGGGGATGCCGGCGACGGTGACGGCGGTGCCGGGCGCGACGAAATCGCGATGCACGTAGCCGAGCGCGATGGGGTGGCCGAGCGCCGGCGATTGCGTCGCGCTCGTGATGCGCCCGACCTCCTTGTCGCCGGAAACGATCGCCGCACCCGGCGACGGCGAAGAGCTCGCGCCGGGCAGCGACAGGCCGACGAGCCGTCGCGCGACCCGGCCATGGCCGCGGTCGAGGACGCGGACGATGACTTCCTGGCCCACGTAGCAGCCCTTCGTCCGCGAGATCGCGCGGTCCTCGATACCGGCTTCGAGCGGGATCGTGTCATCGCTCATGTCGGCGCCAAATCGCGGACGCCCGGATTCGATCCGAACGATCTCGGCATCCTCGCCGTCCGCCTGAACGGCGCCGGCGCTCGTAAGCGCGCGCACGAGCGCGTCGCGCACGGCGCGGTCGACGATCGCGTCGTAGCCATCGATGCCGATCGCGTCGCTGCGGATGACGATCGCGGGCGAGCCCTCGAATGTGACACGCGCGTTGCCGTAGAGCGGGAGCTGCGCGACCGGCGTCTCGAGGACCGCCGAGACGATCGGCGCCGCCTGAGGACCGTAGACGCCAACCTCGGCGCGTTCGGCGGTGACGTCGCGCACCTCGACGTCTTCGCTGAACACGAAGCGATCGAGATGCGCTCGCACCGTCTCGGTCACCTGAGGCTCGACGTCGAGCAGCACGGCGTCCCCGAGCTCGACGACGCGCATGTCGGCAATCATCCGTCCTTGCGCGGTGAGGAGCGCCGCATAACAGCCCTCACCTGCAGCAAGTGCCGCGATATCGTTGGTCAGGAGGCCTTGCAGATAGCTCCGGCGGTCGGCGCCCGTGAGAAGGATCCGCCCGGACGATGATCGATCCACCACCGCGGCGCCGCGCCGCAGCGCCGCGTAGCCTGTGCTGTTATCCTGTTTCAATGCGACTTCATTGTACCGCCGTCATGGCGGTGCTTCTGCTGGCCAGCGCTGCGTACGCGCAGGCGCCGGCCACACCCGAGCCGGCCACCGGAGACGCGGAGTTCACGGTCGCGTGGGGCGGACGTCCGATCGGCACCGAACGCGCGTCGGTGACGCGCTCCGGTTCGGGCTGGATTATCACGTCGACGGGATCGCTCGGCTCTCCCGTCGATCTGAAGATCGGCCGCTTCGAAATGAAATATGCGCCCGACTGGCAGCCGCTCGAGCTCAAGATCGAGGCCCAGGTCCGCAACTCCCCGATCGTGCTCGCCGCGTCGTTCGCGATGACGACGGCCATCAACGAAATCACCCAGAACGGCGTGACCAGCGCGAAGAACGATCAGATCAGCGCGCGCACGGTCGTGCTCCCCAACAACTACTTCGCCGCCTACGAGGCGCTGGCCGCACGGCTGGCCGTGACGCCGGTCGGCGGTGAGATCCCTGCCTACATCGCGCCGCAGGGAGAGATCAAGGTTTCGGTGCGCGCGATCACGCCACAAACGCTCAGCGGACCCGGCGGATCGATCCCGGTGCGCCGCTTCGACGTGGTGTTCGCGAATCCCAACGTGCCGCTCAACGGCTCGATCACGGTGGACGATCGTCTTCGCCTCGTTCGGGTCGACATCCCGACCGCCGGGCTCCAGGTCGTGCGCGATGACGTCGCGAGTGTCGCGGTGCGATCCGAGACCGTCCACAATCCCACTGACGCGCCGGTCAGTGTCCCGGCAAATGGATTCAACCTCGCCGGCACGGTGACGACGCCGCCGGCGGTGGCGGGGCGCCTGCGCTACCCGGGAATCGTGTTGATCGCCGGCTCCGGCCCGACCGACCGCGATGAGACCGTCGCGGGGGTCCCCATCTTCGCGCAGCTCGCGCGCCAGCTCGCCGACAGCGGCCACGTCGTCGTGCGCTACGACAAGCGCGGCGTCGGCCAGAGCGGCGGGCGCACCGAGAACGCGACGCTTGCCGATTACGCGGACGATGCGATCGCGGTGGTGAAGTGGCTCGAGAAGCGGAAGGACGTCGACGGCAAACGGCTCGTGCTCGTCGGGCACAGCGAAGGAGCCGCCGTGGCCCTGATGGCCGCGGCGCGGCAGAAGGCGATCGACGGCGTGGTCTCGATCGCGGGGCCTGGCACCACGGGCGCCGAGCTGATTCTCGAGCAGCAGCGGCACGTGCTCGATCGACTGTCGCTGCCGCCGGAGGAGAAGCAGGCGAAGATCGAGCTGCAGAAGAAGATTCAGGAGGCGGTGATCTCGGGCAAAGGGCTCGACGACATTCCGCAGGACCTGCGTCGTCAGGCGGACACGCCATGGTTCCGCAGTCTCCTCAGCTACGACCCGGCGCAGACGCTCGCAAAGGTGCGCCAGCCGCTGCTCGTCATCCAGGGAGACCTGGACACGCAGGTGCCGCCCGCGCATGCCGACAAGCTCGCGGAGCTCGCGCGTGCGCGCAAGAAGGCGACCCCCGTCGAGGTCGTGCACGTTCCCGGCATCAATCACCTGCTCGTACCCGCGAAGACCGGTGAGGTCTCGGAGTACGGCGAGCTCACCGAACATACAATCGCACCGCGCGTGGCTGAAGAGATCAGCGCTTGGATCAAGAAAACTCTGTAGTGACTGGGGCGTTCGGCTACACTCGCTGACATGAAGCTGGGCGTACCGAGAGAGACATGGCCGGGCGAGGCCCGGGTCGCGTTGATTCCCTCTTCCGTCGCGCCGCTGAAGAAGGCCGGGCTGGAGGTCTTCGTCGAAGAGAACGCGGGTACCGCGGCCGGCTTCACCGACGCGGCGTTCCGCGATGCGGGCGCCGAGATCGTCCCACGCTCCAGCGTGTTCTCGAACGCCGACATCCTGTTGCAGGTGCGGGCCGTGCCGGCGGAGCTCTCGTCGCTACGCCGCGGGCAGACGGTGATTGGTTTTGCCGATCCGCTCGGATCGCCGGACGCGATCGACGAGATCGCGCGCACCGGCGCGACCGCCTTCTCGATGGAGCTGATGCCGCGCATCACCCGCGCGCAGAGTATGGACGCGCTCTCGTCGATGGCCACGATCGCCGGCTACAAGGGCGTGCTGCTTGCCGCCGACCATCTTCCGCGCATGTTCCCGATGTTGATGACCGCCGCCGGCACGCTGACCGCGGCCCGCGTGTTCATCGTCGGCGCGGGCGTCGCCGGACTGCAGGCGATCGCGACGTCGCGGCGCCTCGGCGCGCGCGTGGAAGCCTACGACGTACGACCCGCCGTGAAGGAGCAGGTGCAAAGTCTGGGCGGGCGCTTCGTCGAAATGGCGCTCGAGACCGCGGACGCGGAAGACAAGGGCGGCTACGCGAAAGCCCAGGACGAATCGTTCTATCGCCGGCAGCGCGAGATGATGCTCCGCGTGGTCGCGGGCAACGACGTGGTCATTACGACGGCATTGATCCCCGGCAAGAAGGCGCCGGTCCTCGTCACGCAGGAGATGGTCGAAGCGATGGCGCCTGGATCGGTGGTCGTCGATCTCGCGGCGGAGCGCGGCGGCAATTGCGAGCTGACGCAGCCGGACAAGCTGGTCGTGCACAAGGGCGTCACCATCATCGGGCCGTCGAATCCGCCTGCCCTCGTGCCGAATCACGCGAGTCAGATGTACGCCAAGAACATCACGACGTTCCTCAACCATCTGCTCGGGAAGGAGGGCGCGAAGAAGGACGCGCTCGACCTCGATCTCACGGATGAAATCACGCGAGACACGCTCCTCACGCGCGGCGGCGAGATCGTGCACGGGCGGGTCAAGGATCTGCTGACCAATGTGGGTGCTCAGAACCGCTGACGCCGCGGAACTTCCCTTTACGTTCCGCATCCTGCCGGGCAACACCAAGACGATCGGGCGCGCGCCGCGCGCCGACTTCATCGTCGACGCGCCGCTCGTGTCACGCGTGCATTGCCGGCTGAGCGCCGGCGCCGCTGAGCTCGAGGTCGTGGATCTCGAGAGTACCAACGGCACCTTCGTGAACGGCCAGCGCGTCGAACGAGCGCTGCTCAGGCGCGGCGATCGGCTCGGCGTCGGCCGCGTCGAGCTCACCATTTCTCACGCGAGCGATCAGCCCGGCAATTGAGCGGGCGCGGCGACCTCTTTGCTATTCCTACTGTGGAGGCATAGCACAGGAGGCGAATGTGAAGGCATTGTTGCGAGTGATCCCAATTGTCGCGCTCATCAGCACCGGGCCCGTTTTTACCGCATGTGAATCGAAAAGCAACACACCAGATTACGCGGCTCGGGTCAACGACAAGCTGAAGGACGCCAAAATCGACGACGTCAACGCGAACTGGAACAAGGACGAGAAGGCGCTGCATCTGTCCGGCAGCGTCAAGGCTACGGACGAGAAGCAGCGCGCCGAGGTGCTCGCCGGCCAGATCGTCGGCACCAGCGGACGCGTGGTCAACGAAGTGAAGGTTGAAGACGTCGACACCCGCGAGGCCGACAACCAGATCGAGCAGCGGCTCGACAAGATGTTCAAGGAAGACGACGAGTGGGATCGCGATACGAACGACTTGACGTTCCACTCGAAGGCCGGGGTCGTCACGATTACCGGCGACGCGTCGTCACAGGCAATCAAGGACCGCGTCACCCAGAAGGTGCGTTCGGTCGAAGGCGTGAAGGACGTGGTGAACGATCTCGAGCTCAAGCCGAGCAACAAGGAACCGAGCCCGAAGAACACGAAGAGCCCGCGCAAGCAGTAGCGGAGTTATTGCAGGAACGGATTCGTCCGTTTCTCCCGTCCGATCGTCGTCCGCTCACCGTGCCCCGAGTAGACGACGGTCGGATCGGGAAACGCGAAGAGCACGGTGCGAATCGAACGCAGCAGCGTGTCCATGTTGCCGCCCGGCAGATCCGTGCGGCCGATCGATCCCGCGAACAGCGTGTCGCCGACGAAGAGCGTCGCCTCGGACTCACCTTCCCGATTCACGGCCAGGCAGACCCCTCCCGGACAGTGGCCCGGGGTGTGGCGCACGCGCACGTCGTAGCGGCCGAAGCGAATCAGATCGTCCCCTTCGTAAAACCGGTCGACCTTCGGCTGGGGCGCGACCTGTAGACCGAACATCTGTCCCTGGTGCACGACGGCTTCGTAGAGGAAGTTGTCGTCGCGATGGAGCCAGACCGGCGCGCCGAGCACGTCCTTCGCACGTGCGACACCCGTGACGTGATCGAGATGCGCGTGCGTCAGGAGGATGTGCTTGATTGAGAGCCCGTGGCGCGTGACGACGGCCAGCAGCTCGTCGACTTCGTCGCCGGGGTCAATGACCACGCCTTCTTTCGTCTCTTCGCACCCCAGTACAAATCCGTTCTTGTAGAACGGCTCGATGGCCCGCTGCTCGAGAATCATGAAAGCAGCATATGTGCTTCCGCCTGAAGGCGGAAGCTACGGGGGACGTGTGGGTCGTAGCGTCCAGTGGGTTGCCAAAGCGGTAGGGCGCCTCTTTAGAGGCGCCGTCGTGTAGGCGCACCTAAAGGTGCGCCCTTGTATCTTAGAAACAGATCAACGCCGCGTGCGGTAGCCCGAGTGCGCCCGTGGTCTCCAGACCGTGAGTAGCAGGGGCGCCGCGCGTGTTTTCACCGCCAGAGCCCGGACAGGTGCCA
>JBKPRU010000181.1:0-12947 GCA_046734675.1 Acidobacteriota bacterium
GAGTATAACTTTCAGCCATGAACAATCGCCGAACGTTTCTGAAGACCGTCGCGGCCGCCGTCGCCGCCGCCGGATATGCAGGCCGCCTCGACGCTGCCCAGACCCCGACGCCTCCCTCGTCCTCATCGTCTGCTGCGCGAATCAAGAAATCGACGCTCATCTCGATGCTGCCGAAGGGCCGGCCCTACGCGGAGCGGTTCGCGATCGCGCGCGACGCCGGGTTCGAGGCCGTCGAGATGCAGACGTTGACGAGAGAGGACGAGGCCGCTGAAGCGAAAGAGGCGGCGCGCAGCAGTGGCATCCGCATCCACTCCGTGATGAACATGGAGCACTGGTCGTCGCCGCTCTCGAGCAGCGAGCCCGATGTGGTGGCGAAGAGCGTGAAGGGCATGGAGACGTCGTTGAAGAACGCGGCGCTCTGGGGGGCCGACACCGTGCTGCTCGTCCCCGCCGTGGTCGACGCGAAGACGTCCTACAAGGATGCCTACACGCGCTCGCAGCGCGTGATTCGCGAACGCCTGCTGCCGATGGCCCGCGACCTCAAGGTCGTCATCGCGGTCGAAGAAGTCTGGAACAAGTTCCTGCTCAGCCCGCTCGAGTTCGCGAAATACGTCGACGAGTTCGACTCGCCGTCGGTGCGCGCCTACTTCGACGTCGGCAACGTCGTGCTCTTCGCGTACCCGCAGGACTGGATCCGCACGCTCGGTCCTCGCATCGCGAAGATCCATCTGAAGGACTTCACGTTCGATCGAAAGAACGGGCAGTTCGCCTGGAAGAACCTCGGCGAGGGAGACATCGACTGGCCGGAGGTGCGGCGCGCGCTCGGCGACATCAAGTACGACGGGTATGTCACGACCGAGGTCCAGGGAGGCGACGCCGAGTACTTGAAGGATCTCGCGGGGCGCGTCGACAAATTCCTGGCGGGCCAGAAGCCGGTTGGAACCGCATAGCTACCAGCTGCCAGGTGCCAGCTGGCGGCTACTCCAGCGCGCGCTCCGGCGCCGGCGCGCTCGCGTGGAAGTCGGCGTAAAAGCGCGTCACGTACGATTCGAGCAGCGCGCGCACGCGGTGCTCGTCGGGTGACGCGACAATCAACCCGGCATGATGGTGCTTGCGAATGCGTGTGACGATCTCCGGATCGTCATACGCGCTCATGTCCGGTTGTTCCTGGCGGGCGAGCGACAGCACGATCCCGGCTGATAATCCCTTCACCGGCGGCAACTGGTAGTCGCCATCCTCTCCGGCGATTTCGATCTTCGCCCACTCGCGCCACAGGTTCACACCGGTCGCCGCTTCCACGACGTCGACGATGAAGGCGCCGCCGACGCGGGCGGAGGTCTCGAGGAAGTTGATGGTGCCGTCCTGCGCGCGGATGAATTCGGTGTGCGACACGCCGTGAGCCAGCCCGAACGAGTCCAGCACGCGCGCGTTGGCCGCCAGCAGATCGCGCGCGATGCCGTCCGCTTCCGACAGCGTGCGCGTCACGAAGATGCCTCCCTCGTGCGCGACCGCCATTGGCGGCGTGCCGTAGCGGCTCGCGACGGCAAACACGATGCGCTTGGCGAACATGAGCGTGTCGACGTGAAACACGTCGCCGGGCACGTAGCGTTCGAGGACGTACTCCGCTTGGCGATCGCCGAGCGCCTCGAGCTCCTGCCGCAGTTCCTCTGCCGATCCGATCTTCTTGATGCCGATCGCGGCGGCCTGTCCGCGCGGCTTCAGCACCCACGGCGGCGGCACGCGCGAGGTCCATTCGGCAATCGCCGCATGATTCAGCACGTGGATGAACGCCGGGCACGGGATGCCGGCGCTCCGCGCGCGCGTGCGCATCACCAGCTTGTCGCGGAAGGCGCGGGCCGTCGTTTCCCCCATGCCCGGCACCTGGAGGTACTCGCGCAGCATCGCCGCCATCTCGACGTCGAAGTCATCGAGCGCAACGATGCGATCGAGGCGTTCGGTGCGGGCGAGCCAGGCCGCTCCCTTGCGGATGTCCTCCTCGGGCATCTCGCGGCGGACGTAATAGAAGGCGTCGATGGAGTCGCGCGGCCAATCGGCATCCGCGAGCTTCTCCTCGGTGAGCAGCAGCACGCGGGCGCCCTGGCGCCGGCATTCCCTCAGGAACTCGTCGCCCTTGCGGTAGGTGGCAATCGCGAGGACGGTCGTCGGCATAGCGCGCCCATTATGGCCGAGGAGCAACCTCTTATGGGGATACGGCCGTCTAAGTCACCGTGCTGAACGACATCCTGCTCTCGACGCGGCGTCTGCTGCAGGCGCCCGGATTCACCTGCGTCTCGGTGCTCACGCTCGCGCTGGGCATTGGCGGCACCACGGCGGTCTTCACGCTCGTCGAGCAGGTGCTGCTCGCGCGGCTGCCGGTGACCCGGCCGGCCGAACTGTATCGCCTCGGCGACGACGATCAGTGCTGCGTCAATGGCGGCATGCAGAGCGCGTGGTCGCTCTTCTCGTACGACTTGTATCGCTCGGTGCGAGACCACGTGCCGCAGTTCTCCGAGCTTGCCGCGTTTCAAGCTAACCCGAACACCGTAAGCGTGCGGCGCGGACCCTCGGATCCCGCCGAGCCTTTGACCGGCCAGTTCGTCAGCGGCAACTATTTCCAGATGTTCGGGGTCGGTGCGGCGGTCGGCCGGCCACTGGCCGTTTCGGACGATGCGGAGGGAGCGCCGCCCGCCGTCGTTCTCAGCTATCGCGCATGGCAGCGGCGCTTTGCCAGCGACCCTCGCCTCGTCGGGCAGCCCATCGTCATCAACGGGGTCGCGTGTGTCGTCGCCGGGATTGCACCAGACGGCTTCTATGGCGACATGCTCCGGCCCGATCCGCCGGACGTGTGGATGCCAATCGTCATCGAGCCGCTGATCAACCCGCAAGCGAATCTGCGCGCGGCTAGCAGCCAGCATTGGCTCTACGTGATTGGACGGCTGCGCCCAGGCGCCGAGCCCGCGCAGGCGCAGCAGCAGGCGGTCGCGCAGGTACGGCAATGGCTCACCGCGGTCCCCGACTATTCGTCCGACGAGCGGCGGAAGATTCCACAGGTCACGGTCCGCCTTGCACCCGCCGCGGGTGGGGTCTCGAACATGCGCGACCAGGTCGGACCGTCGCTGCGGCTGTTGCTGACGATTGCGGCCGCGACGCTCCTGATCGCGTGCGCGAACCTGGCCAACCTGCTGCTGGCGCGCGGACTTGGTCGGCGCGTCGAGTTCGCGGTGCGTAGTGCGCTCGGCGCCTCGCGCGCGCGGCTGCTGCGCGAGACGCTCATCGAGAGCTTGCTCCTCGCGCTGGTCGGGGCCCTGGCCGGCCTCGCGGTCGCGTACGCAGGCGCTCGCGCGATCGTCTCGATAGCGTTCCGCGGCGCGCAGTTCGTCCCGATCGAGGCGACGCCGTCGCCCATCGTCCTGGCGTTTGCGCTCGGCGCGGCGCTCGTGACGGGAATCCTCTTTGGCATCGCGCCGGCCGTGATTGGATCGAAAACCGATCCGATTGATGCGATGCGCGGATTCGGACGGGTCGCGGGCGAACGCGGGTCGCTCGTGCGCCGATCGCTCGTCGCGTTGCAGGTCGCGCTCTCGTTGTCGCTCGTCACGAGCGCCGGGCTGCTGGCGCGGAGCCTCGATAACCTGCAGCGCCAGGATTTCGGGTTCCGTACCGAAGGACGTTATGTCGCGTCGCTCCACACCGCGCTCGGCCGCGCGTCGCTCGAGCGCCTCGAAGCCATGTACGCCGGGCTCGGCGCGGCAGTCGGCGCGATCCCCGGAGTCGAGCGCGTGGCCTATTCGCTCTACAGCCCGATGTCCGGCGACAACTGGAGCGGGCGAATTGCCGTGGAAGGGCATGCGCCCGCGGAACGGATCATCGCGTCGTGGAATCGCGTCAGCCCGAAGTATTTCGAGACCATCGGAACGCCACTCCTGCGCGGACGTGTGATGGACGAGCGCGATACGCGAACCTCGCCGTCGGTCGCCGTCGTGAACGAGACGTTCGCGCGCAAGTTGTTCAAAGACGGCGATGCGCTCGGACGGCGATTCGGGTTTGCGAACCGCAGCGGAGAAGGATCGCTCGAGTACGAGATTGTTGGGATCGTGGGCGACGCGAAGTATCAGGATGCGCGTGTGCCCGCGTACTCGACCTTCTTCCTCCCATTCCTGCAGGGCACGTTCGCATCGGGATCGCGGCCCGGCGTGGCGCTCCGATCGAATTATGCCGGCGCCATCGAGATTCAGATGACGCGGCCGGGGCTGAACCTGGAGGCGGACATCCGTCGCGCGCTGGCGTCAGTCGATCCGGACCTGACCCTGACCGGCGTGGTCAGCCTCGACGAGCAGGTGGCGCTCAACTTCAACACCGAGCGCCTCATCGCGCGGCTCACATTCGCGTTCGGCGGAATGGCGCTGCTGCTCGCGTGCGTGGGGCTCTACGGCGTGACCGCCTACTCGGTGTCGCGACGCACGCGCGAGATTGGCGTCCGCATGGCGATGGGCGCCACGCGCGCGCGGGTGCTGCGGACGGTGCTGCGCGGATCGGCAGGACAGGTGATCGTCGGCTTTGCGCTGGGCGTGCCCTTGACGATCGTCGCCGGGCGACTCCTCGCGCAGCAGCTCTATGGCGTCTCCGGGCGCGACCCGCAGATCCTGGCCGGCGCCGCCGTGGTGCTGGCCGCGTGCGCCGCGCTCGCCGCGTTCATTCCGGCACGCCGCGCCGCGTCGCTCGATCCGCAGCAGGCGCTGCGCACTCAGTAGTCGCGGCGCTTCACGCGGGTCACGGCCTACGGCTCGTCACGAAGATCACGGAGGCCACCAAGACCACGAAGAAAAACATCAAAAGGTTTATGTCTTCCTTCGTGAACTCCGTATCTTCGTGATCTTTGTGCGTCAGGCCGTGGCCCGTCACAGCGTGACGGTGAACGACGTTCAGCGAAGATTCTTGTTGAAGAAATCCACGGTCCGCTGCCACGCGAGCTTTGCGGCCGCCTCGTCGTAGCGCGGCGTCGTGTCGTTGTTGAAGCCGTGCTGCGTGCCGGGATATTTGAACATCTCGTAGTGGACGTTGTTCGCCTTCAGCGCCGCTTCGTACGCCGGCCATCCCGCGTTGATGCGGTCGTCGTTCTCCGCGTATTGAATGAGGAGCGGCGCTTTGATCTTTGCCGCGTCTTCCGCTGACGGCTGGCTGCCGTAGAAGGGGACGCCGGCGCCGAGGTCGGGCATCCGGGTCGCGAGCATGTTGACGATGCCGCCGCCGTAGCAGAAGCCGACTGCGCCGATTTTGCCGGTGCACTCGGGGCGCGACTTCAGGAACTCCGCCGCGGCGACGAAATCCTCGCGGGTCTTGGCCTGATCGAGTTGCGGGAAGAGGGCGCGCGCCTTGTCTTCGTCACCGGGATAGCCGCCGAGCGGCGCGAGCGCATCGGGTGCGAACGCCACGAAGTTGTGGTTCGCCGCGAGCCGCCGCGCGATGTCCTCGATGTGCGGGTTCAGCCCGCGGTTCTCGTGGATGACCAGGATGCCGGGCAGCTTGCCTTTCGCGTCCGCGGGGCGGACGTAATAGCCCTTGGTCTTCGCATTGCCCTTTGGCGACGGATATTCGAGGTACTCGGCCTTGACGCGTTTGTCGTCCTTGGCGATCTGCTGCGCGGCAACGAACTGCGGGTTCAGCTGATCGAGCAGCATCGCCGCCGTCACGCCTCCCGTTGCATACTTCGCCGCGCGATCGAGGAAGCCGCGCCGATCGAGCCCGCCGTGGACGTATTGATCGAACAGGTTCAGTACTTCCTGGGGAAAGTCACTGGCCGTCTTGCGCTCCATGCCGTCTCCTATTTGAAAATGCCCTTGAACGTCATCCACCCGTGCGTGCGCAGCTGGCGCGCCCCCGACTTGACGGCGGGGTCGCTCGCGACCAACGTCTGCGCTTCTCCGGGATCCGCGACGCGAAAGACGATGTACTCGCGGAGTGTCGGGTCCCCTTCGATCGGTCCTTCGGCGAGCACCTTGCCCAGACCGCGTAGCCCCGCCATGTATTGCTCGTGCAGCCGCTCGGTCGCCTCTTCGTCCGCCGCGTTCGGACCTTTCTCGTACAACCCGAAGACCAGCGGCTCGAGGTCTTTCATGTCCGGCTGATCGAGTTGCGTCGTCGCGGCGGGGTGGAACCAGTCCTTTGCCGCCTTGATCGGATGGACCTCGGGCGTCATCACGCCTGCCTGCACGAACGGATCGGCCTCGAACGCTTTCTTCGCCGCGTCAGCGGACGGCACGTTGAGGATCGCGATGCCGGCGATGTCTTCCGACTGCAGCGGGCCGTACGCCACGTTGACGCGCTTGCGGTGCAGGTTCGCGAGGTTCGCGAGGTGCGCGGCCTGCATCTTGGCCGCGGCGCCTTCAGCCGGCTCCGGCTTCGGCCCCTTCTTCAGCAGCACGAGTTGATAGGTCGCGAGTTTCTCTTCGATTTCCTGCGGCACAGGCGCCACAAGCAGCGAGAGGAGCACGAATATCACGATCGACATGCGCCGAGTATATAGCGGCGCGCGAAGCGCGATTCGCGATCAGGGATCGGGATGCGGGATCCGCGATGAGGGATTCCGGATCCAGGATCAGGGATGAGGGATCCGTTCCGGTGTCCACGCGACCATGTCTTGCCGCTTCGAGAAATGGAGCAGCGGCGCCATCGCCGGGAGACGGATACCGGCCGCGTCCGCCATCGTGTTCACACGGATCTCCGCATCGGCGGCCTGCAGCGGCCAGGGCGGATGATGAATCTCGAGCCGGTAGGGATGGTGGCTGTGATCGACGCCGTACAGGCAGTAGCGCTCGGTCAGGAAATGTTCGAGCGTGCCGGCCTTCGGTGGTTCGACCGGACCGGTCGGGCGGTAGCGCGCGACGAATGTCGCGTCGGCTCCGCCCGTCGACGTGCGCGTGCTGGCGTAGTGGACGTCGCCGTCTCGCGTCTCGACCTCCATCGACGCCGTGAAGTAGGGGAGCCGCAGCAGCGTCCGCGCGGCGCCGACGGCGACGGGATTCGCGGCGTCGAGGCTGAAGAAATACACGCCAGGCTTTCCCTCGACGGTCACGTAGGTGCGGACGTTCAGCTCGGGGAACGACGACATCAGCGGCAGCGCCGGCACGAAGCGCGGCGCGACGTTGGTCATGTAGAACGGCACGATGCCGAGCCACGTCTGGTTGTCGAAGCGGTCGAGCGGAAAGCTCGCCGGTACCTTGTCTCGAAGCGCGTCGGCGCTCACGGGCCAGTGTGCGAACAACAGATCGTGCCAGGTCTGCGTCATCACCCACGCCGACCGGGGCATCGGCCACGGCCGGTGCGAAGTCTCCTCCAGGATCCGATGGTTGAAATCGTGCTGCGACGGAGCGGTCATGAGGCCTGGCGATCGAGAAAGCGCGTTCGCCACTCCGCGGGCGGAAGCTGGCACACGTCGTAGCGTCCGAACACGCGGTAACGGATGCGTGCGACGAACCGATACAACACGTCTGCCACGGGTGGTGGCACGAGACGCGCGGCACGCGCCAGCACACGCCACGCGCCCCCCAGCTGATCGACCGCGTGCAGCACCGCCCGCGAGTGCGACAGCAACCGCTCATCCGCCGCTCGCCAATTCGCGACGACATAAATCGTGTCGAGAACGTCGGGATTCCGTCCATACCGGACGAGCGTGTCGCGCGCCGCTTCTCCCTGGAGCGGCGCGAACAGGATGCGCCCCCGCGGGTCGCGGGCGATCAGAAACGTGACGAGCCGGTCGCACAGCCCGCAGACCCCGTCGTAGAAAACTACAGTGGCCGCCACCATTACCCCATCCGTTGATTCGGCACGATCCGTGATTACGACCGCCGCGGAGGCGTCATGCTCAGTGTCGCGCGAATCCTCTTGGTGCTCCTGCTTCTCGTGTCGTTGGCCGGGTGCTCGGCCATTGCGGGGATTTTCAAAGCGGGCTTCTGGGTTGGCATCATCATCGCGGTGGTGATCGTTGCCGGCCTGTTCATGCTGATCGGTCGACGGTAGCCGCGCTACGGTGCGTACTTCAGGCTTGCGATGAATTGATCGTAGGCGGCGCCGGCGGCGCTCATCGTCTTGGCCGGGCCCGTCATCTTGACGAAGTAGGGGCCGCCCGGTGTTTCGATCACCGCGCCGCGCAGACGGTAGCCGGGGTTGTTGTGATGTTCCGCCGAGCCGGGGCTCATCTCCGCAACGTAGGTGCCGGAGACGTCGACCATCGAGACCTTCAGTCCGTTGACGGTGCGGGTGGTGCGGGTCGCGTCGGGCGACGGGCGTCCGTTCGGCTGCTGCATCTGACCAATCCAGCGCTCGATGTTGGCGTCGGCGCTGCCGCCCTGTCCGCCGAAGAAGTACACGATCAGGGTTGCCGGTTCGGGATCGCCGGCCGCGGCAGGGACGCTGAACTCCGCCGTGCGCATGCGGCTCGCCGGCGGACGCGACGTCCAGCCCGCCGGCGTTGCGAACGTGAGCGATCCGGCGATGAGCAGTGTGACGAACGCCAGCATCCGCCCATGCTACTCCGCGCCTTGTGACATAATCCAGCGCACACCATTCACATGAAATCGCTAGGGGTTGCCTTCGCCGTGGTCGCGCTGCTGGCGGGGTTGGCCATGCTCACGTATGCGCAGTGGACGCGCGATCTCGATCGCGCCGACCGGGCGATCGAGAGCGGCCAACTGCAGGAGGCGCTCGCACGTTACGAGTCGGTGGCGGCGCGCTTCGATCGCGTTCCGGCGGCGCGGCAGATGTTTGCCGCCGAATATGATCGCGCGCTGGGCAATCGTTTGTGGGCGCTCTACCGTCTGAGGCGCTACGACGACACGATCGAGCTTGCCGAACGCGCGCCGGTCGGAGCGCGTCCGCACTTCTGGTCCGGGTGCGCGTTGTTCGACAAGGCGCTGGTCGAGGAGAAGGCGGATGCGCGGCTCGGTTGGCTGACGCGCGCGGAAGACGAGTTCAGGAAGGCGATCGAGGCCACACCGAGCGATTGGGACACGAAGTACAACTACGAGCTGACCTCGCGTCTCGCCGCGGAGCTGCGCAAGCAGCCAAAGACCCCGCCGCGGCAGCTGATGCAGCTGCTGCGTCCCCCTTCGCCGGCCGGCAAGCCGGCGCGGTCGGTCGGATAGGTTCCCGCCGATCATGCGCCTCCTCCGTCCCGAGTATCTCGCGTGGTGGCAGATCGTCCCGATCGCCATCGCGTGCTGGGCGATCCGCTATCACTACCTTCTGAGCGTGCGGCGCCGAACACCGGTGGCGGCGCGCTTCGCCCCGCTCTCGCGCCGCTCGTCGCTGCTGCGCGAGCTCGCGGCGCTCACGTTGGTGGTGATCGTCGGCGGCGCGATCGTCGCCGCGCTGGTCCAGCCGCAGGCGCTGCTGACGCGGCGCGAGCCGGTTTACGAGCAGCAGGATCTCGTCCTCGTCCTCGATCGCTCCGCCTCGATGCGCGCCCACGACATCGCGCCGTCGCGTTTCGCGCGCGCGACGCGTGAGATCCAGAACTTCATCGAGCACAAGCCGGAGGGGATCGGTCGCATCGGCCTGGTGGGGTTCGCGAGCGGATCGCTGATCCTGTCCTATCTGACCAAAGACCTCGAGACGGTCTCGTTCTTTCTCGATTGGATCAACCACGATCCGCAGACGCTGCTCGGCACCGACATCGGCGCCGCCTTGAAGAACGCGCGCGACGTCGCGCGCAAGGACGACCGGCCGACCCGCAAGCTCTTTCTGCTCGTCTCCGACGGCGAGGATCACGGCGGGGAACTGGCGCGGCAGATGCACGCCTACCGGACCGACGGCTACCGCGTGAATTGCATCGGGATTGGTTCCGAGGCGGCAGTACCGATTCCCATCCTCGATCCCGAAGGCCGCGAAACGTACTTGCGCGACGAGCAGGGACGGGTCGTCAACACGCGCTTCGAGGAAGCCACGCTCCGGCAGATCGCCGCCACGACCGGCGGACGCTACGTGCGCTCGACGACCGGCGGTGAGCTCGCGCCAGCCATCGAGGACATCGTGAAGGGGGAGCGCCGCATCACCGGCTGGCGCACGACGACCGAATACCGCGACCTGTACCCACTCGCGCTGGCGATTGCCGCAGGCGCCGCCGCCGCGCTCTGGCTGCTGCTATGAGTCTTCACGAGCCCCTCAGCTTCGCGACGATGACGCCGGAGGCGGCCGCCGGGATCACCTCGGCGCTCGAACACGAGATCGCCAAGGTCATCGTCGGCCAGCACGTCCTCATCCGGCGCATGCTGACGGCGCTCTTTGCGGCGATTCCGTTTTCCGCGTCGAAGGGGCGCACGCGATCGGGCTGTGGACACCTGCTGCTCGAAGGCGTGCCCGGCGTGGCGAAGACGCTGACGGCGACCACGCTCGCGCAGGCGATCGCGGCGAAGTTCCAGCGCGTGCAGCTCACCCCCGACCTGCTGCCGGCCGACATCCTCGGGACCCGCGTCTACGACGCCAAGACGTCAACCTTCCGCATCGAGCAGGGACCGATTTTCACCAACATCCTGCTCGCCGACGAGATCAATCGCGCGACGCCGAAAACCCAGAGCGCGCTGCTCGAAGCGATGCAGGAGCGCCAGGTCACGCTCGCCGACACCACGTTTCCGCTCGACGATCCCTTCTGGGTGCTGGCGACGCAGAACCCGGTCGAACAGGAAGGGGTCTACACGCTGCCGGAGGCGCAGCTCGATCGCTTCTCGATGATGCTGCGGGTCGGCTACCCGGGTGAGCGCGAAGAGATCGACATGCTGCACCTGCGCATGAGCGAGACCACAATCGAGCGTCGCGTGTCGCCCTCGGATGTCACCGTGCTCCGCGAATTCATCCGGACGACCGTCTACGTCGACGACAAGATCGTCGAGTACATCGTGCGGCTGGGGCGGGCGACGCGCGATCCCGGGGAGGTCGGGCGCACGCATCTCAAGGAATTGCTGCAGCTCGGCATGTCGCCGCGGTCCTATCAGCACGTGCTGGCGCTCACGCGCGTGAACGCCTTCCTGCACGGGCGCGCGTGGGCGCTGCCCGGCGACGTCAAGGAAATCTTCGTCGACACCGCTCGGCATCGCATCGCGCGCACGGTCCGGGCCCAGGCGGAGAATGTCGACGCTGACGAAATCCTGACCGACCTGCTCGGGGCGGTGCCCATCCCATGATCCCCGAGCACGTGATGCACGAGCTGCGGTACATCGAGGTCTACACGGCCAAGAAGATCCGCAATCAGCGCGTCGGTGTGTATCAGAGCCCGCTGCGCGGGTCCGGGTTCGACTTCGACGAGCACCTCCCATATCGCCCCGGTGATGACGTGCGCCGCATCGACTGGAACGTGACCGCGCGGATGGGTGCGCCCTTCGTCCGTCACACGCATGCCGAGCGCGAGCTGAACGTGATGGTCGTGATGGATGCGACACGCTCGATGGCGCAGGGGTCCGGCGGTTACTCGAAAAAGGAGGCACTGACGTTTATCACCGGCTCCATCCTCTTCTCCGCGCTCGCCGACCAGATCAATGCCGGGTTCTGTGCCTTTTCCGACCGCGTGCTGACATATACGCCGCCGCGGCGCACGCGCGCCGCCGCGTGGGCGACGCTCGAGCAGTGCTGGAATGTCGCGCCCGACACCCGGCGGACGTTGATGCTGCCGGTCGTCCGCCACCTGCTCGCGACGTTGAAGCGCATGAGCGTCATCTTCTTCGTCTCCGACTTCATCACCGACGACGATGTGCTGGCCAGCGGGGAACTGGCGCAGCTCGCCGCGCGCCACGACTTGATAGCCGTCGTCCCCGAGGATCGCTCGGAGACCGAGCTCCCCGCGGGTGCCGGATACCTGCGCGTCCGCGATGTGGAGAGCGGCCGGCGCGTCTCGCTTGGTCTGGGACGCGGATCGCGCGAGAAGTTCGCCGCGTCCGTTCGCGCGCGGCGCGAGGAACTGTCGCGCGCGTTCTACCGGGTCCCGATGGACCACGTCTTCGTGCCCACGGACGAGAGCCCGGTGCTGCCCGTCCTATCTTTGTTCGCCGCGAGGAAGAAGTGACGGGCCTCCGATTCCTCATCCTTGTTTGTGTTGTGCTGTGTGTTTCTGTGGCCCCACGTCTCTCCGCCCAGACGGGCACGGCGGTAAACAAGCCGCAGGTTCACGCCGCAGTGGATCGCACTGCGGTATGGGTTGGCGATCGTGTGCGCTACACGATTGAGATCGATTGCCCGCCGAACATGGATGTGCTCGACGACGATCTCTCCAAGGACAAGCTGAAGCTCGAAGGCTTGGAAGTCGTGGGCAGCGAGAGCGGCCGGATCGATCGCCAGGATGGCGCGGTCACGCGGCGGTTCGTCTACGACCTGACCACCTACGGGGTCGGCACATCATCGCTGCGCGTGGCGCCGTTCTCGGCGCGGTATTACATCCGCCGCCCGGGACAACGGCTGGACGACGCGGCGCCGGCGGGGGACGTGGCCGTGCCGGGCGTAAGCGTCGCACTGCGCAGCACGCTTCCCGACGCGCAGGAGTATCCGTTGCGTGATGCGAAGCCGTCGGTCCCGCGTGGCCGGCTCTACGCGGTGGCGCAGCCGATCGGCATTGCGCTCGTCGTGGTGTCGTTCGCACCGGTGGCATTCTGGGCCATCGCGCTCGCGAATCGGCGTCGCGTCGCGGAGCGATCCCCGCGCAAGAGCCGCGGTGAAGAACGCGCATCGCTCGAAGCGGTGCGCGAGCTCGACCTGACGTCGGAGCCGTCGCGGCGTGAGGCGTACACCCGGATTGACGCGATGGTCCGCGACCACCTGCGCGACGTGTGGGGTGTGGCTGGCCCCAGCCTCGTCCCGGCCGAAGTTGCGCCGGCCCTCGCGGAACGCGGCGCCCGCGTCGACGCGGACCGCGTAGCCGCCCTGCTGGCCGAATGCGAGCGCGCCCGCTACGCGCCGCCGCACGCGCT
>JBKPRU010000182.1:0-15652 GCA_046734675.1 Acidobacteriota bacterium
CCCCTACACCCCGCTCCGCTCCCTCGCAGGCACGCCGTGCGCGCCTTGGCGCGCGAGAAACTTCTGAATAATGGGCGTCTGGCGCGCCTCCTCGAGCAAAAAGCAATCGTGGCCGTACGGCGCGTCGATGACGTGGTATTCGACGTTCTTGCCGAGCGCGCCCAGCGCCTCGCTCAGTTGCTCCGAGCAGGACGGTGGATACAGCCAGTCGGAGCTGAACGCCATCAACAGCGTGCGCGCGCGGACGTCGCGAAGGGCGTCGATCAGTTTGCCGTTCCCGTACTGCCGTGCGAGATCGAAGTAGGTGAGCGCGCGCGACGTGTAGAGATATGTGTTCGCGTCGAAGCGCTTGACGAACGCGTCCGCCTGGTAGCGCAGGTAGTTTTCGACCTCGAACTCAGGGTCGGTGAGCGTGTAGCGGATGTCGTCCGAGAACTGCAACCGCCGCCCGAACTTGTCGCCGAGCGACTTCGCCGACAGGTAGGTGATGTGTCCCACCATGCGCGCGACGCCCATGCCGGCGTCCGGCCGCCGGCCCGTGCCGTAGTAGTGGCCTCCCTGCCACGCCGGATCCGCCGTGATCGCGTTCCGCGCGATCGCATTCCACGCCACACCCTGCGGCTGTAACGCGTGGGTGCTGGCGATCGCGACGATCGCGTCCACCTGCCCGGGATACAGGATCGCCCACTCGAATGCCTGCATGCCGCCGAGCGATCCGCCGGCCACGGCGGCGAGCCGCTCGATCCCGAGCTCGTGGAGCAACGCGCGCTCGGTGCGGACCATGTCGGCCACGGTGATGACAGGGAAGTCGGAGCCATACGGTTGTCCCGTCGCCGGATTCACGGACGAGGGGCCGGTCGTTCCACGGCATCCGCCGAGGAGGTTCGTCGACACGACGTAGAAGCGATCGGTGTCGAACGCCTTGCCCGGCCCGATCATGCCGTCCCACCATCCGAGCGCCTTGCCAACGCTCCCGTCACGGTCGTCGGCGGCGAAGCCGTCGCGTGTGCTTTCGGTGGTCGGACGGCGCGCGTACCCCGCCGCGTGCGCGTCGCCGCTCAGCGCGTGACAGACCAGGATCACGTTGTCGCGCGCCGGAGCGAGCGTGCCGTAGGTTTCGTAGGCGATACGGATCGGGTGGAGCTCCCGTCCGCAATCGAGCCGCACCGGTTTCGGCAGGTCCAGAAACTGCGTATCGACGATGCCCACCGAGCCCGCGGTGGTATGGGGCGCTGACGGGGCCATCCACCGATCATATCGCCGGAATCCGCCAAACCGGCGCGGGCTCGTTGTATGATTCGAAGCTTCCGACCGACGGTCTCCTCCCGAACATCGAAAGGGGTTTCACGATGGCTATGGCGATTGTCAATAACGGCGTCAACGTCCAGGCGCTGCTCGACGCCCGCGAGGCGTTGAAGGGGGCGCCGGAAGCAGCGCAATTCACGTGGAAGGCGGCGTGCAAATGGCAGAACGGCACGCACAGCCGGACCACCGTCCAGAGTTTCTTTGGCCTGGGGCAGGAACAGCAGCACAAGTCCACCGCGAAGTTCGACGCCGATCACCCCGAGGTCTTCGCGTCCGAGGACAAGTGCATCACGCCGGTCGAGTACATCCTCGTCGGACTCGCGAGCTGTCTGACCGCCGGCGTCGCCGCCGTCGCGCAGAACCGCGGCATCCAGCTGCGCTCGGTCGAATCCCAGATTGAAGGCAAGATGGACATCCGCGGCATTCTCGGCATCGATAGCGACGTGCGGAACGGCTACGACGAGGTCAAGGTGACCTTCAAGATCGACGGCGACGCCTCGAAGCAGGAGCTCGAAGCGCTGGTCGCGCAGTCGCAGAAGCGCTCGGCCGTCTACGACATCATCACGAACCCCGTGAACGTCACGGTGGAAGTCGCCTAGCTGGTGCCACCAAAAAAGGGGACAGCCCCCTTTTTTCGCAAATAAAGGGGACAGCCCCCTTTTTTTGTTGCGGGGAGCTTTACCATCGAGCGCCTCACCACGGTCGTCATCGGGGCCGGCCATGCCGGCCTCGCCGCAAGCTGGTTCCTCAGCCTGCGCTCGATCGATCACATCGTGCTCGAGCGCGGCGAGGTGGCGAACTCGTGGCGGCGCGAACGGTGGGACTCGCTCCGGCTGCTGACGCCGAACTGGCAGACGCATTTGCCGGGCCACCGCTTCGACACCGCCGATCCCGACGGCTTCATGACGATGAACGAGGTGGTCGCGTTCATCGCCGGGTACGCCGGCGTCGCCCGCGCCCCGGTCCGCACCAACACGAACGTCACCGCCGTCACACGCGTCGACGAGGGGTATCGCGTCAAGACGACCACCGGCGAGATTCAGTGCCGGTGCGTGGTGATCGCCAGCGGCGCGTGCAACCTGCCGAGCGTGCCGCGGCTTCGATCCGCGGTGCCCGCCTCCATCGAACAGCTCACGCCATTCGAGTACCGCAATTCCACGCAGCTCCCCGATGGCGGCGTGCTCGTGGTCGGCGCCTCGGCGACGGGCGTGCAGCTCGCCGACGAGATCCACCGCTCCGGCCGTCGCGTCACCCTGTCGGTCGGCGAGCACGTGCGGCTGCCGCGCCTCTATCGCGGCCGCGACGTGCTCTGGTGGATGGACGCCGCCGGTGTGTGGGGCCAGCGCTACGACGCGATCGACGATCTGACGCGCGCGCGCCGGCTGCCCTCGCCGCAGCTGGTCGGCACACCGGAGCGCGTGACGCTCGATCTCAACGCGCTGAGTGCGATCGGGGTCGAGCTGGTGGGCCGCTTGTCGACGATCCGCGACGGGCGCGCGCTCTTCTCGGGGGGACTGCGCAACCTCTTCTCGCTGGCCGACCTCAAGATGAACCGGCTGCTCGACACGTTCGACGAGTGGGCGCGCGTCGACGGGCGTGACGCGGACGTCGCTGCACCGGAACGCTTCGAGCCGACGCGCGTGCCCGCGTCGTCACGCCTGCAGCTCGATCTGCGGAGTGGCGAGATCCGTTCGATCGTCTGGGCGACCGGTTTTCACCCCGACTACCGCTGGCTCGACGTCCCAGTACTCGACGAGAAGGGCAACCTTCGCCACGACGGCGGCCTCGTCGACAGTCCGGGGCTGTATGCGCTGGGCCTGCCGGTGCTGCGCCGCCGCAAGTCGACCTTCATCCACGGCATCGAAGACGATGCGCGCGAGGTCGTCGACCATCTCGCCGGCTACCTCGCGCACGGCGATTGCGCGGTGCCCACCTGTCGTGACGCCTAGTCGCGCTCGGGCACTTTGATGTCGAGCGCTTGCGGCGTGATGTCGCGTTTCGGCTGCGGCACCGCCGCGGTGCGCGCGCTCTGCGTGTGCACGCGATTGAAGTCGGTGAGCGCCTTCTCCTGCTCGGCCGTCCTGCCGAGCGCGCGGTACGCCTGCGCCAGCTGATAGTAGGCGACTTCGCTGTCGGGGTTCGCTTTGATCGCGGCCTCGAGGCGCGGGACCGCGTCGGCAGGCTGGCCGAGCGCGATCAAGGTGCGCGCGAGACCGACCAACGCGTGCTCGAATCCCGGATAGTGGGTGATCGCCTGCTGGAACAGCGCGCGCGCCGGCTCGTACTCTCCGGCCTTGCGATGCATCTCCGCCAGCTCGTAGGCGGCGTTCGCATTGGTCGGATCGACGGCGAGCTCCTGCTCGAACTCCTGGCGCGCTTCGGCGGCCGCTTCCGTCGACGGCGTGTCCTTGGATTTTTCGAGCACCGTGCGGCCGATGCGCAGGTGAATGCCCGGACGGCGCGGCGAGAGCGCGAGCACCTGGCGATACTCGCGAATGGCGGCGTCGTAGAAGCCTTGGCTCTCGTTCGCTTCACCCGCCGCCTGGTGCAGCCACACCGACTCCGGCGCCACCTCCGCCAGCTTCATCGTCTGCAGGTAGGCGTAGTTCGCGAAGAGCCGTCCGGAGTGATAAAGCACTTCGGGATCGTCGGGGTAGAGCCGCGAGAGCCGGAGCGCGACGTCGACCGCGTCGGCGTCACGTCCGAGTCCTGTATATGCCCGCTGCAAATGCAGTCCGGCCATTCGCCGCAGCACCGTGTCCGTCGACTGCGCGAACGTGGCCTTGAGGGCGGGCAAGGCGTCCTCGTACTTGCCAAGCTCGGACAGCGACATCGCCAGCAGCGCATCGAGCTTGGGGAGGCCCGGCTTGAGGCGGATCGCCTCCCGCAGGCGCGGGATCGCCTCGGCGAACTTGCCCTGCTGGAAGTAGATGAGACCGAGCCGCGCATGCACTTCCGCGGTGCGCGGGCTCAGCTGGCGAAGCGTTTCGTATTCCTTCTCCGCTTCCGCATAGCGGCCCTCGGCGAGCGCCTTTTCACCCGCGGCCGCATGCTGCTGGAGTACTGCGGGATCCGGTTGCTGCTGCGCGAATACGGCGGGCGTGCCGGAGCAAAACCACACGCCAATCGCGACGAGACGGGCGGTCCTCCGCACGCGTGACCACATGGACTCGCTCCACTGCGATGATGTCGAAGGCCGCTGGTGAGAAAAGACCGGACCGCGTGCCGACGTGCACGCGGTCCGGGTGGCCTTCGAGACGCGGGCTCAGAATAGCAGCTTCAATCCGAGCTGATTGATGCGTCCTGGTCGAGCGGAGGTGATGACGCCGAACTGCGGCGATGCGATGTTGGTCTCCACCCCGTCGAACTGTGGATGGTTGAAGAAGTTGAACGACTCGAACCGCAACTGCAGCCGGGTCCTGCCTGCGACGTCGAAGTTCTTGAACAACGCGAAGTCGAGGTTGTTGATCCCGGGCGCCCGCTCGGTATTGCGGCCGACCGTGCCGAGCGCGCCGGGCGCCGGCTGCTCGTAGGCCGCGGTGTTGAACCACTCCTCGACGGTCCTCGGACGATTGTTCGGATCGCCGACGAGATTGGCGCGATTGGTGCCGAACGTGTCGTTGAGGCCGCCGAGATCCGACGCGGTGATCGTGATCGGGAAGCCGTGCTGCCAGGTGTAGATCCCGTTGACCTGCCAGCCTCCCACGATCGCATTCTTCACGCCCTTCGCATCGCTCGCGTACTTCTCACCGTTTCCGAACGGCAGGTTGTAGACGAAGCTGCCGACGAGCCGGTGATCGACATCGAAGTCCGACAACCCGTAGTCGCGCTCCGGATCGTGGTTGTTCAGGAAGCCCTGCCAGCCGTTGAAGCCGCTTGCGCCGATGCCGGCCGCGGCGGACTTCAGGTCGGTGCTGCGCGCCCACGTATACGCGAACGTCAGGATCGATCCCGGTCCACGGTGTTCGAGCTTCGTGTTGAGCGCGTTGTAGTTCGAGCGGCCGCCCCAGTTGCTGTCGATGTAGACCACGAAATTCGGGAAGGGCTTCCGTGCATCGACCGAGAGCGGATTCGCCGGATCGAACACGAAGGCCTGCGCGATGTTCTGCCGCATCAGCAGGTTCGTGCCGTGCGTCCCGATGTAGTTCACCTCCATCGTCGTGCCGGGGCGGAGTTCCCGCTGGCCGCCGATGGACCACTGCTGCATGTAGGGATTGCGCGGCTCCGGCGACTGACTGACCGCGAGGAACGTGTTCGCCGCCGGCGTCGCCACGCCAGGCGCGGCGAAGCTCGGGAAGAGCGCGTCGGTTGTCTGCAGCGGCGTCGGCTGGCCGATCGACTGGATGTAGTTGCCGCGGCTCACGTACGGATACACGTCCGCGGCGCCGTCGATCTCGCGGCCTTCGGCGGAATCGAAGAAGATACCGTAACCGCCGCGGAACACCGTTCCTTCCCCAAACGGCCGCCACGCGAAGCCGAAGCGCGGTGCGAACACCTTGTAGCGATCGGGGTTCTCAGGGCTGCGCCGTCCGGCGTACTGGTAGTACGCGTTGTCGACGATCCCGCCCGTCACGAGCGATTGATCGGCGACGAGCAGACCGCCCGGCGCGTAATTCAGGTTGCGCCACGCCATGCGGTTGTTCGTTTCGTAGGGAACGTTCCGGTAGTCCCACCGCAGTCCCATGTTGATGGTCAGCTGCGAATTCACACGCCAGTCGTCCTGGAAATACGGCGCGAAGTACATGAAGTTGAACTCGCGCGGATTTCCGGCGGCGCCGGGCACGCTGAACGCGGCCGGCTGGAAGATGCCGACGCCGGAGTAGTACCCGAGCAGCATGTCGGCGACGACGTTGCCGGTGAAGCCGACGTTGAACGCGTAGTTGCCGAGGAAGCCCGTGGCGAGGTCGCGCTGCAGCCACCAGCGGCGATAGTTGGCGCCGAAGTTGAGCGTGTGCCTGCCATTGACCCAGGTCATGGTGTCGCTGATGTCCCACATCGGCTGGTTGCTGGCGGTGTAGGCGTTCACCGCGCCTCCCGTGCCGTCGAAGCCGGTCATGCCGATGCTCGGACATTCGCGCTGCGCGTCGGGGATGCTGGTGAACGTGCCGGTGACGCCGAGGAAGTCGACGTCGCCTTGCGCGCACGGGATGCCGTGCTGGTCGGCGCGCGCGTCGACACGCCCGACGCGGGCCTGGTTGACCAGCGTGTTGCGCAGCGGCCAGCTGTGCGACACCTGCCAGTTCGTGGTGTCCTGCTCGAAGACGCGGTTGCCCACGTCGATCATGCTGGCGGGGGCCGTGTTGCTGTAGGTCGTCTTCGTGAAGCGCACGAACACGCGTCCGAGGCGCGAGAGATCCTGGTCGCCGCGCAGCGTGAACTGATCCTGCTCCTGCGGGAACGTCCGCACCGCCTGGTAATTGCCCTGGGCGGCCGTGGAGTTCGGCGCCGGGAACCAGTTGCTGCGCAGCGCCAGCTGCGCAAGGCGCGAGAAGCGCGACTGCGGGATGGTGTTGTTCGGGAACGCCTGTCCGGTGAGCGGGTCGATGATCGGCGTGTTGAACCGGCCCGCCAGTTGATCGGGCGTCGGTACGTTGTAGAACGCCGTCGACCCGCGATCGATGCGCGTGCCCTCGTAGTTGACGAGGAAGAAGGTGCGATTGCGCCCGTCGTACATCGGCAGCATCACCGGGCCGCCGACGACCAGCCCGAACTGCTTTTGATCCAGCTTCGGTTTCGGCGTGTTCGGGTCGTCGAAGAAGTTGCGCGCGTCCCAGCCTTCGTTCCTGAAGAAGCCGAAGCCGGTGCCACTCAGCTTGTTCGTGCCGGTCTTGCTGACGATATTGATCTGGTTGGAGCTGAAGCCGTACTCCGCGGAATAGGTGGTCGTCTGCTCCTTGAATTCCTGGATCGCGTCCACCGAGAGCACCGCCGCGGGCGTGCCGAGCGACGTGTCGATGTTCGCGGTGCCGTCGATCATGAAGTTGTTCGAGGTCGGGCGCGCGCCCATGATGCTGATGGCGTTGCCAACGCCCTGGCGCATCGCGCCCTGTTCGCCGCCGGTTTCCACCGCGCCGGCGCCGAGGAAGAGCAGCTGCAGGAAGTTGCGCCCGTTGAGCGGAAGCTCGGTCACCTGCTTTTCGGTGATCGTCTGGCCGACGGTCGCGTTGCCGGTGTCGAGCGCCAGCGCGTTCGAGACCACTTCGACGGTCTCACTGAGGTTGCCGGTCTCGAGCAGCATGTCGACGCGTTGAATCTGATCGACGGTCAGGGGCACGTCGGAGTGGACGGCCGTCTTGAACCCCTGCTGTTCACCGGTGACCACGTAGCTGCCGACGGGCAGCAGCGGGATGACGTAGTCGCCGTTGTTGCCGGTCTTCGTCTCGCGGGTGAGCCCCGTCTGCTGGTTCGTGACGATGACCTTCACGCCGCTCATCACCGCGCCGCTCGCATCGCGCACGGTCCCGGTGATCTGGGCGGTGGCCGTCTGCGCGGCGGCTGTGGACGTGAGGCACAGCACGATCGCGGCGAGCGCCACGCTATGAAACAGGAGCGCAGCACGTCTCATGGGCAGAGTCTCCTTTCCGTGATGGGGATGCCGGTCGGCGGAGCCCATCGCGAGACGGAGCGCACCCTCGTGGCCGCGCGTCAGGCGTCGCTGACCGGCGCCCACATTCACCCGGGTGGCGGCCGCGGCGCAACAGCGATGTGATCAGCCCGGGATGTTTGATACGGCGAAACCCGAGCGGCGCCCGCGATCGGCGGCGCCGCGCCCGGTGTCGTGACGAATCCTCTCGATGTTTAGCGGGCCAACTGCAGACCAGCTTGCCTGGATGCGCCGCGACCTGAGGACGCCGCGACGGGTGGGGAGACGAACGCGGGAAACGGCTCCGTTTCACAGCGCGAGACGAGTAACGCGCCCGCTACCACCGCAGCTGCCGGGAAGCCGGCGGCCTCACGCCGATCGCGAACAGCTTCACCAGCACGACGCCGGCAATGAACCCGCCGATATGCGCCATGAACGCCACGCCGCCGCCAGCTTCGGGCCCCTGCCCGATGACCCCGTAGGCGCTGATCAACTGCAGCAGGAACCACAGGCCGACGGCCACGTAGCCGGGAACCTCGGTCAGCATCCGGAACATGATCACCCGCACCCGGCGATGCGGATGGAGGACGAGATACGCGCCCATCACCCCGGAGATCGCACCCGAGGCGCCAAGACTCGGGATGTAGGGGTTGTCGCCGAACGCCGCCGTCGAGAACACGTGCGAGAGCGACGCGATCACGCCGGTCAGCAGGTAGAAGACCGTGTAGCGGCCGTGCGAGAGATCGTCTTCGACGTTGTCGCCGAAGATCCAGAGGAACAGCATGTTCCCGAGCAGGTGCATCAGGCCGCCGTGCATGAACATGGAAATGAGCAGCGTCAGGTACACTCCCCCCGGCGTCGGCTGGAGCGGAATCGTGCCGCGCTGGTCGCCGAACTCGACCGGCACCTCGCGTGCGATGTCGCGCCCGGTGAGAATCTCCTGCGGGACCGTGGAGAAGGCGTAGGTGAAGCGCTCGTTCGTGCCCATTCCCTGCAGGAACACGAACACCAGAACGTTCAGCGCGATGAGCGCGTAGGTAACGTAAGGAGTCCTGACCCGCCCGGTGTTGTCGTCGCCGATGGGCAAAACCATGGCGACATCATAATGGCGAACGAATATGCGATACGTGATGCGCGAACGAATCCTTTCGTGGGGCGACGATTTCCGGATCAGGAACGAGGCCGGCGAGGACGTCTACTACGTCGACGGCAAGGTGTTCAGCTTCGGCGACAAGCTGTCGTTCAAGGACATGGGCGGCGAGGAGCTCGCGCTGATCGATCAGCGGCTGCTGTCGTTCGGGGCCCGCTACGAGATCATCCGCGGCGGCAAGACTGTCGCGGTCGTCAAGAAACATCTGTTCACGCCGTTTCGCGCGCGATTCACCGTCGACGTCGAGGGACCGGACGACATCGAGGCGCGCGGCAATTTCCTCGACCACGAGTACACCTTCACCCGCGGCGACCGCGAGGTCGCGCGCGTGAGCAAGAAGTGGTTCTCGTTCAGCGACACCTACGGCATCGACGTCAACGCCGGAGAAGACGACGTCCTGCTGCTCGCATGCGCGGTCGTGATCGATCTCGTGTCGCACCCCGATCCGCAGAGCAACACCAATTGACACGAGAAGACGAACGAAGCCCCCTGACATCGGCGTGCCGACAACCGACCGTCACCGCTTCTCGGGTGCGCACGATCGCAGCTTTGCACTCAACTGGCGCACGCCGATGCTCTCGATGAAGACGGCGTCGCTGGCGGCTGGCAAACTGGTGAGGTTCCCGCAGAATGCGCGTTTCTGCCGCTCGGTGAGATAGACCGCGACGTTCGAGGCATAGAAGACGTCGACGGTCGAGCGGTGGCTGCGAATGTAATCGCCGACGCGGCGCATTGCCGTCGGCCCGCCGAAATCGCCAACCACCGGCACGATCGCGTTTCTCGCCTGCAGATCCTTCACGACCCGGAACTGGTCGTCGCTCGCGAGAAAGCTGCGGATCTGCCCGGCCAGGTCCGTCATCGTCATCAGCTCGCGGTACGTAGGACGGTTCGCGTCGACGGTCCGCGACCCCCAGAACTGAATGTTCGGCCCGTCCGTGTAGAACGCCCTCAGCGTTCTGTCGATCACCTCGAGATCGGTCGGCGACAACGGGAAGTGGTGCGTCTGCAGCAGGTGCGTGCGCACCTCGGCCGCGGTTCTGCTGTAGAGCGTGGGCGACGGCGAGATCGTGTCGAATCGCCGGAAGAGATCGTCGACGGCCTCGTGGCGACCGGCGTCGGCCGGCTTGGGGCGGGAGAAGAGGCGCGAGACGAACTCCGCGCGATCGGCGGACAACTCGAACAGCGCCTTGTAAAGAAGGTGCAGGTCCAGGTTCTCGCGCCGGATGTCGATGACGAACGCCATCGCCGGCTGTGCGGCCGCGATGTAGGTGAAGTTCTGCTCCGGGCCGACCCCGATGTAGACGCCGCTCGTCTGGCCAACCCATCGTGCGTTCTCCGCGACGTGCGGTTCGTTGGAGACCAGGTTGTCGGAGACGGCGAACGTGCCGGGCGGCTCCGACGCCGATTCGACGAGCGACCAGAACTGCTGGTCGTCGAGCGCATGCGAGAGCGTCGATCGCCGGACGCAGCCCGCCGCGGCTGCGAGTGCCAGGACCAACAGCCAGACGCGAGACGGGGAAAGACCTGTGCGCGTGCGGCGCCGGCGCTGGTCGACTCTCGAGGATGGGACGCGCCTCAGCGCGCGAAGCAGTAGATGCGGCCGGCTCCGCCACGCGGCGCCGTGTTCGCGCAGTTCTGGTTGGCGTGCGCGGAGTTCCACGACGACAGCGACCCGGCGGTGCTCTGGTTCGGGCCCATGCCGTCGGAGTGGCCGACCTGCGCGACCGCGTTCGCGGAGTCCGACGTCCAGTCGGCGCACGTCAAGCCTTCCGCGAGGGTGCCGTCCGCATTCGATCCCGTCAGGATGTCGTGTTCGACCGGCGACGGTGAGCCTGTCCATTGTCCGTTGATTCGCTGTCCGCGCTCGTCGAGGAAGAGCGCCGCGTCACCGGCGCGCGCGTGAAGTTCGGCGACCGTGTTCGCGATCAGCGCGCGGTTGGCGTTGTACCACGGGCCGGTGCCAATCCGATCGCGCGCGTTCGTCCGCTGGTTGCCGTTCGACGGGTCGCGCTCGACGCTCAGATACGCGCGCCACGTCCGCGATCCCTGGCCGGCCACCGAGGCAAGACGTTGACACGTGGCGTCTGCTCCCGCAAGTCCTCCGAGATTGCCCGTGACGCTCGTCGCACTCGACACGAAAAAGCTGAGGGACGGACCGGAGGGCGACGTCGGTGTGGACGAGTCGTCGCTGCCGCAGTGAGTGGCCATCAGCACCAGGAGCACAGGGATGATGCGCTTCATACTTCCTCCCGCGTGTTCCAACGGTGCGTATGTTACGCCGCGCGCCGACGCGCCCGCGACTGTCAATAGCGCGAGGCGTCAGTAGTCCTTCAGCTCGGGCGCCACCTGATCCGGGCGTGTGACGCCGGGCGGCAGCTCCATGATCCGGATGTTGCGGAAGTGAATCTCCGCGCCCTCGGACTCGAGGCAGAGATAGCCCTTCTTCTGCGTCGCCTGCGAGATGCCGTTCACGAACTTGCCGTTGACCGAGAGCTTCATCACGCCGTCGACCGCGACGACGTCGTAGGTGTTCCACTCACCCTTACCCTTGCAGCGGTTCTCGATCGACATGCTGCGCTCGCCGCGCGGATTGTCCGGCGTGATCTTCACGCCGCCGACACCGAACAGCTCGCCGTGCACGTAAGCGATCGGCGGCGTCACGCCGTTGCGCTTGTTCAGGTTTGGCCACTCGAGTTCGAGCATCTGGACTTCGATGCCGTTCGGGAGGCGCGACTCGGGATCCGGCCGCGCGCTGCTCCAGGCGAAGACGCCGGAGTTGCCGCCCGGCTCCATATGGCGCCACTCGATGTGCAGGATGAAGTTCTCGTACTGCTTCTCGGTGCGCATCACACCGATCGGATGCCCGGAGCAGATCAGCATCCCGTCACGCACCTTCCACGTGTCCTCGGCAGTGTTGACGTTCACCCAGCCCGTCAGATCCTTGCCGTTGAAGAGATCCACGAAACCGGCCGGTTGCTGCGCCGCCGCCGCGGACGCCAACAGACCGGCAATGACGATGAAGGCTGCGGCGCGTGTCATAGCGGCGTCAGCCTACCACGCAGTGACAGCAACATCGCCGCAACGGTTGCCGCACGCGCGCGTTTGTGCGATGGTTCGCGCGATGAACCGGCGCGAGACCGAACGGATCGTCGATGCCATCCGCGGGGTGCGTCAGCGAGGCGAGCAGGCGGCGCTCGCAACGGTCGTCCGGGTACGCGGCAGCGCGTATCGCCGCGAAGGCGCTCGCATCCTCGTCCGGCAGGACGGCTCGTACGAGTGCCTCCTGTCCGGCGGCTGTCTCGAGCCGGCGGTCGCGGAGGCGGCGTCGCGGGTCATCGAGACCGGCACGCCAACCGTCAGGCTCTACGACCTCGATGACGATGCCGTCTGGGGACTTGGCATTGGATGTAGCGGCGCCGTCGACATCCGCATCGAACGAATCGACGACGACCCGATCGTCGAGCGGTGGCTCGAGATCCTCGAGCGCGCCGCTCCCGCCGTCCTGGTGACGCCCGTCGCAGGCGGCGCCGGACGGCTGCTCGTGACAGGAGACGAAGTGATCGGCACGCTTCGCCACGCTCCGCTCGACGCGGCGGCGGCCCTTTGCGCGCGCTCTCTCCTGCGCGCGCCCTTTCCGCATGCCGCCACCGACGTCGTCGAGGGCGCCGAGCTCTTTTTCGATGTCAGCGTGCCGCCGCCGGTCCTCGTCCTCTTTGGCGCGGGCTTCGACGCCCAGCCGGTCGCGGGCCTCGCCTACGCGCTCGGCTTCGACGTGACGGTCGTCGATCCGCGCGAGGCATTCCTGTCGGCGGAGCGTTTCCCGCACGTCAGGCTGGTCGCGGCTGATGCGAGCCGCTTCGGCAGCGCGGTGGATGTTGGTGATCGCACGTTCGTCGTGATCATGAACCATCACCTGGAGCGGGACCGTGACAGCCTGAGGTTCGCGCTGGAGTCACGGGCGCCCTACGTCGGCGTCCTTGGACCGAAATCGAGGCTCGAGAAGCTGCTCGGTGCGCTGCGAGCGGAGGGCTACGTTGCCTCGACGGCGGCGCTCGCGCGCGTCCGTAACCCGATTGGTCTCGCGCTCGGCGCCGAAACGCCGGAAGAGATTGCCGTCTCGATCCTGGGCGAGATCGTGGCCCTGCAGCGCGGATTCGAAGGCGGATTCCTCAACACGCACGACGGCAGCATTCACGTCTCGGGCGAGAGCCGCCCGGTCGCACGCTCGTAGTCCTCTGGCGTGTCGACATCCAGCAGCAGCTCCGGGGGGAGTTGCAGCACGAACGTGCGGTCGCGGTGTCGCTGCAGCACGGGGCGCGCGCCGTGTTCGAGCTCGGCGAGCTCCCGGAAGAACTCGCGGCCGAAGAGGTGCGGCGGCGCCACCACGTCACCGTACTTGACGCAGACGATGCCGGGCGTGTGCGCGTGCCAGGCGTCGAGCAGCTGTCGGTGATGGGCAGCTGTGACAAACGGCTGATCGGCGAGCGCGAACGCAGCCGCCGCTGACGAGCCGAGCGCATTCACGGCGGCCCGGAACGAGCTGCCCATCCCGGTCTCGAACGCCTTATTAATAATGATGCGGACGACGAGACCGTCGAGCGCCTCCGCGACGCGTTCGTGTTCGAACCCGGTGACGACGAGCACCTCGTCGAAGCCCGCGCCCGAAATCTCGCGCACGGTCCGGCGGACGAGCGGCTCGCCGCCGAGCGGCAGCAGCAGCTTGTGGCGGCCCATGCGCGTCGACGCTCCGGCCGCGAGGACGACCCCCGAGATCATGCGCGTCATTCTATGCGCCGAGCCCCGTCGCGATCCCGGTCGCGTACACCTGATAGATGTAGGCCTAGTCTTTAGACCCGGCGACACGCCGGTCGGTCACACGCCTCACACTGAGGCGGGTCTAAAGACCCGCCCTACAACTGATAGATGTTGCACTGCGCCGCGGTGAACTTTGTTGCCACGCAGGCCGGGTCGTCAGACCCGGCGGCACGCGGTCCAGTAGCTTCCCCTTAAAAAGGAAGAGACCGGCGCTATGGTCTTCGCGCGGCCGTTGCTATAAGATGCCGCCTCCGGTTGGACGTCCGCCACCAGCAGCGCCCACGCTGCGCGCGACAAGGAGGTGGCCTGGTGATCCCCGCCTCGTTCGATTACATCCGCGCCCATTCCGCCGATGAAGCGTTCGCGCACCTGCAGCAGCATGGTGCCGATGCCCGCGTGCTGGCCGGCGGCCAAAGCCTCATTCCCGCGATGCGCTTCCGTCTGGCGCGGCCGGCGGTGCTCGTGGACCTCAATGACGCGCGTGAGCTCGAGTCCATGCAGATGGACGGCGCGGTCACGATCGGCGCGCTCACCCGCGACGTCGCGATCGAGCGCGCGCCGTGGATCACCGACGTGGGCTGGAGCCTGCTGCGCGACGCCTCGCGCGTCGTGGCGGATCCAGTGGTGCGGCAGCGCGGGACGGTCGTCGGCAGCTTGTGCCACAACGATCCCGCGGGGGACTGGCCGGCGGTCGCGCTCGCCGTGCGCGCCGAGGTGCAGGTGCGCGGCAAGGCCGGCGTGCGCACCGTATCGATCGACGACTTCCTCGTCGACAGCTTCACGACCGCGGTGGCGGATGGCGAGCTGGCGATTGCCGTGCGAATTCCGCGGCCCGGCCCACGCACCGCGGGCGCGTACCAGAAGATCGAGCGCAAGGTCGGTGATTTCGCGACCGCGGCCGCCGCGGTGCAGCTGTCGCTCGCGCCGGACGGCACGATCGCGCAGGCGGCCATCGCGCTGTCCGCGGCGGGTCCGTGCGCGGTGCGAGTGGAGGAGGCGGAGCGGGCGCTGATCGGGCAGAAGCCGAGCGACGAGGTGATCCGCGCCGCGGCGGATGCGGCGGAGCGCCGCAGCGCGCCGCAAGCCGACCTCCGGGGCAGCATCGACTACAAGAAACATCTCGCCGGCGTGCTGGTCGCGCGCGGCGTGCGGCAGGCGTTGGCGCGTCTCGGGCAGGGCGCGTCGGTGGGCGTGGGGGTGCAGGCATGAACGTCAGGATCACGGTCAACGGCGTTCCCTACGAGCGCGACGTCGACACGCGGACGCTGCTCGCGTACTTCCTGCGCGATCACTGCGGCCTCACCGGCACGCACGTCGGCTGCGACACCTCGTCGTGCGGCGTCTGCGTTGTCGTGCTCGATGGCGAGACGGCGGTGAAGGCGTGCAGCATGTTTGCCGTGCAGGCCGACGGTCATGAGGTGATGACCGTCGAAGGGCTCGCGCAGGGCGGCACGCTCCATCCGCTGCAGCAGGCATTCTGGGATCAGCACGGGCTGCAGTGCGGCTATTGCACGCCCGGCATGATGCTCGCCTCGTATGCGCTGCTCAAACACAACCCCGATCCGAGCGAGGCGGACATTCGCGAAGGGCTCGCGGGCAATCTGTGCCGCTGCACCGGCTACCAGAACATCGTGAAGGCGGTGCAGTCGGCGGCGCGCAAGCTGGCCGCCACGCCCGCATCGGCATGACCCCGCACCGGAGACGACCATGGGCGACCTGTCCGAACTCCAGCAACGCGAGCAGAAGCTGCAGGGCATGGGCACCTCGCTGCCGCGCAAGGAAGACGCACGCTTCATCCG
>JBKPRU010000183.1:0-9215 GCA_046734675.1 Acidobacteriota bacterium
AACGACTCGGCGCCGGTCGCGCGCGCGTTCGAGTTGATCGGCCGCGGAGCGCAGATTGGCGTCACGGTGCGCGACGTCGACAACGACGACGCGAAGCAGACGGCCGGGGTGATGGTAGACGAGGTGAGAACGGGAAGTCCGGCCGAGAAGGCGGGGATCAAGGCGGGCGATGCGATCGTCGAGTTCGACGGCGAGCGCGTGCGCAGCGTGCGTCAGTTCACGCGGCTCGTGCAGGAGACACCAGCCGGACGGAAGGTGACCGCCATCGTGACGCGCAACGGCTCGCGCACCAACGTGACGGTCGCGCCCGAACGATCGTCGGGCGTGTTCCCGGCGGACTCGTTCGACTTCGAAGAGTTCGCCGACGGCGTCCGCTCATGGGCCTACAAGGCGCCCCCGGCGCCACCGATGCCAGCACGGCCGCCGGATGCGCCGCGTCCGCCGAGGCCTCCCGACTTCGATTACGGCATGTTCGCGCACGCTGGACGGCTCGGGATTTCGGCCGAGTCACTCACCCCCCAGCTTCGTGAGTACTTCGGCGCGAAGGATGGCGTGCTCGTGCGATCGGTGACGGACGGATCGACGGCTGCGAAAGCAGGCCTCAAAGCGGGCGACGTGATTACCGCGGTCAACGGCAATGGCGTGAGCGATCCGTCGGACGTCACGCGCACGCTCACTCGCCTGAGCGAGGGCGACGAGTTTACGCTCGAGATCGTCCGCGACAAGAAGGCGCAATCGCTGAAAGGGAAAATCGAGCCGCGCACCGATCGCGTGCGATCGCGTGCGCGGACGATCGTCTAGCGACGTTACTCAGCCCGCGACTTCGGCCTTGGCCCGGGTCGAGGGTGGACCGACGAGGGCTGCAAGCTGTGCGGCAACGATGGCGGCGACAGCCAGCACCGTGTCGCGTTGTTCCGCCTCGTGACGCACTTCCGCGGCCATCACTCCCACGCAGCCGCCCGGCGTCACGAGCGGCGCCGCGATGGCGCCGTTCGAGTCTGCATCCCCCTTGACCGTCTGCAGCAGCGACGTGCGGAACGCGGCCGCGGTGACGTTCTCCGCATCGCGCTGGATCGTGCCAAGCCTCGTCACGACGCTTGCCGGATACCCGTAGGTGACAATGGGAGCGAGCTCGCGCCCGTCCGGGTCGGCAATCCAGAGCACGATCCCCGACCCATCGAGCAGAGAGGCGGCGCGCTCCAGCAGCGCAGGCAACGCGCGCGTATCGACCACCCGCGCGAGGTCGTTGCACACCGCCGCGACCGACAAGAGATCGACGGCCGGCAGTTCTGAAACGGGTTCCGGAACCGGGGGCGGCGAGGCCGAGGGCGTGTGACCGGAGGTCGCCTCGGCAGGTCTGGGCTGCGCTCGCGTCCAGCCGTCTTCCGCGTCCAGCCCGTCGATTCCGTCGAGCGACAGCGGCGTTTCTTCCACGATCATGCGCGGCGGCGTCGGCATCGGCGCCGGGGCGATGGCGAGGACGGGCTCGCCCTGCGCCGCGCGCCGGCCCGTCGGCAGGAGCAGCAACACAATCAGCGTCGCGGCGGCGGCCGCCGCGCCAAGCGAAAACATCTCGCGCCGCCCGGAGGCGGCACGCGCCTCGTCGCGCGCCCCGATCTCGAGAACGCGCCCCCGATCGATCGCGTCGGCGATCGTGCGCGCGAGATCCATCCCGTCGGCGAAGATCAGATTCGAAGCAAGCTGCGGCTGATGCGTGCGCGTATACTCGCGCGCGCGCATGCCCATCTGCTCCAGGTCCTGCAGCGTCGATAAGGCGTTGTCGAAGGCCAGCGCCGACGAGGGGGATGTCGCCTCCCGCTTCAACGCACTGACCTGCGAACGGAAATCGCCGACGAGCGTCGCGGCGCGCGAGACCCAGAAGTCCTCCTCCTGACCCTCGGCGACCAATCCGTGCTGCGCCGCCCGCAGATCGAACAGAGTGCGCTCGGCCGCCTTCGCGAATGCGTCGAATTGTCGTGAGTCGATTTCGGAAAGGTGGGATTGCCGTTCGGCCATCCAGAACAGATAGGCCGTCGTCCCCATCGCGGCGAGAAAAACGATGAGGAGTACCGCGCGGACCGCAGGTCTTGTCATGAATGTCCGGGGGGCTCCGCCCCGCCGGACCCCCCGACACGCTCGCTCGGGGGGGCCCCTGGCCCCGCTCCGCTCGCGTGGCTCACTCGCTGTCGCTCGTTCGCATTCATCAAGCGCGTTCCCCGCCCGGTGGCGTGGTTCACTGATGCTGCTCTTGTGGTCGCGCCACAACGAACATGTTGCGTCGTTACTATAGCATCGAGTGTTCGCGTTGAAACCATGAATGTGGTCGCGATCGTGAATCCGTTGTCGGGCGCGGGCGCCGATCCAGATACGGCGGCGCGTCGCGTGGCGCTGCTCGAGGATCGATTCGCCAGCGACGGCGTCGATGGATCGGTACATCTCACCGAGCGCCGGCATCACGCGACCGAGCTGGCGCGGGACGCGATCGCGGGCGGCGCGGGGATGGTGATCGCGTGGGGTGGCGACGGCACGATCAACGAGGTCGCGAGTGTGGTCGCGGGCTCCGGGCGCGCGATGGGTGTGATCCCCGCGGGTTCGGGCAACGGATTCGCTCGCGAGCTGGGACTGCCGGCCGATCCGCATGCCGCGCTCGACGTGATTCTCCGCGGTCGCGACACGCTCATCGACGTTGGCGAGCTGGGCGGCCGCTCCTTCTTCAACATTGCGGGGATTGGCGTCGACGCGGTGATCGCGGAGAAGTTCAACCAGCGCGCGCTCGGCCGCCGCGGCATGGGACCTTACGTCGCCATCGGGCTGCGCGAAGCCTTCCTCTATCGCGCCGCGCGGTACCGCATCGTGCTCGACGGCGAGGACGTCCACTCGTCGGCGCTGCTCATTGCGTTTGCCAACGGCCGCGAGTACGGCAACGGCATCCGGCTGGCGCCTCATGCGCGGCTCGACGACGGGAAGCTGGAGGCGGTGGTGGTCGAGGATCGGCATCCGATCGCCCGGCTCTGGGGCGGGCGCCACCTGTTCCGCGGCACCACGCACCTGGCCGCGCGCATCACGCTGCGATCGATTCAACAGGCCGAGATCTACGCCGACGCGCCAATCCATTACCATCTCGACGGCGAGACCGGCGTGGCCGACCGTCACGTCAGCGTACGGATTCACCCCGCGCGTCTGCGCATGCGGGTGCCTTCCGTCTGAAGGCGGAAGCTACCGGGTCCGCACTTTGTAATAGAGCATCAATCGATGAGCGACACTGCACTCACGACACTGATCGAGGCCGCCAAGAGCGGCGACGAGCGAACCGTACGCGACCTGGTCGCACGAGAGCCGGCGCTCGCGAGCGCCACGCTCGAGAGCGGCGAATCGCCGATCATGGCGGCGCTCTATCGCGGCCACCGTCACGTCATCGATGCCCTGGTCGATGCCGGCGCCCGCATCGACATCTTTGCGGCCGCGGCGCTCGGCCGCGACGAGGATCTTCGCGCGGCGACTCGGAATCCCGACGCCGTAACCAGCACGTCGTACGACGGCTGGACGCCGCTGCACCTGGCCAGCTTCTTCGGCCACCGCGACGCGGCCGCGCTGCTGCTCGACGCGCACGCAGCGGTCTCGGCCGTATCGGCGAACAGCCTCCGGAACACCCCGCTCCACGCCGCCACGGCGGGCGGGCACAGCGACCTCGCGCTGCTCCTCATCGAACGCGGCGCCGACGTGAGCCTCGCGGATTCAGGCGGCCACACGCCGCTGCACATTGCCGCCGAAAACGGGCTCACGGATGTCGTCAAGGCGCTCCTTGGGCGCGGCGCCGATCCGCTCGCCGTCGACGAGGAGAACAAGACGCCGCTCTCGCGCGCCGCGGCCAAAAACCACAACGACGTCATCGACGCGATTAACCTGGGCCGCCGGGTCTGAAGACCCGGCCTGCGTGATGCCAATGAGTGCCGGGTCTAAAGAGCCGGCCTACGTGGTGTCAAGGGGCCTACGTAGCGTCAAACGGGCCTACGTGGTGTCAATTCTACGGAGTCGCATTGACGGTAGGGCGCCTCTTTAGAGGCGCCATCGTGCAGGCGCACCTAAAGGTGCGCCCTCACCGCGCTACGGCCGCCAGTCGCAAACTAGTAGCTCGGAAGGTACGGCTGCAGGTAGCGCGTGATGATCGTCAGCTGGCCGGTGAAGATCAGCAGGCCGATGGCGACCAGCAGGACGCCGGAGGCGACCTCGATCGCGTGGTAGTACTTCCGGATCCGCTTCGTCGCCGAGAAGAACTGATTGATGGCGAGCGAGGTGAGCAGGAACGGAATCCCGAGTCCCATCGAGTAGACGGCGAGCAGCGTCACCCCTTCGGAGATGCTGTTCTTCGACCCGGCGACGGCGAGGATGCCGCCGAGGATCGGGCCGATGCACGGCGTCCAGCCGAAGGCGAACGCGAGGCCGACGACCAGCGCGCCGAGCGGTCCTGCCGGCTTGCGCTGGGTCTGCATCCGCTTCTCCGTCTCGAGGAAGGCGAGGCGGAACACGCCCATCGTGTGCAGGCCGAAGACGATCAGGATCGCGCCGGCGATCTTGCTGAGAAGCGGGAGCTGATCGAGCAGGAACTTGCCGAGCGCGGTCGCCGTCGCGCCGAGCGCGATGAAAACGATCGAGAAGCCGAGGACGAACGCGAGCGAGGTGACGAACACCTGCGACCGTGACGCGGTCGGCGACGATTCGCCGCGCATCTCCTCGAGAGAGACGCCCGAGACAAACGAGATGTAGCCCGGGATGAGCGGGAGGACGCAGGGGGAAACGAACGACAGAAAGCCGGCGGCGAACGCCGCCAGCAACGTCACGTTCTCGTTCATGGAGACTCAGTCGCGCCGCGTCAGCGGAATTACTCCCGGGATAGACGAGGGGTCCGGCCGTCCCGCAAATTTTACCGGAGGAAGGTCCTGGAACATGACGTCCCACTTCCAGCGTTCCGACGGATTCGATGCCTGCAGCCAGTGCCGTGCCGTGACCGGCCGGGCGAACGCCAACGACGCGAGCCCGGCGTAGGCCGGGTTGCCCGTCATCGCCGCCGCGACGTCCCCGCGTACCTGCGCGCTCGCCGTGTAGTCGAGCGTCACGCCCAACGCGAGCCCGAGGTTCACGAAGATCTGCCAGTCTTCCAGCGCGTCACCCGGCGCCGTGAGCGCGCGCGACGCCGCCTGCACGCGTCCCTGGTAGTTCACGTACGACGCGTCCTTCTCGAACGAGGATGCGCCCGGCAGGACGATGTCGGCGGCGCGGGCGAGATCGGTGAGCAGCACGCCCTGCACGATGAGCAGCGGCAGCTTGCCGGACTGGCGCGCGTCGATGATCCAGGACACGTCGCCGATCGATCCCGCTGGTCCCGGATCGAACACGAACAGCGCCTGCACGCGCCCCTGCTCGACCTGCTGGCGGAATGCCGTCAGGTCGACCTGACCGTCGGCCAGCGCCTTGATTGGGAAGCCCATGTCGCGTGCGCCGTTGACGTTTGGCGCATCGACGGGCGGGATCTTGAAGGCGGTCGCCGCGGGCTGCGGCTTCATGCGGGTCCGCCAGCTGATCGCGACGCCGTCCTCGGGCACGCCGAAGCTCGATCCGAGCCGGCCGATGAGGAACAGTTCCTCGAGCGACGCGTGCGCCGAAATGAGGAAGCGGAGTGCGCTCGTGCCGCCGCCGGCGGTGATCCGGTCCGCGGCTTTCGCCAGCGCTTCGCGCCAATCGACCGGCTCCTGGACGCCCGCCTCGCTCCTGACGAGCGGCCGCTGCAGGCGATCGTCTCCTTCGATCCAGTGGTAGTCGAACCGGCCGATGTCGCACATCCAGTAGCCGTTCACGTCGGGATTGAGCCGCGGCGTGACGCGGACGAGGCGCGCGCCCTTTGCCCATTCCGGCTTGGCGCGGAGCCACGCGCTCGTGTTGCAGCCGCGCTCGCAGAACGTGCAGATTGTGTCGACCACGTCGGGGTTGTCCCAGGGCCGTGACTTGAAGCGGTAATCCTTGGTCGTGAGGGCGCCAACCGGGCAGACGTCCATCAGGTTCCCCGAAAGCAGCGAATGCACCCCCTCGTCCTGGAACGTCGCGATCTCGCTCCCGTAGCCGCGATCGACGATGTTGATCTGCGCGTCGCCGTCGACTTCGCGCATGAACCGCACGCACCGCGTGCACAGGATGCAGCGGTTGCGGTTCAGCATAATCGTCGGACCGAAGTCGACGTCCGCCTTCACGCCTTCGCCGTCGAAGACGCGCCGCGGGAAGTCCATGCGGCTCTCGTTCGGGCCGAACGAATACGAGAAATCCTGCAGCGGGCACTCACCGCCCTTGTCGCACACCGGGCAGTCGAGCGGGTGATTGATCAGGAGGAATTCGAACACGCTCGCCCGCGCTTCAACGACGTCGGGCGTCTGGGTCGATACGACCATGCCCTCCGCCGCCGGCGTCGAGCACGACGTCTGCAGTTTCGGCATCTTCTCGATCTTCACGAGGCAGACGCGGCAGGACCCGTCGATCCCCAACCCGGGGTGGTAGCAGTAATACGGGACCTTGATGCCGTGCTCGATGGCGGCCTGCAGCACGGTCGTGCCTTTGTCGACCGTGACCTGCCGTCCATCAATCGTGAGCGTGACCGTTTCCATAACCCACGATCTTATATCAAGAGAGATGCTTGACTCGGCGGGCGCGCCGCCCTAGATTGTGCGCGATCGTCCGGCCAACCTTCCTCCCAGCAAAGGGGCCTTATGGACGCGCTTCGACTCCGCCTCGGACCGGTCGTGGAGTGGGCGATCGCCGCCGCGTTTTTCGCGGCGACCGTCGCCGTGGCCTCGCTGATCCTCCGGGAATACCCCGTCCCCCGGCTCCGGCCGGCGGTTCCGGTCGCACGCACGGACGTCGACAGCACGCCGGCGGCGGTGCCGGTGCGCGCGGTCTCTGTGCCCGTGCTCCCGTTCCGGGACGGCAAGGAGATTCGCGTCGGGGACACGGCGGCGGTGGTGGCCGCGCGCCTCGGACGGGCCGCGGAGAACGGCCGCCAGGACGTCGATCGCGGCCGGCTGGGCGAACGGGTGACGCGCTACTACGAGTACTCCGGCTTCCGCTTCATTCTCGTGTTCGAGCCGTTCGAGCGAAACGGCGAGCCGCGCGTCGGCGCTATTTACCTTCCCTGAACTCCGCAAGCGCGGCGTTGTCGCGATTGACGTCGATGCCGCGCAGCGCGCGCGCCAGCGGTATCGTGCGCTCGGTCACCTTTTCGGTGAGATTGACCTGCAGATCCTCGCTCGTGCCGTCCGTGTACGACAACGTGACCGTCACCGGCACGTCGAACACTTCGTCCTGGCGCTGCTCGAGGCGCACCAGCACCTGTGACGCCGAACGATCGGCCTGCCACGTCATGTCGACGACGGGGATGCTGCTCCCGAAGATCCATCGCTCGAAGAACCGCTCGAGCGAGAGGCCGCTCGCCTTCTCCATCGACGCGCGGAAATCCCCCGTGCCGGCTTTCTTGAATCGCCACGTGACGTAGAAGTCGCGCAGGCCGCGGAAGAAAGCCTCGTCGCCCATCAGCCGCCGCAGCATGTGCAGCACCATCGCGCCCTTGTTGTAGACGAGCGCGCGGAACACGCGTCCTTCGCCTTTGATGTGGCCGAGGCGATAGCCGAGGTAGATCGGGCCTTGCGGCGACATGTCCACGCCCCAGCGCCGCATCTGCTTCACCACGCTCGCGAACTGCTCGGGGCCGCGCTCGCGCTCCGCATAGAGCGCCGCGAAGTACTGCGCGAAGCCTTCGCTGATCCACTGCTCGTGATAGTTCTTCCAGCCGACCGCCTGTCCCCACCATTGATGGGCGATCTCGTGGGCGAGAAAGAAGTTCGGGTAGTTGTCGAACGCGACCGGATCGTTGCGCCAGACATACGGGGACGTCGGGAGCGGCTGGTTCAGCACCGCGAAGTAGGCCGGGCTGTGGCCGCCCGGGAGATCGCTTTCGGTCAGCGCCAGCGTGAAGCTGGCGTAGGGCGCGTCGCCGAGAATCGACGTGTAAAAGCGCAGGATATCGGTGGCCTTCTCGGTGAAGTTGCGCGCGCGATTGAACTGACGCGGGTTCGCCTGCACCGACAGCGTCAAGGTCGACGGCTCCTCCGCGCCGCCGCCGTCGCCCTGCAGCGACTCGCGCTTCGCCGACGAACCGACGCGCGTCACGTCGGTCGACGCCGGCAGGTTCAACTGCATCGCCTCGGTGCGATTGAACCGGCTGATCACACACGCCAGGTATCGCACCGGGCGCGAGGTGGCGAACTGATAGCGTTTGCCGCCGCGCCGCAGCACGAGCGACGGCGCCACCGGCTCCGGCGATCCCTGCGACGTGCCGGTCGCAACGACGTCGAAGTCCGCGGGCACCGAGATCGACACGCGGGCGTTCGCGTAACCCGTGACCGTGCCCTGCGGATACCAGAAGCTGTTGTTGCTATAGAGGAAGCTCGGCTCCGCCGGGATGACGACCGCTTCGCTCGGGTTCACGCGATCCTGCTGCACCGCGATGGCCTCGCGCTCGAGCACCTGCGGCTCCAGCCGTCCGCTGTAACGGATCGTCAGTTCCATCTCGGTCTCCGGCGCCAGGATCGCCGGAAGCGACACGAGCACGCTCGACTGACGCACGACCCGAAGATGCAGCAGCCGACCGAACTGCGGCGAGGCGACGCTGCGGACGACCAGCGGCTCGGCGAGCTTGATCGTCAGCGTCGTGATCGCGGTGTCGCGCGTGCGCAGGCGAAGTCGTGCGATGCCGTCGATCCACAGCCGCTCGGGGACGAACGTCGCTTCCACCTCGTAGTTGAGGACGTCGTAGTCTTTCTCCTGGTCCTCGCTGAAGAAGCGGCCGCGCTGCGCGAGCTTCTGCTCGGAGGCGTAGATGGAGATGTTGCGATGACGCTGCCGATCGAAGAACGAGATGTCTTCCGGTTCGGAGCCGGCGCGCGCGTAGGTGAGCGAGCCATACTTCCGCGTCATGATCTCCGCGACGACGTCGCTCATGGACGGCGTGAGCGACCAGCGTTCGGTGCTGAGATCGCTGAGATCGATCTGGAAGCTGCGGGGCAGGAAGTTGTCGAAGATCTGGGTCGCGCGTTTGACATCACCGCCGTCGACCGGACGCTGCATCAGCGCCGTCTTCGGGACACGCTGCGCGAAGTCGTACGGGCTCATACGGA
>JBKPRU010000184.1:0-6500 GCA_046734675.1 Acidobacteriota bacterium
GCACCGGGGCGAACCATGTGCGGCCACTCCTATCCACGTGCACCGCGCCGACATGATCGACGGGCAACCCCTCGGCACGCCCATAGGCGGTAAATCCGCCCTGCCGCAACCGCGCAATCCCCTTCGCGGCGCCGATCCAGAGGCTGCCTTCGCGATCCTCGAAGAGGGCGGTCACGGCGCTTCCCATCACCCCGCCCGGTTCGCGGACCGTTGCTCGATCGGCCACGACATTCCCGTCGGGTCCGATTCTCACCAGTCCCTGCGTCGTCGCGAGCCAGAGGTTCGCGTCACGATCGCGCAGCATGCGCAGCGCGTGCAGATGGCGCACCGAAGCCGGCACGCCTTCCGTCGTCGCCTCGCGCCCGTTCCATCGTCTGACGCCTCGGAGCGTGGCGATCCACACACTTCGATCTGCCGCCGGGCTCAGCGCCTCGACGGTGTCGTGTGCCAGATCGTCGGGCCCTGGCGTGATGCGACCGTCGACCAGCGAGAACAAACCGCTGCCTTCGGTCCCGAGCCACACACGGCCGTCCGGCGCCTCGACCATCGTCCGCACCGGGTCCTCTGCGCGCCATGACGCCATCGTCTCGAAACGGGCGCCCGCATGTCGGGCAATTCCATGGAAGCGGCCGGCGAGCAGCACGCTGGCATTGCTGCCGCGCGCGATCGCCATCACGAACTCCTCTTTCGGCGAGAGCGACCACAGCGCGTCCTCGAAACGTCCCTTCGAGAGTCGCTGGACGATCGGGCTCCGGCGTCTGATCCACAGGTCACCGTTCCCATCAACGGCGAGATCCAGCACCGCCGCGCCGGACGCGGAGGTGTCGCTCTCGGAGACGAGTGTAAAGGTCGTTCCATCGAACCGAACCAGCCCCTCATCGGTGCCGAGCCACAGATAGCCATCCGGCGTCTGGGCGATCGCGCGGACGACACCGCCAACGAAGCCGCGTTCGACGCCCCACTCGTCGCGGACGAACTGGGACAGCGCGCGTGTGGGATCCAGCGCATACGCGGCGGTCGCCGAGGCCGAAATCATTGCGGACGCGACGAGCAGACGCCGGCAGAAGCACTGCCAGCTCCTGGGACCCCGCATCACGGCTCGAAGGTAAACCGTCGGACGACGACCTCCGCAGGCTTCTGCATGGGCGTCGGATTGCTTTGAAAGACGTAGAGGCTGAAGCGGATCGTCTCGTTGCCCGCTCCCGGCACGCCGCTCGTAAACGTGTGCTCCGCGATTGGACGTGCGTTGCCGGTCGGGCGTGCGCCACGGAACGTGCGGAAGGTGGCGCGATCCGGCTCCCAGCGCAACTGGTGCGTGAGGACCCCAGCCGGCGCGAAGAAGTTCGAGCGATTGGCTGGGAGGTCAATCGGCTCGACAACATAACGGCCGTTATCCTCGGGACGCTCGCCATGGCGGCCGAGGGTGATGGCCATCTCGCGGCCGTACTGCGCGACGGCGGGACCGTCCCACGTGAAGATCACGAATCGCGCGGCCGGGTCGAGTGTCGAGATGTCATCGACGGTAAAGGTGTACACACCGTAGCCAAAGCTCCGGGTGAGCCTGATCTCCGCGCACGTCCAGCGGCCTGGCGCGCCGGCGATGCGAAGGTGCACTGCGCCGTTGGCATCCGTCCAGGCGTTCGATGGATCGAACTGATTGGGCCCGCCGCGATCGCTTGGGGCCGCGCGGACGATCCACTCGTATCCAGCGAATTGGAGCGTGTGGCGTACCGCCTTCGCCTTCGGGTCCCCAGGCACGACAACGACGCGGACCACCGATCCGCCCTCGGGCGGCAGGGTCTCGAGCGTGGCGGGCGGTTGATAGTCGGGTTGGACGAGCAGCGCGGCGTACTCGGTGCCGAGATGCGTCTTCGCCGAGAAGGTCGAGTCCTTGCGGATTTCCGTATAGGGAACGTTCGGATCGGGCTGGACCCACCAGACGGTGCTGCGGTTGTAAATCACCAACCGCAGGCCGGGTCGCAGGCTGGTAACGCGCCCCTCGATGGTATCGAGCGCGTCCGGACCGCCCTTGTCGGCCGGCGGAATCTTCGTGAACGAAACGGACGGCGCAGGGGCGCTGGTGCCGCAGCCAGCGGTCGAGAGGAGGACGAGGAGCGACATCGCCGAACCGCGCGACAGGCAGACGCCCAGTACCCAGCACATCGTCAGACGCACGCCGTGTCTGTCGCTGTCGCGCTCGTTGCGCATGTGGTATCCGGAACGAGAGAAACCGCCAGGCCGAAGGGTGAAGTATATCGAGATCTCGCGCGCATTCGACACGGATGTCGCTAGCCGCGGTGGCCCGCCCCTTCGTCAGCGATATCGCCTACGTTATCCGGATCGAGACTCTCCGATCGACCCCACTCATCGTCGACGCGTCCGCGGGCGCGAAAGCCGCGCGCGATCGAGTTCGGTCCAACACCGAGACCGATGTCACGCACCACGACGAGGGTGAACGGCTTCGGACCAAACCAACGCTCCGAGGAAAACGATGAGTGCTGCAACAAGCACCTCCAGAGAGATGAGGAACGCGAACTCGAGCCCGCCGGGCGTACTGATGCCGCAGCAGCCACCGCCGAAGCTCCTCAGGTAGACCACCCCGGTGTACACGACGCTTACGAGCGCACTCCAGAGCATGAATCTCATGACTCTCCCCCGTCGAACTTCTGACGTGCCGCGTCCCGTGATCGCGGCAACCGAGATACCGTTGTCTACCCTACAGACCGCACTCGCGGCTGTTCCGTGACACTCGAGACCTCGCGCGGCTCGCTCGGAGAGAGCTGTCCCCAGTCGATTTCGTCCAACGTCGTCCACGCTGTCACAACCCGACGTCATGATCGGTCTTCAGGAATGCACGCGGACTTCTCACAGGCAAAGCATTCAGGAGACACGCACATGAGCACGATCACAGTGAAGGATGGCACGACGATCTACTACAAGGACTGGGGCAATGGCCCTGTCGTCACCTTCTCGCACGGATGGCCCTTGAACTCCGACATGTGGGATGGGCAGATGATGTTTCTCGCGCAGCGCGGCTTCCGAGTCGTGGCGCACGATCGTCGTGGTCATGGCCGCTCGAGCCAGACCTGGTCCGGAAACGATATGGACGGGTACGCCGACGATCTCGCTGCCGTCATCGAGGCCCTTGACCTCAAAGAGATCACCATGGTGGGTCACTCGACTGGCGGCGGCGAAGTCGCACGTTACATCGGGCGGTACGGCACGAAGCGTGTGGCCAAGGCAGTCCTCATCGCCGCTGTGCCGCCGCTGATGTTGAAAACGGCCGCGAATCCGGAAGGACTTTCCATCGAAGTCTTCGACAACTTGCGTGCTGCCCTCGCCAAGGACCGTTCGCAGACCTACAAGGATTTCGCTCCCATGTTCTACGGCGCCAACAAACCTGGTGCGCAGGTCTCACAAGGCACGCTGGATCAGTTCTGGCTGTGGAGCATGCAGGCGGGCCTCAAGAACTCGTATGACAGCATCAAGGCGTTTTCGGAGACCGATTTCAGCGAAGACCTGAAGAAATTCGACGTTCCGACCCTGGTCATGCACGGTGAGGACGACCAGATCGTGCCGGTCAAGGATTCGGGGAAGAAGTCAGCGAAGCTGATCGCAGGTGCCGTTGAAATCTACTATCCGGGCCTCTCACACGGCCTGACGGCCACGCACCCCGATCTCATCAACCGCGACCTGCTCGCGTTCATCCGAGAAGGCAAGCGGAAGGTCGCGTAGTCCACGGCAGGCGCGGATCGCCGTCGGCGCGCTGAGACGCACGGTTGAAACGGAGAACGCACATGGCCACGCCTACGGAAGTCGACGGCGGTCTGCTGACCTGCATCCCCACTATCGAAGGCGTTCTCAACGACCACGCGACGGTATTGCGAAGCGATTTCTGCGCCTATCGGAATCATGTCTATCGAGTCGTGAATCTGTGCGTCGCGCTCGCCGGACCAGGCGAGATCGCGAAGATCGCCGTCGCTGCGGTGTTCCACGATCTTGGGATTTGGACGGGCCGCACTTTCGACTACATCGCCCCATCGATCGCGCTCGCGCACGATTACCTGGTTGCCCGCGACCGCGTGGACTGGAGCGCCGAGATCGAACGGATGATCTCGGAGCACCACAAGATCACGCGGTCCATGGCCGATCCCGACTCGCTCGTCGAGGCGTTCCGGCAGGCCGACTGGATCGACGTGACACGTGGACTGAGACGGTTCGGCATTTCGCGTCGATTCGTTGCCCGCCTGTTCGCAACCTGGCCGGATGCCGGGTTTCATTGGCGTCTCGTCACGTTGACTCTCGATCGGTTCCGCAGACACCCGCTGACGCCATTGCCAATGGTCAAACTGTGATGGCACAACCCCGGGTGCCAGGGCGCGCGTGTCACATGGAGGCATGCTGCTCGGTCTTAGCGAGCAGGAAAGCAACTGGCAATTGCCCGGCGACGTTGATCGAGCGCACGGCGTCGCGGGCTGTTGTCCCCAGAAACGAGGAGCAGGAGATGACGACAGGGACCATCGACTCGACCATCACCGATCACGAAGCAGCACAGATCCAGCGCGCGAACGCGACCAGCGCGACACCCATCGTTTTCGTTCACGGGCTCTGGCTCCTTCCATCGAGCTGGGACCGCTGGGTCACCTTCTTCGAGGAGGCCGGCTACGTGGCGGTGACACCCGGCTGGCCCGACGATCCGGAGACGGTCGCCGAAGCCAGAGAGCACCCGGAAGTGCTCGCGGGCAAGGGGATCAGCGAGATAGCCGACTATGAGGAGAAGATCATCCGTCGCCTGGAGAGGAAGCCGGTGATCATCGGCCACTCTTTCGGCGGCCTGCTGACCATGATTCTCGCCGGGCGCGGGCTCGCCGCCGCGTCCGTGGCGATCAGCCCGGCCCCCTTTCGCGGCGTGCTGCCGCTGCCGTTCTCCGCGCTGCGCACGGCCAGCGTCGCCCTGCGCAATCCCGCGAACTGGAACCGTGCGGTCCCACTCAGCTACGAGCAGTTCCGCTACAGCTTCGCGAACGCGGTCGGCGAGGACGAAGCAAAGGAACTCTACCTCGGTTACTCCGTGCCCGGTGCCGGCGAACCGCTTTTCCAGGCGGCGTCCGCGAACTTGAATCCGTGGTCCGAGGCGAAGGTCGATTCGACAAATCCGAAGCGCGGTCCCATGCTCGTCATCTCAGCCGATTCGGACCATACCGTCCCATGGGCGATCGCGAACGCGTCCTACAAGAAGGAGAAGCGCAACAAAGGCGTGACGGAGATCGTCAAGATGCCGGGCCGCGGCCACTCGCTGACGATCGACGCCGGCTGGCGGGAGGTTGCCCAGAAGGCGCTCGAGTTCGTCAAGCGGTTCACATAGGTTCGTCGCCACGACTGCCACGCGCGTGGAGGTGCAGCATGAAAATCGTCGTTGTCGGTGGCAGCGGCCTCATCGGATCGAGGCTCGTGACGATCCTTTCCCGTGACGGTCACGACGTAGTGGCAGCATCACGTCGCTCTCGAGTCGACGTCATCAGCGGCGAGGGTCTCACCGAGGCTTTAAAAGGTGCCTCAGTCGTGGTCGACGTCACAAACGCGCCGTCATTCGAGGATGTCGCGGTCATGAAGTTCTTCAGCACCGCGACGCACAATCTGCTCACGGCCGAAGCTACCGCGGGCGTCACACATCACGTCGCGTTGTCGGTGGTCGGCACCGATCGTCTCCTGGGGAGCGGCTATCTCCGCGCGAAATTTGCGCAGGAGACGTTGATCAAGGGGTCGTCCATTCCATATTCGATCGTCAGAGCGACCCAATTTTTCGAGTTCCTCCAGGACATCGCCGACGCCGCTACGCAGGGCAACGCCGTTCGGGTGCCCCCGGCGCTCATCCAGCCGATTGCGGCCGACGATGTCTCGTGGGCGCTCGCGAAGATTGCGACGGGCGGTCCCCTGAATGGCACGGTTGAAATCGGCGGGCCGGAACCCTTCTATCTCGATGGGCTTATCCAACGGGTTCTGGGCGCGCATAACGATCCACGCCAGGTGATCGCGGATCAGGGCGTCCGCTACTTCGGCACCGAGCTCAACACACGTTCACTCCTCCCAGGCGATGAAGCAGAACTCGGTGAGATCAGATTCGACGACTGGCTCGGTCGCATGTCTGGTCAAAGTCGCCAGGACGGCGTCGGACCCGTCGGCACGATCGAGCGCGCGCCGCTCGAGGAGGGCGAATTCCGAATCAGCGACGTGCCACCGGGATCGGTTTTGCTGATCGGCGATGTGGCGGTCTTCAACGTCGAAGGAGGGTTCTGTGCCACGCAGGCCAGGTGTACGCACAGGCAGGGTCCGCTGAGTGAAGGCGTGATTGACGGTTCGACGGTGACGTGCCCCCTGCACGGGGCACAGTTCAACGTGTGGACGGGGGCCGTGCTCTGTGGGCCAGCAAAGGAACCACTCAGGACCTACGCGGTGACCGTCGACGGCGACGTCGGCCGTGTCGACGTGTCCCTCGCACC
>JBKPRU010000185.1:0-36295 GCA_046734675.1 Acidobacteriota bacterium
GCCGTGGCATGCATCGCACTCGGCGCGTGCGCCGATCAGCGTGCGCCCGAACGCGGCCCGAAAGGAGGCGACGGCGTCTTCCGCCTGAGTCTGGCGGGTGAGCCACGATCGCTCAATCCAAACGTCGCGCCGATCGACGAATACGCGCTGATAGTCGGACAGAACATCTTCAGCAAGCTCGTCGCGCTGGCGGAGGATGGGAACGTGCTGCCGGACGTCGCGGAACGATGGGAGAGATCGGCGGACCGCCGTACCTACACCTTTCATCTGCGCGGCGGGATCCGTTTTCATGACGGGCATCCGCTGACCGCGGAGGACGTGCGCGCCACCTTTGCGCGCATCAACGAGTCGCCCAACACCGAGATCGGTCAGCGCGTCGAGCGCGTGCAGGCCGTCGACGCCGCTACGATCCAAATCACGTTGAAGGCGCCATGGGCCGCGTTCATTCCGACGCTGGGCTGGTTTGGCACCGCGATCCTGCCGGCGCACGTCTACGGCACCGCGGCGTGGCACGATCACCCGGGCAACCGACAGCCGATTGGATCGGGGCCGTTCAAGTTCAAGGCGTGGGAGCCCGGTAAGCGGATCGTTCTCGAGAAGAATCCGGATTACTTCGGGCAGGGCCCGTACGTCGACGAACTGGAATTCGTGATCACGCCCTCGGTGGCCGCCGGCGTGCAGCTACTGGTCGATCGCCGCGTCGATTACCTCGTGGGACGCGCACCGAGCGCGGCGGTCGAGCGGCTCTCGCAGACGCGCGGCATCCACGTCAGCACCGCGCCGAGCGACGGACGCGCGTACCTCGCCTTCAACTTGCGGCGGCCGCCTTTCAACGATCTGCGCGCGCGGCGCGCGGTGAACGCGGGACTCGATCGACGGCGCATCATCGATCGCGTGCTCGGAGGCATCGGCACTCCCGCGGTCGGCTTCTACACGCCATCGGTGCCGTGGGCCTACAACGGCGCGGCGCGCGTGCCCGCCCACGATCCCGCCGAGGCGAAACGGCTCCTCGCCGATATCGTGCGCACCGCACCGGGCGCGAACCGCATCACCTTTGCCTATCCCGGACAGCCGACCGCGCCGCCAAGCGCGCTCGGCCTCGAGATCATCGCCGAGCTCGAAGCGATCGGCTTCACGGTGCGTCCGGTCCGCATCGCCCCCGGCATGTATCTCGACTGGCTGCAGCGGGAGCGCGACTTCGATGCCGTCATCCTGACCGGCAACCAGGGGCCCGATCCCGACACGCTCTCGGCGCGGTTTGGATCCACCGGGTCGATGCAGATCATGGGCTACGCGAATCACGATCTCGACGCGGTGCTGGCGCGCGGACGCGAGGAGGCCGATCCCGCGGCGCGCGCCGCGGCATATTTTCGCGCGCAGGAGATTCTGGCCGCGGATCTGCCGATTGCGCCGCTCTACGAGACGGTGCGCGTGAGCGTGTTTCGCGAGGGCATTCGCGGGCTCCCGTCCGAGGACGCGCGCGGCCTCACGCCCGACTACACGTTCAATCTCGTTCGCCTGCCGCAGAGCGGCGCCCCCGCGCAGCCGTTTCAGAACGTCACCGGGAGTCAGCGGCCGTGACAGGGTCAGCGATGGAGATGGCCGGACGCGGAGTTGTCGCACGCGCGAGACGCTGGCGCCACTGGCCATGGACGTGGAAGCTGGCGGCGATCATCGTCGCCGTCTCGATTCTGCCCATCATCGTCGTCACCATCTTCAACGAATCCGCCTCGCGCGCCGCGTTCATCCAGCAGAGCCGCGGCCGCAACCTGCAGCAGGCCGGGAACACGGCCAGCCTGGTGACGCGCTACCTGCGCGACACCGTCAGCACCGTCGAAGTCCTGGCGCAGGCGCCATCCGCGGTCGACCTGCTGCTGGCGCCTGGGGACGCGCGTGCGATGGGCCAGCTGCTCACCACGCTGCGGAGCATCCGCCGCGCGAAGGGGATCGATGTGCTCGAGGTGATCGACCACGGCGGCACCGTGGTCGCGGCGACGGACTCGACACGCGTCGGTGCCAGCCGCATTGCTGCACCCTTCTATCTCTCGGCGGTGGCTGGACAGACGCGAGTGCAGGAGCCGCTGTACAGCGAGGGCGATCGTGCACTCGTCGTGCACGTCTCGGTGCCGATTCGCGACGGCGGCGGCCGCGTCCTTGGCGTCGCGGTGGGGCGCGTCACGCTCGAGGAGATCGATCGGCTGGTCTACGTTGACACGAGCTACGCCGGACTCGGCGAGTTCGGAATGATCTGGGACGAACAGGGGATCGTGCTCAGCAGCCCTGCGAAACCGTTCCGGCGCTTTCATCCGCTCGCGCCGCTGCTGCCCTTTGCGCGCGATCGCCTGGTTGCGGCGGCGCGGTTCGGTCCCGACACCGCGCAGCTGCTCGATGCCGCCGACCGGGGCACCTCGCTGGTGGAGCACTCACGGTGGCGGCTCTACGATTCTTCGGCGACGCCGCACGTCGCCGCGTCGCTCGCCGAAGGCGGCCTCCAGGTCACGTCCGTCCCGATCGAGGACACGCGCTGGACCTACGCGATCGCCACGCCCGAAGCGAACGTGGTCGCGGCAGTGCGGGAACAGAGCCGGCGCAACCTCGCGCTCGCCTTCGCCACCGCCCTCATTGCGGCGCTGCTCTCGGTCGCGACGGCGAGCCGGATGGCGCGGCCGCTGCGCGAGGTCGGCGACGCGGCACGCGCGCTCGCCGGCGGCGACATGGAGCGGCGGATTCACATGGAGCGTCGCGACGAGATCGGCGAGCTGGCGGACACGTTCGACTCGATGGCGGCGGCGCTCGCGAACAAAGACGCGGAGCTCCGGCGCTACGCGGAATCGCTCGAACGTCGTGTTGACGAGCGCACCGCCGAGCTGAGCGGCGTGCTGCGCGCGATTCCCGATCTGATCTACAAGGTCGACGCCGACGGACGGATCGTCGAGTACGTCTCGGCCAAGGACGGGCAACGCGGCCTGACGTCGCGGCCGTTGATCGGCCGCAAGCTCTCCGACCTGCTGCCGGCGAGCGTCGCGGCGCCAACCATGGAGCGGATCGAGGCGGCGATTGCCGGGAAGAGCGTGACGCCGTTCGAATATCGCCAGGTGATTGGCGGACGCGAGCAGCACTTCGAGGCGCGCATGTCCGCGAGCGGACGCGAGGAAGTCGTGATCCTCATCCGCAACATCACCGATCGGCGCCGTCACGAGGAGCGCACGCGCTTCCTGTCGCGCGCCGCGGCCAGCCTGGCCGGCTCACTCGATTACAGCAGCACCGTCGAGATGCTGGCGAACCTCGGCGTCCCCTTCCTCGCCGACGTGTGCGTCGTCGACTTGCTGGAACACGGGACGCTGCGTCTGGGCAGCGTCGCCGCGACCAATCCCGCGCATCGTCTCGCCGTGCTCTCCGCGCGCAGCCGTTCGCCGATCGGCCTCGACAGCGATCATCCGGTTGCACGCGCCGTCCGTGACGGCGCCACGCTCTTCCGAAAATGGTCTGCCGCCTCCGTCGACGCGCTGGCCATTCCGGCGGAACACAGCGCCCTCATCCGCGAGATCGCTCCCACCTCCGCCATGGTGCTGCCGCTCGTGGCTCGCGGCCAGACGCTCGGCGCGATGACCCTTGCGAGCACGAACGCCGCCCGCCACTACACCGACACCGATCTCGCGCTCGCCGGCGAGCTGGCCGACCGCGCGGGGATCGCGCTCGACAACGCGCGGCTCTATCGTGAGCTCCAGGAATCGAACCGCCTGAAAGACGAATTCCTCGGTACGGTGTCGCACGAGCTGCGGACGCCGTTGAACGCGGTGCTCGGCTGGACCCAGATCCTGCGGCGCGGCATCTCCGGACCCGATCAGACGGCGCGGGCGCTCGATGCGATCGAACGCAATGCGCTCGCCCAGGCGCAGCTCGTCGACGATCTCCTCGACACCTCACGCGTCATCAGCGGCAAGCTGCGCATCGAGTTCACGCGGACCGACGTCGCCGAGGTGATCCGCGCGTCGATGGAGTCCTTCGGCCCGGTCGCGCGCGCCAGAAACGTGACCCTGACCGCGCAGACCGCGTCCGACCTCGTGCCGATCCAGGCCGATGCCGCGCGGCTGCAGCAGGTGATCGGCAACCTGCTGTCGAACGCGTTCAAGTTCACGCCGGCCCACGGGCGCGTCGAGCTCGCCGCGTGCCGCGTCGGCAACACCGTCGAAATCCAGGTCTCGGACACCGGCGCCGGCATCGCGCCGGAGTTCCTGCCGTTCGTCTTCGATCGCTTCCGCCAGGGCGACAGCACGACGACGCGGGCGCACGGAGGACTCGGGCTCGGGCTGTCGATCGCCCAGCACCTCGTCGAGCTGCATGGCGGGACGATTCGCGCGCACAGCGAGGGCGTCTCCCGTGGCTCGACGTTCACGATTGCCATCCCCATCCGCCCGCCGGACACGGCAGTGGCCTCCTCTCGAGCCACCGCGCTGGATGCGACGGCGGTCGCCCTCGAGGGCGCGCGAATTCTGATCGTGGACGACGACGAGGACGCACGGACGCTGTTGAAGACGATGCTCAGCGTCGCCGGCGCGCGCGTCGACGTGGCGGGCTCGGCCACGGACGCCCGCGCGAGCCTTTCCCTGCGTCGTCCCGAAGTGCTGATCTCCGACATCGGCATGCCGCGCGAGGATGGCTACGAGTTGATCCGATCGATTCGCCGCGACGAGATCGAGCAGGAGCTGCCGCGACTGCCGGCGATTGCCGTCACCGCGTACGCGCGCGAGGACGACCGCGACCGCGCGAGCGCCGCCGGCTACGATCGCCACGTCACCAAGCCCGTCGAACGGGACCGCCTGCTCCAGGTCGTCGCCTCCCTGATCAGCGACGGCTCCTCCGCATGACACTCGTCCGGCGTCATCTTCGTCTGGTGGCCATCGAGGCGCTCGAACGATGGGCCAAGCAGTTGCGGTCGCACGAGAACCTCTGGCCGTTTCGCGTCCCTCACGAGCCGCTGCCGCTCGACGAGATCGTCCGCGATGCGCTGGCCGGCGAGGGCGGCATGCTGGATCCAGGCGATCTGCGGTCGCGCACCGTGTTGCGGATGGAGTGGACGGACGGGACGGTGTGGGAGGCGTGGGTCATCGCGCTGCCCTCGGGCGTCATGCTGTACTGCGACGGCGACGGCGAGGAAACGCGCATCCTCGCCTCGGCAAAGCGGAGCAATCCGATCGAAGCGGATCGCTTTTTCCTGGAGCTGCTGGCCGAATCGCGCGGCGAGCACTTCGGCATCGAGATGGGCGGCGCGGCGCCCGACCGCGTGCGCACGTCGATCGGCGACCGCGAGTTCCTCGTCGACATGTTCGTCGAGCTGTTCGAGGGCACCGGGGCGGAGCCGTCGATTCGCGCGCGGCTCGGGTCCCAGGGCGGCGATTTCCGCGAAGATGTGGAGCGGTGGCTGGCGCACGCGTTGATCCTGCCCCCCTCGGCGTCCGCGCGCCCCGGACGGCGGCGTCCGCGGCGGCTCCGCGACGAGCTCCCATGACCGCGCTACACTAGCCGCGTGCTGCTGCTCGTCACGCTCCTCAGTGCCTGGCTTGGTGTCCAGGCTGCCGGCCCACGCACCGCCGTGCAGTGGAGCGCGGCCGGATGGCAGGCGCTGCGCGCCGGCAACGCCGAGGATGCGGCCCGCGCCTTCGACGAAGCGCTGCGCCTCGACGCGCGCGATCCGCTGTCGATGCTGGGGGCGGGCGTCGCGGCCCACCTCCGCGGCAGGACGGATGACGCGCGCCAGGATCTCGCGGGCGCGCTGCGGCTGCAGCCGTCGCTGACGGCCGCGGCGCTGCTCCTCGGCGAGATCCTCTACCGCGAAGCGGACCTGCGTGGCGCCATCGGCGTGTACGAGCAAGCGCTCGCCTTCGCGCCCGACAACGCACCGCTCTCGTCAAAGCTCGAGGCGTGGCGCCGGGAAGCAGCCGTCCACGACAGCTTCTCGCAGCGCGTCGCCAGCCACTTCACCATCATGTTCGAGGGGCCGCCGGATCAGCCGCTCGCGACGCGGGTTGCCGAGATGCTCGAGACGGCCTACTGGCGGATCGGCGGCGCGATTGGCGCATATCCCCGAGACGTCGTACCGGTGCTCCTCTATTCGAAGGAGCAGTTTCGCGACGTCACGCAATCCCCGGGCTGGGCCGGCGGCATGTTCGACGGCCGCATCCGTATCCCAGTCGGCGGCAAGATCGACGATGCGGAGCTCGAGCGCGTGCTCGCCCATGAGTTGACCCACGCGATCGTGCGCGGCCTCGCGTCGCGCGGCGTGCCCCAGTGGCTGAACGAAGGTCTCGCCGTGCTATTCGAGCGGGCCGGCACAGCCCCCGAACCCGTGCGGGGCGACACGCCTCTCATTCCGCTGACGAAACTCGAACGATCGTTTGCCGGCCTCAGCAGCGACGACGCGCGGCTCGCGTACGCCGAGAGCGCGCAAGCAACACAAAAGGTGATCGACGTCGGTGGGCCCATGGCGATCTACAACCTGCTCACGAACCTTGGCAGCGGTCTGCCGTTCGACGCCGCGTTCGAACGCGCGGTGCTGATGCCCTACGCCGACTTCCTGAAGACCTGGGCGGACTAATCGCCGGGCTCGGTCACGCCGACTCGTGATGTACAATCGGTCCCCGATGCTCCTCCCGCGGAGGTTCCGGTTCCCGCCGGACAATTCGCGATCTTCTTCCCGCAGCACGCACACGGTCATCGGCAGGCCGTTGCGGCAGGACGAAGCCATCGTGGAAATCGCAGGTAAAGCGTTGACAGCTGGGGAAGTCTGCGTTGTCGCGGATTTTTGCTAGCCCGTTCGGTCTATTCTCGACGCGGCGTCAACCGCGGTAGCATGAAGGTTCACCAGGGAAGTTAGTCTCCGGAGGAGCTGGCCCGCATGCCTCGTCGGCGTTGCCGTCGGTGGACGTCTGTCCGCCACGGCCGAGTCTCGGTGTCCGTGTGTGTACTTGCACTCGTCGTGACCCTCACGGCGGGGGCCCGCCTTGTTGCGAGCGCCAATCCCCAGGAACCGGCCTCCGGATCGATCCAGATCGCGCCGTCCGGTCTCGCCCAGATCGAAGCGCTGATTCAAGAGAAGGAGTCGCGCTCCCCGACCGAACAGAAAATCGATTCGCAGCTCATTTATGAAATGAAGATGCGGACGGGGCAGGCGATTGCCGCGGGCGTCAATCGCCTCGTGACTGACATCCCGTACGCCAGTGACGGCGACGTCGTGGTCGATGTCACCGTCACCCCATCCGCGGATCTCGACGCGTCGCTCGCGGCGCTCGGCGCGGAAGTGCTGTCGCGTGCGCCCGATCGCAGCAGCCTGCGCCTGCACATCGCGATCGAACGGATCGAAGCGCTCGCCGCGCTCCCCGAGGTCGTGTTCGTGCAGCCGAAGCAGGATGCCGCGGTGTTCCGGATGCGAGCCCAGGAGCAGCAGACGACGAACATCACGCAAACGGGCACCGGCCAGGGAAGCCGCAGCTCCGAAGGCGACATCACGCACCTGGCGTTTGCCGCACGGGCGGCATTCGGCGCGCGCGGCGCCGGCGTGAAGATCGGTGTGCTCTCCGACGGCGTCGCGAGCCTCGCGACCAGTCAGGCGCGCGGCGATCTCGGTCCGGTGACGGTGCTGTCCGGCCAGGCCGGCGTCGGCGACGAAGGCACTGCGATGCTCGAGATCGTGCACGACCTCGCGCCCGACGCCCAGCTGTTTTTCGCCACCGGCGTCACCAGCATCACGACCTTCGCGCAGAACATCAAGGCGCTGCGCGCCGCTGGCTGCGACGTCATCGTCGACGATGTGTTCTTCTTCGTCGAGTCGCCTTTTCACGACGGCCAGGCGCCCACCGTCGTCTCGCCGCGCAATATGGGCCTCATCAGCGAAGCGGTGAACTCTGTCACCGCGAGCGGTGCGCTCTACTTCACGTCGGCCGGCAACTACGGCAACTTCAACGACGGCACGTCGGGCACGTGGGAGGGCAATTTCGCCGACGGCGGACCGAACGGCGTCAACCGGCTGCACGACTTCGGCGGCGGCCAGATTGCCAACGTCATCAAGATCGCGACGTCTGACCCAACCAATCTCTCCTGGTCGGATCCGCTCGGCGCGTCGACGAACGACTACGACCTGTTTCGCTTGAATGCGGCGGGCACCGCTGTCCTGGCGAGCTCGACGACGCTTCAGAACGGTACCCAGGATCCCTACGAGCAGATCTCCGGCACGGGCGCGGCATCCGGCCAGCTGCTCGTCATCTTGAAGAAGCCGTCCGCGCTGCCCCGCTTCCTGCATCTCGACACGAACGGCGGCCGCATCTCGATCGGCACGGCGGGTCAGCTGCACGGACACGCACAGGCGAACGCCGCATTTGCAATCGCGGCGACGCCGGCGCTCGTCCCTTTTCCCGCGCCGTTCAACGCGCAGAACGTCGTCGAGGAGTTCAGCTCGGACGGACCGCGGCGCGTGTTCTATCGCGGCGACAACACGCCGTATACGCCCGGCAACCTGCTCGCCACCGGCGGTGAGCTCCGCGCCAAGCCGGATCTCACGGCCGCCGACGGCGTGCAGGTGACCGGCCTCGGCGGCATCGGCAGTCCGTTCTTCGGCACGTCCGCCGCGGCGCCGCATGCGGCGGCAATCGCCGCGCTCGTCAAATCCGTGAATCCCGGCATCACGGCAGATGTATTGCGGCGTGCGCTCGTGGCGACCGCGATCGACATCGAAGCTCCCGGCTTCGACCGCGATTCCGGCGCCGGCATCATGATGGCGACCGACACGCTTCGGGCGCTCGGCACCGCGGCGCCCGCGTTCGTCGAGGTCGTGCGGGTGGATGCGGCCGACAACCCGGGAAACGGCAACGGCGTGCCCGAAGCGGGTGAAGGCGTGCGCCTGTCGATCCCGCTCGCGAATTTCGGCAACACGCCGGCTGCCGGTGTCAGCGCCACGCTCACGTCGTCGACCCCGGGCATCACGATCGAGGGCAACGCGAGTCGCGCCTACGGCGACCTCGCGGTCGGGGGCACGTCCATCGCCGCGCCGATCCTCGTGACGATCGCGAGCGATTTCCCGTGTCCGAACGCTGCATCATTCACGCTGACGGTGAATTACGCGGGTGGACCGAGTCCACGCGTGTTCCAGTTCGACGTGCCGATCGGCGTGACGTCGTATCGCGTCTCGAAGGCGCTCGACGGCACGACGGCCGTCGCGAGCGCCGGCGTCACGACGGCCACCGGAGTGCAGGCGTTCCGATTGAACCGTGACAGCATCCCGAGCGTGTGCGGCGTGCAGAAGCCACCGCCGGTGCTCGCGGCCAATCCGATTGCCGTCCCCAGCGACCGCCGCTTCGACGCCTACACCTTCAACACCTGCGCGGTGAGCACACCGTCGTGCGTGACCGTCACGCTGACGGGGAACGACGCGATCAACCTGTTCAGCGCCGCGTACTCGCCGACGTTCAATCCTGGGGACGTGACGCAGAACTATCGCGCGGACGCGGGCGCCAGCTCGCTATATCGCACGTTCTCCTTCGATCATCCTGGCGGCGGCGTGCCGTTCGCCGTGGACGTGCACGACGTCACGCCCGGAGCACCGTCCCGAACGCCTTACACCCTGACGGTCACGGGTGCATGCATGGGTGCGTGCGCGCCGCCGAACCGTCCGCCGGTCGCGTCGACGCAGGACGTCACCGCGCCCGCCGACGCGCTGACGTGCCAGGCGCCAGCGTCGATCGACAAGGGCAGCACCGATCCCGACGGCGACGCGCTCGTCATCGCGCAGGCGCCGCCGGGACCCTACCCGATCGGCACGACCAACGTACTGATGACCGCGACGGATCCGAGCGGCGCCTTCAGCCAGGCCGCCGGAACGGTCACGGTGGTGGACGCGACGGCGCCGTCGATCGACGGCCTGACGCTCACGGCCCGACGTTCCATCGGCGACTGGGTGCCCGTTACGGTCGACTACACGTCGATTGACGGATGCAACGCCGTCACGTGCACCCTCTCCGTCGCGGCGTCCACCCTCGGCTCGGGCACCGATCTCACGAGCTTGCTGCAAAGCGGGGTCGATTCGGACGGCGATGGCTATGATGACCTGCAATGGATCCTCGTCGACACGCATCATGTCCTCCTCAATGCAAGCCGCTCCGGCAAAGGTAAAACCCGCACATACACGATCACGGTGACGTGCAAGGATGCGGTGGGGAACACGAGCGTCAAAACCGCCACGATCACGGTGAGCCGCGGCTAGCCGGTCGCGTGCGGTTATAAAATCCACGCGGAGGTGACGCGTGGAACGAGTGGCGTTTCTCGGAACCGGACTGCTCGGCGCCGGAATGGTCGAGCGGGCGCGGGCTAACGGCCTCGCGGTCACGGTCTGGAACCGGACGATCTCGAAGGCCCGAGCGCTCGAGCGGCTTGGCGCCGCGGTCGCCGAGACGCCGGAACAAGCGGTCGCCGGCGCGGCGCGCGTTCATCTCGTCCTGCAGGACGACGCGGCGGTGGATGCAGTACTCGAGCGCGTTCTCCCCGCGCTCGCGCACGACACGCTCGTCGTCGATCATTCCACCACTTCACCATCCGGCACCCGGGCCCGCGCCGCGCGCCTCCGCCAGCGCGGCGTGCGATTCGTGCACGCACCCGTCTTCATGTCGCCGCAGATGGCGCGCGAGGGCACGGCCGGCGTGATGATGATCGCCGCCGCGCAGGCCGACTACACCGCCGTCCGCGGCGCGCTCGAGAAGATGACGGGCGAGGCGTGGTACGTCGGCGAACGTCCGGACCTCGCGGCCGCATACAAGTTGTTCGGCAACGCCATGCTGTTCGCGATCAGCGGCGGCCTCGCCGACATCCTCGCCATTGCCGTCGCCAACGAGATCAATCCGCCGGATGCACTCCAGGTGTTCTCGAAGTGGAACTTCGCCGGTCCGGTGCTCGCGCGCGGGCAGCGCATGGCGCGGGGCGACTTCTCACCCAGCTTCGCGCTCACGATGGCGAGGAAGGACGTCCGGCTGATGCTGGAAGCCGCGGGCGCCGAACCGCTCGCCGTGCTGCCCTCGGTCGCGGCGCGGATGGACGAGGCGATTGCGGCTGGACACGGCAACGACGATCTCGCGGCGGTTGCCGCGCCGGTACTGAAGGGCGCGGACAAGAAAGCGACGAGCTGAAGGAGCCAACGTGAAGCGCCCCCTGTTCTGGATCGCGTTCGCGCTCGTCTCGATGGGCGCAACGTTCATCGGCATCCGCTATTTCCCGCAGGCGTTTTCGATCGTGTCGCTCGAGATCACGATGGATCGCGAGCGGGCGCTCACCGACGCGCGTACGATCATGCAGCGCGATCGCCTTGGCCCGCCCGACTTCCGCCAGGCCGCATCCTTTGCGCTGGACGACGAGGCGCAGACGTTCGTCGAGCTCGAAGGCGGCGGCAAGGACGCCTTCACCGAGATGATGAAGAGCGGCCTGTACTCGGCCTACACGTGGCGGGTGCGGCACTTCAAGGAAGCGGAAGCGAACGAGACCACGATCCGCTTTACACCCGACGGCACGCCCTACGGGTTCATCGAGAAGCTGAAGGAAGACGCGCCCGGGGCGGCGATCGCCGCGGCGGACGCGCGGGCCCTTGCCGAGCGCGACGCCGCGGCGCGCTGGCACGTCGACTTCTCCCAGTTCACACTCGTCGAGCAGGGACAGGAGCGGCGCACCGGCGGCCGCGTCGATCACACGCTCACCTACGAACGCCCGTCGCCGACGCTCAACGAAGGACGCTACCGCCTTCGTCTCGTCGTCTCCGGCGATCGCCTCACCGAGGTCACCCCGTTCATCCAGATCCCGGAAGCGTTCAGCCGCCGTTACGCCAGCATGCGGTCCGCGAACGAAGCCATCGGGATCGGCTCCGTAGTCGGGATGGCGCTGCTCTATGTGCTCGGCGGGATCGGGATCGGGCTGTTCTTCATGCTGCGCAAGGGCTACGTGCTCTGGAAGCATGCGGCGATCTGGGGTCTCGCGGTCGGCGCGATGCAGGCGCTCGCCGCCATCAATGAGCTGCCGCTGATCTGGATGACGTATGACACGGCGCTGCCGCGGTCGACCTTCCTCGCGCAGCAGATCGCCACGGTGATCGCGGGCTTCGTCGGCTTCTCGGTGTTCTTCGGGTTGTCGTTCGTCGCCGCCGAGACGCTGACGCGCCGCGCGTTCGGCCACCATCCGCAATTCTGGCGCGCCTGGTCGCGCGAGCCGGGCGCGTCCGTTCAGATTCTGGGACGCACGGTGGGCGGCTACCTGCTCGTCTCGATCTTCTTCGCGTACGACGTGCTCCTGTATCTCGTCGCGACCAAGACGCTGGGGTGGTGGTCGCCGGCGGAAGCCCTGCTCCATCCCGACGTGCTCGCCACCTACGCGCCCTGGCTGTCGGCGATCGCGAACTCCTTCCAGGCGGGATTCTGGGAGGAGGCGCTCTTCCGCGCCGTGCCGATTGCCGGGGCCGCGCTGATCGGCGATCGCTTCGGACAGCGCCGCCTGTTCCTGGTCCTCGGGTTCATCGTGCAGGCGGTCGTCTTCGGCGCCGGTCACGCACCGTATCCCAATCAGCCGTCGTTTGCGCGGCCGGTGGAGTTGATCGTCCCGTCGATCGGCTTCGGCCTGCTCTATCTCTACTTCGGGTTGCTTCCCGGCATCGTGCTGCATTTCGCATTCGACGTCGTCTGGTTCGCGCTGCCGATCTTCCTCGCGCACGCGCCCGGCCTCTGGATCCAGAAGGCGATGGTTGTCGTGATGACGCTGGTGCCGCTGTGGGTGGTGCTCTGGCGGCGCGTGCAAGTGGGCCACTGGACGGAGCTATCGCCCGCGGACTACAACGCGGCATGGACGCCGCCACCGGCGGTCGAACGTCCCGCCGCCGTTCTGCCGGTCTCACACGGCACACTCGGCGCGCGGGCCAAGACCGCGTGGCTTGCCGTTGGTGCGGTCAGCGCGGTCGTGTTCGTCATCCTCGCCGTCACGAATCGTTCGAACACCACGCCGTTGAACGTGCCGTCGAGCGACGCGGCGGATCGGGCCCGGCAGGCTATCGCGCAGCGCGGCGTGACGCTCGCTCCGCGCTGGCGCGTCATGCCCACACCAGACGATGGGAGCGGCGGCGGCCACGAGTTCGTCTCGGAGACGGCGGGAGAAGCGCGGCGCACCGAGCTCGTCGGCCGATACTTGCCGGGGCCGCGCTGGAACGTGCGCGTCGCATCGTTCCAGGGAGACGTGGCCGAGCGCGCCGAAGAATGGCGTCTCTATGTGACGCCGGCAGGCGAGGTCCGTGGGCTGCAGCATCGTGTGCCTGAAGGACGCGCCGGGAAGTCGCTCGAGGAGGGCGCGGCACGGGCGCTCGCGCTACACGCGATCGCCGAGCGATTCGGCCTGACGCGCGAGCAGGTGCGGGAGGTCTCCGCGAAGCCGGCGCGGCTGAAGGCGCGCACCGACTGGACGTTCACGTTCGTCGATACGACGATCGCTCCGCTGCCGAAAGGCGAACCGCGCATCGAGGTCGTGGTCGCGGGGGACGAGATCGCGTCGGCAGGGAGATTCATCTACATCCCTGAAGACTGGCAGCGTCAGCAGCGCGCCGCCGGCACCCGCAATCTCGTTCTGCAGATCCTGCAGACGTTGCTGTTCGCGGGGATGCTCGTGGGCGCGGCCGTGACCGGCATGATCGCCTGGAGCCGGCGCCGCTACACGCCACGGCTGTTCCTCGCGGGCGCCGCGATCATGCTGCTCGTCTCGCTCGTCAGGACCGCCAACAACTGGCCCACCGTGCTGGCGGCGCTCAGCACCGCGGCGCCGCTGCAGCTTCAGGTCATCGGCGGCATGGCGGTGGCGCTCGTCGGATTGACGCTGATTTCCGTGCTGGTGGGACTCGCACTCGGCGCGCTGCCGCATGCGCTCGGCGGCGTCTCGACGCTGAGCGACGCTGATGCGATGCGCCTGGGCATCGCCGCCGGGTTCGTCGCCGCGGCGGCGTCGGCGGCCGCGGCCGCGCTCCGCACGCCGGTGTGGGCGCACTTCCCCGATGTGTCGGCGCTCGGCGCCAGCGTGCCGATGGTGAAGATCGCGCTCGACCCGATTACCGCCCTGCTGACGCGCACCGCCGTCCTGACGGCGGCCCTTGCCGCGATCGAGTACGTCACACGCGGGTGGACCCATCGCCGCCTGCCGGCCGTGATCTTCGTCGCGATCGTCGGGCTGCTCGCCGGAGGACTGCCCGCGGGATCGCATATCGCTGGATGGGCGCTCGGCGGAGTCGTCCTGGGCGCCACGCTGGTTGCCGCCTACGTGTTGCTGCTGCGATCCGATCTGACGATGGTGCCGATTGCGCTCGGGACGCTCGCGATCGTCAGCACGCTCGCACGGGGTCTCGAACGGACGCATCCCGGTGCGCTCGGCGGATCGGTACTCGCGGCGCTGCTGGTCGGCGCAACCGCGTGGTGGTGGTTCCGCGCGCTGCGGCGCGCGCGAACGCTGGTGGTAAATGCCGGAAAATCGCACGCGCAGGTCTGAGCCTGCGCGTGCCGGTTAGGTATGCAGGGCTTTTAGCGGCGCGCGAGGATGGCGTTCTTGGGCGCGTCCTGAAAAAAGCGATGATGCTCCACCGAGAGCGTCGCAAAGAACAACAGGATCACGATCACACCAACAGCCGCCCCGATTGTGCGGGTCATCTCCGAAGAACCTCCATTAGGGTTGAGACCTGCGTATGAGAGCAACGGCCGTGCCGCCGGCCGGATCGAAGGAATTCCTTGGGTTTTGCAGGGGAATCCAGGAAACGACGCGAGGGCACCGCGCGCGCGGGATCACGCTTTCGGCGCGTTGATTACGCCTCGGCGTGGTGTGCGCGCTGTGCGGTCCCGCCACAGCGCGCGCTCTTTATCTAATCCGTGTACGTCCGTGTCTATCCGTGGTGGTTAGTCGAGCGACACCTTTCGCAGCAGCGGCAGATCCGTGAGGATCTTGCCGGCGCCCACCACCACCGAGGTGAGCGGATTCTCCGCCACGAGCACCGGCAGCCCGGTCTCGTCGCGCAGCCGCTTATCGAGGTTGCGCAGCAGCGCGCCGCCGCCCGTGAGCACCACGCCGCGGTCGTAAATGTCGGCCGACAGCTCCGGCGGAATCCGCTCGAGCGCGTCGCGCACCGCCTGAACGATCTGACGGAGCGGCTCCGAGAGCGCCTCGCGGATCTCGCTGTCGCAGATCGTGACCGTGCGCGGCACGCCTTCGACGAGGTGGCGCCCCTTCACTTCCATCATCAGCGGCTTGTCGAGCGGCGCCGCCGATCCGAGATCGAACTTGATCTGCTGCGCGGTGCGCTCGCCGATCAGCAGGCTGCAGCTCTTGCGCATGTACTGCATGATCGCTTCGTCCATCGCGTCGCCGGCGACGCGCAGCGATCGGCCGTAGACCGTGCCGGCCATCGAGATGACGGCAATGTCGGTCGTGCCGCCGCCGATGTCGATGATCATGTTGCCCGCCGGATCCGTCACCGGCAGGCCCGAGCCAATCGCCGCCGCCATCGGCTCGTCGACCAGGTGCACCTCGCTCGCCTTGACGCGGAACCCGCTGTCCTTTACCGCCCGGCGCTCGACCTGCGTGATCTCCGGCGGCACCCCGATCACCAGCCGCGGCCGCATGAACGCGCGCTTGCCGTGCGCCTTCTTGATGAAGTGCGTCAGCATCTTCTCCGCCGCGTCGAAGTCCGCGATCACGCCGTCCTTCATCGGCCGGATCGCCTTGATGTTGGGGGGCGTGCGTCCGAGCATCTCGTGGGCCTCGGTGCCGACGGCCTCAATCTGGCCGTTGGCCGTGTTGAAGGCGACGATCGACGGCTCGTTCAGGACGATGCCGCGGCCGCGCGCGAAGACACAGGTGTTGGCGGTACCCAGGTCGATCGCGACATCGCTGGCGAAGGCCGAAAACAGGTTCATTGCGCGCCCTTGACTGACGAAGGCGGCAGGACGGGACCATACGCCCGCCCCACCGCCATGGTGACGTGGAGGATGTATCGGCTTGGAAGGCAACACTCGTTCCCACTCGCGTCGCCGGCCTGATCGCACAATTCCGGGCAGATACGTGCAGTATTGTCGGCGGGAGGCGTGTCGGGCTGCAGGCCGCGATCACGAAATTGGCGGAGACTTACGATTTCGTCGCGGCCAGAACCGGGACCCTCACAGTTAAACGAGCGCGTCGATTAACTGTGAGTGTCCCCGTTCCGAGGCGGGGTCTCACACCTTGAACAGAACGCCTGAGGTGACGCGCCCGGTCGCGCGCGTGACGGCGTCCGCGTAGTGCTGGAGCTGCGCGCGGTAGCGCGCTTCGCCGGAGGCGAGCTCGTGGTCGGTCTTGAAGTCGATCACGACGGTCTCCGCGCCTTCGTCGAACGCGAGGTCCATGACGCCTTCGACCAGCGTGCCGTCGCGCTCGACCCAGGCGAGCGGCGTCTCGCGCCGCACGTTGCTCGCGGCGCGAGCCCGGCCGATCAGATCGTGCGCCAGCACCCGCTTCACCACTTCGACGGCCGCGCGCACCTCGTCGGCGGGCGCATTGATCACGCGCCCGGTCGTCGAGGCCGTGCGCTGGATCACGTCGGCGGCCGCGTCGAGCGGCACGGTGGCGAGTACCGCGTGGACGAGCGTGCCGAAGCGCGTGCCGCGCGGGCGCCCTTCGGCCCCGGCAAGCTCGACGATCTGAATGCCGGCGCCGAGCGGCTCGTCGATCCCGGCGCGCGCGAGCTCCGCCGCAAGCGCGGTCGCGGTCGTCACCTGCAGCGACGCGCGTGAGCCCTGCGCGATCACCCCGGCGCGTTCCGCGCGCCACTGCTCGTAGGCGGCGAGCCGGTCCTCGACAGCAAACATGTCGCCGTCCTTCACGATCAAGTCGTCGCGGCGAAGGCCGAACGACGAGACGGCGCCGAGATTCAGCGCCCGCGGGTCCCACCAGGTGACGTGATAGTCGCCGAACGCGAACGTTCCGGGTGCGACCGTTCGGGGCGATGCCGGGTCCCCCTCAGGGCGCGCGAGCACCGTGTCTTTCGACTTGAAGGGCGGAACCCCGCGCGCGGCGACCGGCTTGCGCCGCTGCGATTCGGGCGGATAGACGGCGGACATCAGCGGATCGAGCCAGCCGCCTTCATACGGGCCGTCGCCAATCGCGGGGACCACCAGCACGTCGCGCGCGCGCGTCGCGGCGACGTAGGCCAGACGCTGCGCTTCGGCCTTGTCGCGCGCCGATTCCTCCGCGTCGTGGAGCAGCAGATCGATCGGCGACCAGCCCCCCAGCTTCAGCGCACAGAGGTTCGCCTCGGGATTCAGCCAGCGGCCCGCTTCGGGACGCGACAGCTTGCAGGTCAGGTCGGCGAGAATGACGACCGGAAACTCGAGTCCCTTCGCCTTGTGCACGGTCATCATGCGGACGCCGTCGCTGCCCTCTTCGAGGATGGGCGCTTCGGCGGCCTGCGCGCTTTCCGCCGCGATCCGCAGCTCGTCGACGAACCCGCGGAACGACAATCCGCCGCTCACTTCGTACTGGCGGGCGAGCTCCGCGACGTGCAGGACGTTGGCGAGCGCCTGCTCACCGGCACTGCGCAGCACCAAACCGACGTGCGCCCGCGTGGCATCGAGCAGCTGCTGCAAAGTGTCGGCGACGGGAATGTAGTTGCGGCGCCGATGCAGCCGCTGCAGCAGCATCAGCGCGTCCGCGATCGGGCGCAGGTGGCTGACCTCCGGATCCGGCTCGTCACGGAACGGCTGCGGGATGCGGAACGGATGGAACCCGCCGAAGCGCTGCTTCCACTCGAGCAGCTCCTCGTCGCCGATCGCGAACAGCGCGCCGCGCAAGGTCGCAAACACCGACAGCTCGTCGTCCGGCCACTCGATCGCGGCGAGCGCGGCGCGGATCGTCTCGACCTCTTCGCGCTCGTGAAAGGTCTTGCCGCCGACCAGCACGTGGCGCACGCCGCGCGCCTCCAGCGCCCGGGCATACGGCTCGGTGACGTCAGACCCAAAGCTCACAAAACGGCGGAACAGGATGCAGACGTCGCGGCTGCGAATGTGCCACCCGCTGTCGTTGACGATCCACTCGACGAAGGCACCGACCGCGTCCGGCAGCGACTTCTCGATCGCCATCGCCGACATGTTGCGCGAGCCGTAGGGCTCCGGGACCGGCAGCGCAATCACGGCCGGCCGGCCGTTCAGCGGCGGGCGGCTCGGCGCAAGCGGCACGTACTCTGCCTGCAGCGTCGCGTCGTCGCCGGTCATCACCGGCGCGAAGGCGGCGTTCACGAACGCCTGGATTTCGGGCACGCTCCGGAAGCTCGTCGTCAACTGCACACGTCTGGCGCCGCAGGCCTCGAGTCGTCGGCAGACCTCGCGATAGATGCCGACATCCGCGCGACGGAAGCGATAGATGGACTGCTTGGGATCGCCGACGATGAACAGGCGGCCGGGGACCGGCTCGATGGTCCGCCAGTCGGTCGCGGCTGGGTCGCTCGCCGCGAGCAGCAGGAGGATTTCCGCCTGCAGGGGATCGGTATCCTGGAACTCGTCGACGAAGATGTGCGTGAAGCGGGTCTGAAAGCCCCGGCGCACGCCGGCGTTGCCCGTCACGAGGTCGCGCGCCTTCAGCAGCAGGTCGAGGAAATCGAGCGCGCCGGCGCGCGCCTTCAGGTGCTCGTAGCGTTCGATCGCGCCCGACAGCTCGCGCTGCAGCGCGGCCGCGAGATCGGCGTCCGCAGCGAGGCGGAATTGATCCAGCGTCGCGCGCAGCGCCTCGTGCGCGCTCTGCACCTGGGCACGCGTGACGCCCTGCCGATACCCCGGACCGCGTCCCGGACGTGCCCTGCAGAAGTTGCGGTCGCGCGAGAGGTCGACGAGACGGGCTTCCCAGCCATCGTAGTCGGCGGTCTCTTCCGGCTGAAGCCGGAAGCTACGGGATCCCTCAGCGCGAGGCGATTCCGTCGCGTCCACCTTCACGTGGAAGTCGCGCTGCATCGCAATCTCCGCGGTCAGGTGACGCGCGGCCGCCGTGTCCAGGAACAACGGGTCCTTGGCATACGACGGACAATCGCTGAGCGCGGCAAACGCGCGCACCTGCTCGATCGCGTGCTCGATGGCCGCGTCACGTTCGAACGGACGCCGCGTCCACGCGCCGTGGAAGTCGCGCCACTGCGCCAGCTCCCATGCGGCGCGCCGCAGGCGATCGATCGGGGTCTCCTCGCGCGTCGCACCGAATCCCTGCCAGACCGATCGACGCAGCGCGCGGCGAATCCCTTCGGGAGGCGCGTGCAACTCGGTCTGCAGCCAGGCGCCGAACGCCTCGTCGAACAGCCGCTCGGCCTGCGGCTCGGTGAGCACGGTGAACAGGGGATCGACGCGCGCTTCGACGGGACGCTCGCGCAGCAGCTCCGCGCAGAACCCGTGAATCGTGCTGACGTGCGCTTCCTCGAGCCCGGCCAGCGCGGCGTTCAGAGGCTCGGACGATCCCGCTTTCTGTCGTGCCGCGTCGAGCGCTTCGCGCAGCCGCAGTTTCAGCTCGCCGGCCGCCTTCTCCGTGAAGGTCACGGCGACGATGTTCTGCACCTGCGCCTTGCCTTCGGCGAGGATGCGCACGATGCGGTTGACGAGCTCCGTGGTCTTGCCGGTGCCGGCCGCGGCCTCGACGACGAGCGTGTCGTCGAGGGCGTTCGCGATCGCGGCGCGCGCCGCCTGATCGGGCCTGGCACTCATGGCATCTCCCGCAAGGCGTCGAGGTCGCCGAGCTTCTCGCGCGGTTTGCCGGCGACGCGCCGCACCTCGCCGGGTCCGCAGACGGAGCGGAAGTCGCACCACGTGCACGCGCGCTCCTGCGGCGCGGCGGGAAGGAACCCGAGCTCGATCGCGCGGTCGATGATTTCCAGCGCTTCCAGGGCGGCGCGCCGGGTCGCGTCGTTGATCGGAATCTCGTGGTCGACGAACCCGCCGGCCGAGGTGCAGTAGAACAGGCGCCCCGATTCAACCTGCGTATCGAATGCCTGCTCCACGGCCATGCTGTACAGCACCGGCTGGAGGATGGCGCCGCCCCCAATCACCGTCTTCCAGGTCGTCCGGTTGCGGCCGGTCTTGTGATCGGTGACGCGGAGGATGCGGGTTGGGGCCGCCTGCTTCTGCTCGATCAGATCGATCGAGCCGCGCAGCTTGAACCGTCCGTCGACGAGGATCGGGTCCGGGAGGCTGGCGGCATCGCGTCCCTCGTCCGACAGCCCGAAGGCGAACTCGAAGTGCGTTGGCTCCCAGCCAGTGAGTTGCGGCAGGCGACGGACCCAGACCCGCAGATCACGCGCGAGGTCGGCGATCTCGTCCTCCCACACGCGTTCGATCGCCGGCGCGAGATCTTCGTGATACCGCGCCGCGACATCGGCGACGACCGCGTCGAGCGTCGCAAGCGCGTGCGGCATGTCGCGCTCGGTCAGCGGCAAGCGCCCGTCCTTTTTCAAGGCGCGGAAGAAGGTCGCCTGCATCTCGTGGAAGATCGACCCGCGCGTCAACGGGTCGAGCTTCTGCAACGGCTCCGGTTCGTCCGTCGGCTCGAGGCGATAAATCGCCGAGAGCAGGAATTGGTACGGGCACGCGGAGAACTTCTGCAGCGCCGACAACGAGTACGGGCGCGCGCCGAGCCGCTGCGTCTGGAGCAGCGGACGCGTCATGCCGGTGACCCGCGTGATCCCGTCGTACTGCGTCCACATCGATCGCCCGCGCGCCCAGCGCGCCGATACCGAGCGCTTCAACGCATCATTCAGCCGCAGCAGGTAATGGGCGTGGCCGCGAACGCGCGCGCGCGGCTCGACCTGCAGCAGCTCTCGCAGGACCGCGAGGTCGTGCTCGAGATCGTCGATCGCCGCGGACGGATCGTCTGGCGCAGGCCACGCCAGGCCGGCCCCGCCCGCGGCCGCCGCCGCCTCCTGCAGCGCCTCGTGCTTCGGCACCTGGCCGGTGATCGCGCGCATGACATCGAGTGCGTAGAAGCTCGGGACGCGCGGCCGCGACTCCGCCATCTCGATTCGCGGGTACGACAGCCAGAGGCGGTCGGTCGCGGCGCCCACCGCCAGCCGGAGCAGCAGCCGCTCGGTCCGGGCGCGATCCTCCTGGACGACCAGTCCCGCGCCGAGCGGAATGCGCATCTCGGCGTCGAGCAGCATCGGGTCTTCGTGCGGACGCTGGGGAAACATCCGCTCGGCGAGGCCGGCAACGAACACGACGCGAAACGCCCGCCCGCGCGCCTGGTGCGGGCTGCCGACGAACACGCGGCCGTAGCGGCTCCGCGGCGGATCGATCTCCATCGAGCGCAGGCGATCGGCAATCACGTCGCGCGCCTCGTCGAGCGGCACCGGTCCGATCGCGCTCATCGGCCGCAACTGCTCGATGACGCGCCGCACCCGTTCGGGCTGGCGCAGGACCATCGGCGCGAGCGCGGCAAACCGATCGAGCCATGCCCCCCAGGTCGCGCTGGCCGGCCACGACGCCAGCAGGTCGATGATCGGCAGCGCGAAGGCGCGCAGGTGCCCGAGGTTCCGCCAGTCACGCTCGATGCGGGCCGCCTTCGGGGAATCGGGATCGTCCTTCCGCTCCTCGGCGAGCCGCACCTGATACTCGCGCGCCAGGCCGCTGAGCCGACGATGCCAGCGCGCGGGATCGCCACCGATGACTGCCGACTCGACGATCAGCGTTTCCCACTTCCACGGTGCGCGCAGCGTGCCGTGCACCACCGCCGCCTCCGGGGAAGGAATCGAAGAAATCGAAGGAATCGAAGGAGGCGAAGAGTCGAAGGAGCTTTCTTGATCCGGGTTCGACAGTTCGTCGTCGGCGGGCACGTCATCAGGCTCGACGACCGCGCGCAGGACTTCATCGTCCGGCAACACGAACGCGGCGGAAGGCGACGCTTCGTCGAGCGACGGCACCTGGCCGAGCGACAGATATTCAGCAAAGCGGCGCGCCGACAGCTTCTCGCACGCGCACGCGAGGATGGCGAGGAAGGCGCGCCCCGCCGGATGGGGACGACGAGTGCCGCGGTCGAACCACGCGGGGACGCCCGCGCGAGCGAGCGCGTGTTCGAGCAGGCCGACGTAGCGGTCGGGCGAGCGAAGCAACACGGCCATCTCGTCGAACGGCACGCCCGCGCGTGCTTCGCCGAGAATCCGCCGCGCGATCTCGACGCACTCGCGCCCTTCCCCTGGCGCGGAATAGAAGGTGACGTCGCCGCGCGCCTCGCGCATCGGCGGCTGACGCGTGGCAAAAAGGTTGCGCCGGAGCGCCACGAGGTCGCGATCGCCCTCCTCTTCGAGCACTTCCGGCGCAAGGCCGATCGATTCCAACCGTCTCAGTGCGGCAATGTCGCCGAAGGGGACGGTGATCAACACGTCAGGCGCGCGAGCGATCAGTGCGCGCACGAACGCAAACTCGATCGGCGAATCCAGCGGGACGTCGAGCAGCACCACGGGCACGCCCGAATAGGTCGCGTTCTCGTCTGACGCAAGCGCCGCCGCGGCGGCCTCGAACAAGGTCGCGCGGTCGACGGCGTTCGCAGACGCGAACTGCTGCTCGAAACGTTCGAGCAGATCGACGAGGTCCGGCCCACTCAGCTTCAACGCCGCCAGGCGATCGCGATCGACCTCCGCGAGCCGGATTTCCTGCAGCGTCCGGGCAAGCGCGCGGGGAAAGCCGGGCGTCGCGGCAACCGGGTCGAAGTAGGCGAGCGCGCGATCGCGCGCGGCATCGAACGCCGCGCGGGCCGCGACCGCTTCTGTCGCCAGGCTGGAGGAGGGCGCGAGCTCCTGATTGGCCAGCACGGGCGCGGCAAGGCGCGCGGCCAGCTGCGTGAAGCTGAATCGGTGCAGCCCGATGGCGGCGCCGGCGGCGACCGCGATGTGGCGCGCGAGGTCGTCGGCCGCACCGCGTGAGGCGCCGACGATCAACACGTCGCCGCGTCGCGCGTGCTCCGCGGCAAAGGCGCGCGCATCGACCAGACGTCGGGCTGTAGAGGAAGATTCGATCAGGCGGATCATGCGGCCCCTCCCGGACGCCGTGCCGGGTCTCCGTGACGGCCGCGCCACGCAGCCGTTGTCAGCAGTATACAGCGCCTCACACCCCGGCGGGTCTAAAGACCCGCCCTACATCTGTCAGGGTTGCGCGCCCCGCACCACAAACTGTCACGGTTGCGCACTCGTCATCAGGTCATGTTCCACGTAGGCCGGGTCTTTAGACCCGGCAACCACAAACGCCACGCGCGCTACGCGTGCTTCCGTGGAAAGGCGCGCTGGTATTGAACGGGCGGATGCACCTCGTCGCCCAGTTCCATCGCCGCGTGCATCGGCCAGTACGGATCGCGCAGCAGCGCGCGCGCGAGAACGATCGCGTCGGCCTGACCGAGGTGGAGGATCTGCTCCGCTTGCGCGCCGGTGGTGATCATCCCCACCGCCGCCGTCAGGATGCCTGCGTCGCGGCGGCTGCGCTCGGCAAACGGCACCCGATGCTTCCGAGGTGCACCATGTGCCAGTCATTCGCGAAGCCGTCGTCGCTCGAGTACATGCACATCGGCGAGACGATGATCCGGTTTCTGAGCGTGACGTCGCGAAGCGTGAGCTTGGAAAATAGAGCAGACATGCGAAGAACTGTCCGCCGGGTCTGAAGACCCGGCCTACGTGCTGTCTACTGCATACTACTGGCCATGCTGATGGCAACCGCTTCGCTCGCGGCGCGCGTGGAACATGCCGAGTGCTCGACCGCCCGCGCGTTCGCCGAGGTCGCGAAAATTCGGCATCCCGACACGTTGATTGCACCGGTTGGGGGCACGAGCGCCGTTTACGGCGGACCCAACGCGCCGTACAACAAGCTCGCCGGCCTTGGCTTCGACGGGTTGGACGAGGACGTGCTGACCGCCGTCGAGCGCGAGTTCGACGCGCGGCAGGCGCCGCTGCAGGTCGAGTTCTCGGTGCTCGCGGATACACGGATCGCGACGCTCCTTGCCAGGCGCGGCTATCACCTCGTCAACTTCGAGCACGTGCTCGGCCTCGAGCTGTCGCCGGCCGCCGTCGATCGCGCAGCAAACGAGTACGCACGCCATCAAGCGACCGGCGTGTCGGTTCGCCGCATGGACGAGGGCGAACTGCCCGACTGGATCGACGTGGTGACCACCGGATTCTCCGTTCCGGACGTCTTCGACGGTCCGCCGTCGCACGAATCGTATCCGCGCGAAACGCTCGAACGTGTCTTCGACGACGTGTCGCGGATCCCGGGGCTCGTGCAATACGTCGCGCATCGCGACGGCGTGCTCGCAGGCGGCGGATCGCTGCGGATCATCGACGGCATCGCCCAGCTCGCCGGCGCCGCGACGCTGCCCGAACACCGCCGGAGAGGCGTGCAGTCGGCGCTGCTGCGCGCGCGGCTCGTCGATGCCGCCGAGAGCGGCTGCGACATCGCCATCGTCACCACACAGCCGGCGTCGAAGTCACAGGAGAACGTGCAGCGCGCGGGGTTCTCGCTGCTGTACGCGCGCGCGATCATGGTTCGCCAGCCGACGCCCAGCGACGCGATCGCTTAGCCATGTCAGCCGCTCGGCGTCTCTGAAGAGGCGCCCTACCGTCATCCTGCACTCCAGGGGAACCTGATAATCTGGCTGTTCGTAAGTGGTTGCGTATCGAGCGATTCCATGGAGGTCCCCGTTGGCACCCGTCGTTGAGAAACCCGCTCTGGACGAGCAGCAGCAACAGCAGCAAACCGCACAACACCTTTTCCAGCTTGCCACCAGCTACATCGTATCGACCGCCCTGCAGGTCGCGGTGCAGCTTCGAATCGCGGACCGCCTTGCGTCAGGTCCGCGGTCGGTCAGCGATCTCGCGAATGAGACGGACGTGAAAGAAGAGCCGCTCTACCGCGTCTTGCGGGCGGTCGCGAGCGTCGGCGTGTTCGAAGAAACCGCGCCCCGGCAGTTCGCGTCGAACGCGGCCGCCGCGATGCTTCGCAGCGACGTGCCCGGCTCGCTCTACCCGATGATCCGGTGGATTTGTGAGCCGTTTCACTTGCGGGTCTACGCCGACATCATGCACTCGCTGACGACCGGCACGCCCGCGGCCGAGAAGACGGCGGGGATGCCGGTGTTCGAGTACTTCACGCGCGACCCGGAGTTGTCCGGCATCTTCAACGACGCGATGACGAACTTCAGCGGGATGATCATTCCCGCGGTGCTCGAGGCCTACGACTTCAGCGACATCAAGGTGCTCGTCGACGTCGCCGGCGGCCACGGCGGCGTCCTCTCCGGCGTGCTGTCGCGCCATCCGCAGATGCGCGGCATTCTCTGCGACCTCGATCACGTCATCGCCGGCGCGCGCGAACGCCTCCGGACGATTGGCCTCGCCGATCGCGTCACCTGCGTCGTCACGGACATGTTCAAGGACGTGCCCGCCGGCGGAGATGCGTACCTGATGAAGCACATCATCCACGACTGGGATGACGAGCGCGCGGGGCTGATCCTGCGAAACATCCGGAAGGTGCTCCCGCCGAACGGGCGCGTGATCCTGCTGGACTCGGTGATTGCGCCGGGCAATGCACCCGACTTCGGCAAGCTGATCGATCTCGAGATGCTCGTGATGCCGGGGGGCAAGGAACGCACGGCCGACGAGTTCCGGGCGCTGTTCGCGGCCAACGGCTACGAGCTGGCCCGCATCGTGCCGACCCAGTCGGCGCTCTCCGTGATCGAAGCGCGCCCGCGCTGAGCGCCGGGACGGTTACGCCGCGAGCGCGTCGACGCGCTCGCGGACTTTGTGCAAATCGGCGGCAAGCTGACCGAGGCGCGTTTCGGTCTCGCGCAGCTTGTCGCCTTCCGCCCGCACGAAGCGGCTGTACGGCGCGACGCTCTCCTGCATGCGCGCGGCGCTGCGCACGATCTCTTCCTCGAACTGTTTGTGAAGCGCGGCCGACAGTCGCGCCCGCACGTCGGCGATCTTGCGTCGCATCTCCGCCTTCGCGTGGCTCCGCTTCGCGGGGATGATGAAGAAGCCGAGCGCCGCGATCACGCTCGCGAGGATGATCCCGGTCACGTCCGCCGCCGCGGTGCTCGCCGCAGCCGCGACCAGCGTCCCGAGACCCACCGCACCGGCCCCAGCGGCAGCCGCTGCGGCAACCGCGTTCCGCGCGCCGTCGGCGAGCTCACTCGCCTCCTTCCGCCGATCGTAGGTATCGACCACGCCCTGCGCCGCGGAGCCGACGGATTCGACGAGGCGTCGCCGCTCGTCGTGGAACGGGCGCGCTTCGGGATCCCCGTCGTCGCCGACGATGCGCTCGCGGAACGTCCGGCGGCGATCCGACAGGTGGCGCGAGATGCGCTGCCACTGGCGGAAATCGGACTCGACGAGCCAGTCCACGAGATCGTTGACGCGCTTCTCGATCTGCTGCGGCGCGTCGGCGACTACTTGGCGTTCGAACCCTTCCTGCACGCGGGATCGGTTCAGCAGGTCGAACATGCGGCCGATGCGCATCGTGTCGTCGAAGAAGTCCTGGCCGCGGCGCTCCATCTCGAGCAGCACGTTGTCGACCGACGCCATCCGCCCTTCGAACTCGCGCGCCATGTCCTTTCCGTAGATCGTCATCTGCCCTTCGACGTCCTCGAGCAGGGAGAAGTCCTCCTGCAGCAGCCCCAGCCGATCGCGGGTCGCCGCCTGGTAGCGCTCGATGAGCGCGCTGCCGACGCCGATCGGGTTGAGCAGCTTGAGCCGCGTCCGCGCCGACCGATCGAGCGACGATCGGATGTAGCGCTCCAGCGCATCGAACCCGCTCTGCTGCCAGAACTGCGGCTCGCCGTTCTTCGCGCGAAACGCCGCGCGCGCGCTCACGCCGAAGATCTCTGGCGTGACGCCGAGCAGCCGCCGCGCATTGTCCGCCACGTACGACTGCACTTCCGACAGCTCGCGCTCGCCCGCGAGGATGTCGATCTTGTTGATGACGATGACGACCTTCTTGCCCCAGTCGCGGATCTGCTCGAGGAACGCGCGCTCCGTTTCCGTGAACGGGCGATCCGCGGACGTGACGAACAGCACGAGGTCCGCGCGCGGGACGAACCCAGACGTGATGCGCTCGTGCTCGCGGATGACGGCGTTGGTGCCGGGGGTGTCGACGATGTGAATCTCGCGCAGCAGTTCCGCCGGCGCGCTGACCGCGAGCAAGTGCGGTTCGACCTGCTGTGACGCGCGCTCGGCGCCATATCGAAGCAGCGTCACCTGCGCGGTGGTCGGCGTGACCCCTTCCTCCATCACCTTCTCGCCGGCGAGCGCGTTGATGAATGCGCTCTTCCCGGCGTTGAACTCACCGACGACGACGAGCAGGAAGAGCTCATCGAGTTGCTCGATGGATCGGTTCAGGGGCTCGAGATTTTCATCGCTGGCGCCGAAACGGATGAGGCTCGCGCGGAGATCATTCAGAATGCGGCGCTCTTCGCGAACGACTTCCTGCTCGGCTGGCGCGAGGATGCCTGTCAGCGACACGCGGGCTGGTGTGCAGGAGGAATGCCAGATCGGAGGACGGACGATCACGCGTCGGGCCGTCAGCGCAGCGGTACTTGTCGGATGGCGCCGCCCTCTGCGAGATAGAAGAACGACTCCCCAGAAACCGTGCCCGCCGTTGCCGGTGGCAGGGACGCGTCGATCACCTCGACCCGCCGGACCGTGTCGGCGCCACGCAAAACGATACGGATGAGACGTGCACCTGTCTCGGTCTGCTGCAGCGCGAGCATCCCGCCGTCGTACCACCGCAGCGTCCGAATCCCCGCGAGCATCGTCCCTTCTGGCGCCTTGAGAGGCGCGGCATTGCCGCGTCCGACGTCGACGCGCAGCACGTTGTCATCGCTCGCGACATAGAACGTGGATCCGTTCCCCGGCGCAATCGTGCGCGCGCCCGTGACCCCGAGTTGCTGCGCGACCTCCAGCTCGCGCGCGCCGGCGCGGAGCCTGAACACCCGTCCGCCCGTCGCGTCGAGCGCCAGCACGGTTCCGTCCGGCGAGACGACGAGATCCTCGAATCGCGCGGGCGCGTCCTCCGCAGCGGTCGTTGCCTTCATCAACACGCGCCCGGAGACGAGCTGCAGCTTGTGCAGCGCGCTCGCTTGTTCGTCCGTGCTCGCGACCCAGAGGTCGCCGCGCTTCGCGTCGATCGCAAAGCCGGAGATGCGCGCGAGAAAATCCGCCGACGCGGCGCTCACCAGGTTGGTGACGTGATGCGACATCTCGTCGACGACGATGAGACGCGCCGACGAGCGATCGCCAACCAGGAAGCGACGTGACACCGCGTCGTAGGCGAGGCCGACCGGGTCGAGCGACTTCGCGTCGAACGTGAGCGCGGTCTCAGGCACGAGCGACGACCGAGCGGGTGTCGCGGGGGCGGACGGGGCGGTGTCGACCGCACGCGCGCTCGACGGCGTCGCAGGCGCGGGTGGCGCAGGCGCAGACGCCGCCGGTGCCGCGGCTGGCGGCGGTGACGCGAGGAAGTCCGCCCACCCTTTCAAGGCACGCACGCGTCGGAAATCGTCGTTCGTCTCCGCATCCGTCGTGACGCCCAGATCGCGAAGGCGCTGCAGCATGACCAGCGCGTCGCCCGGCCGTCCGCTGAGCGCCTGCGCGCGCGCCAGCAGATACATGACGTCCGAGTCGTTGGGCTTCGCCTTCTGCATGGCGCGCCAGGCGAGGTCGTGGAAGGTTTCGTAGTCGCCGCGTGCGGCCGCATCGAGCGCCTGCTGCCGGCATTCGGCAACGGACGCGCAGGTCGGACCGCTCTGGACGGAAAGGGAGAGGAGGAGGACGAGGAGCACGGCCTCGGCCAGCATACGGCATCAGCCGGGACCCTGCGCCGCGAAGTTTGGCCTCGCGGTCGTTCTGGTGTACGATTCACAGCTCATCCCCAGCGAGGAGACACGTCTTGCGAACCGCGCGTTCGGTCTTCTTCGTGGTGTTCTGCATAGGTGCGGCGGCGGCGGTCGGCATGCCGGCGCTCCGCGCGCAGCGCAGTGTCTCGGTCACGAACCATTCCAGAGATGTCCGCACGGTGGCGCAGAACAAGATCGCGCCGCGGGTGCTGTCGGAAATTTATCGCCGCCGCGGCGACGCGCGGCAGCACGCATTTGCGATCGACCGCGGCCTCGTGCAGGTGGACCGCCACGGGCGCGTGCTCGTCGACGTAAGGGCAGACGTCAAGCCTGCCCTCGAAAAGAAAATGAAGGCGCTCGGCGGTCTGATTGTCTCCGCCAGCATCCCGTCCCGCTCGATCGTCAGCTGGATGCCGCTCACGATGCTGGAACGGCTCGCGGCGGATCCGGGCGTTACGACGATCGATCTGGCGTCGCACTGAGCGTCACGGTCGACCAGACGTTCAGCGGCTTGGCTTGCTGAAACGACGAGTGGTCGCCGGACGAGTGCGGATACCCGCCGTGTCCGCCCATGCCGCCGCCCATATGACCGCCGCCGCGCCCTCCGTATCCGCCGCCTCCGCCGTCAGGCGCTGACGGTTTCGGCAGCTTCGGAGTCTCGAGGCCCACCCCAATCGTCTTGCCCCCGGCCGCCCCAACCGCGTACGGATGGTCGCTCGTTGCAACAAGCGGCACCTTCAACTCGTACACGAACACGCCCTCCTGGAGCCGGGCCGCCGCTTCCAGACCCGCCGCGTGGTCCAGCGTCAGGCTGCGCGCATCGTCTTTTCCCGGACCCAGCACGTCGAGACGATCGGTTGGGGCGTAGGCGTCCTCGGCGGGCGCCCCGTTCTCGCGGCCGCCGCGATGCCCGCCGCCAGACCGGCTGCGGCCCTCGCCCTGCGGCAGCGATTCGACGACCGGATAACGGACGCCGAAGCGCTTCTTTGTTCCCCCGCCGGGATCGAACCAGACAATCAGTCCCTCGCGCATCAACTGGGCACGCCGCGCGGGATCGGATGTCAGAACGAGCAGATACAGGTTCGTCCCGTCATTCACCGCCTTGAGCGAAATCGCTTCGTTGGCCAGCGGCGCTGCGCCTGCCGGCCAGTCGGCCTGACGACCGTCGACGGTCATCGCGCCGGAGATGGGATCGCTGGTCAGGTGGGTGCGGTCCGCGGCGCTCAGCGGCGCGACCAGCGCAATCAGGGAAGAACCGAGAAGGCACAGGTGTTTCGACATAGATGGACTCCGCAGGCGCCATTTTGTTAGACCCGAGGTCCGCCTGCGGTGGTTGGGTGTCGAAACCGAAATGCCGCTTAGGGCGTCTTACCAATTACGGGGTGGCATCTCGATTGTTGAGGTCCTCACGGGAATCGATTCCAATGGCCAAGCTCGAATATGACGTCTGCGCCCGGTGCGGGGCGCTGTTCGATGATCAGGGCGAGAACGGGTGGTGGTGGCGCGAGAGCCTCTGGTGGCACGAGTGCGACCAGAAGCGTCCCGCGCGGATCGTGGTCCGCAAACTCGAATTGAAAAAGACCGCGTAACCCCCCGGCGCGCCGCGCCCAACCTGGGCGGCGGCCTCAGATCCCCAAGGCGCGGCGAGCGCGAATCTGCGCTTGCCGCCGCCGATGTTCCAGCACCCGATACTTATCCGGCCCGCGCAACTCCCTCGACGGGGTAGCCAGCCGCAGTCCCCGCCGGAACCCCCGCACGATTGTTCGCTCAGTCGGCAATGTCCCGAAATCCAGCCGACGCGCGAGCGAGTCGCCTTTCCGCTCCATCGGTTCCCTCCCGAGCGCGACTGTAATTCGGACGCGTGACAACCGAGGTCACGACTCGTTAAGATCTTCCTTTCACCCAGACCCAGCTTCCGAGGTTCCCTTCAATGTCGTCCCGATACCTGCGCGCGGCACTCGTGTGCGCCGCTGTGCTTGCGCTTACTGCGACCCCGCACGCCGACCCTACGCCGCAGCCGCTCCCGTTCGGTCAAGCCTGGACCACCACGAGCCTGATCAGCGTCGACGACAACTGGGCCAACGTCCCGGGCGTCGTCGGCTATCGCGGCGACGGGATGACGAGCAATACGGGCGTCGATCCGCGCGGCGTGCTGAGCGAGGGCACGCTCGTGACGGACGTCATCGCCAACCAAACGAACCCGAACACGCTCGCGACCGGCGGCGTTGCGGAGTTCGAGATCGCCGATCCGGTCGTAGCGCTTCAGGGGTCCGGCACCGCGCGCGCGCCGCATCTGGTCATCACGGTTTCGACTCAGGGACTCTCGAACATTCAGGTCGCCTACAACGTGCGCGACATCGACGGATCCGCTGACAACGCCGTGCAGCCGGTCGCCCTGCAATACCGGGTCGGCACGTCCGGGCTTTACACGAATGTTCCTGCGGCGTTCATCGCCGATGCGACGACGGGCGGCGCCGCGACGCTCGTGACGCCCGTGGACGTAACGCTTCCCGCGGACGTCGACAATCAACCGGTCGTACAGCTCCGCATCATCACCACGGACGCGGTGGGATCGGACGAATGGGTCGGCATCGACGACCTTCGCGTCACCGGCTCCATCGTGCCGCAGCCGACCAATCCAACCGGGCTTGGGACAGCGGCGCCCGCTTCCGTCGCCGTCGGCGCCCCAACGCTCCTGACCGTCGCGGTCAACGCGGGTACGAATCCGCCGAGCAGCGGCATCACGGTCGCGGCCGACCTCTCGTCGATCGGCGGCAGCGCGACGCAGCCGTTCTTCGACGATGGAACGAATGGCGACACTGCCAGCGGCGACGGGACGTTCAGCTTCAACGTGCTGGTCCCCGTAGACGCCGCGCCCGGCGCGAAGACCATCAACGTTACCGTGGCGGACGCGCAGGCACGCTCGAGCGCTACGACGATCGCGCTCACCGTGACGGCGCCGGCGCCGAAGGGTGTCGTCGTCAGCCAGGTGTATGGCGGCGGTGGTAACAGCGGCGCGCCGCTGACGAACGATTTCATCGAGCTGTTCAACCGCACCGCCGCAGCCGTGAACCTGACCGGATGGTCGGTGCAATACGCGTCGGCGAACGGATCGTCATGGCAGGTCACTCCGCTGAGCGGCACGATTCAGCCGAACAGCTACTACCTGGTTCGCGAAGCCGGAGGATCGAACGGCGTGGCGCTGCCGCCAGCCGAGGCCGCTGGCGGGATCGCGATGAGCGCGACGAGTGGCAAGGTCGCGCTCGCGAACACGTCGTCGGCTCTGAGCGGCACCTGTCCGTTGACGAGCGCGTCAGTCGCGGATTTCGTCGGCTACGGTGCGGCGAGCTGCTTCGAAGGGCACGGAGCGGCTGACACGCTGTCGAACACGACCGCCGCGGTCCGCCTGAACGGAGGGGACGTCGACACGGACGATAACGCGTCCGATTTCTTCACCGGCGCGCCTGTCCCGCACAACGCGTCGGGTGTCCCGCCAGCCGGCGCCGCCGACGCGCTGCCGCAGTCGGTTCCATCCGGCGGCTCCGCGTTGCTCACCGTCCGCGTGACGCCCGGCTCGCGGCCCGTGAACACGGAGATCAGCGTGACGGCCGACCTGTCGTCGATTGGCGGCGCAGCGAGCACGGTCTTCGTCGACGACGGCACGAATGGTGACGTGGTCGCGCACGACAACGTGTTCTCGTTCACGACGCTCGTGACCGGCACGTCCGGCATCAGGGCGCTGCCGGTCCAGATCAGCGACACCGTGCCGCGCACCGGGTTCACGACGCTGCGATTGGCCGTCGAGACCACCACCGCGACGGCCATCCACGATATCCAGGGCCCCGGCTCGTCGTCGCCGTTCGTGAACGAGTTCGTGACGACCAGGGGCCTCGTGACCGCCTTGAAGTTCAACGGCGTCTTCGTCCAGGTGCGCGACGGCGAAACGGACGCCGACGAGCGCACGTCGGAAGGGTTGTTCGTGTTCACGGGCGCGGCGCCGGCGTCGTACCTCGCGACGGGGCAGGAGGTGTTCGTCTCGGGCACCGTGCGCGAGTTCATCCCGTCGCAGGAGCCGACCAGCCCACCGATGACCGAGCTGGGCGATCCGTTCTTCCGCGTGGCATCGATGAATCAGCCGCTGCCGCAACCGGTGCGGCTGGTCGCTGCGAACACGCGGCCTGACGGTGGCGTCGAGCAGCTCGAACGTTTCGAAGGCATGCGCGTCGCGGCCGACCTCGTCGCGATTGCGCCGACGCAGGGCACGACGATCGACGAGGTGAACGCGCGCTCGACATCGACCGGCGTGTTCTACGCCGTCCTGCAGGGGATTGCGCGGCCGATGCGCGAGCCAGGCGTCGAGCCGGGCCAGTTCCTGCCGCCCGACGCGCCGGCGAACATCCCAAGGTTCGACGGCAATCCCGAGCGGCTGCGCGTCGACAGCGACGCGCTCGCCGGCGCCCCGGCGATCGACATCGTTGCCGGCCAGGTCCTGAGCGGCGCGACCGGCGCGCTCGACTTCGGCTTCGGCACCTACACGATCGATCTCGATCCGCCGGCAGTGTCGGGGACGCCGTCGGTGCCAACAGGTAACGCCGCGGCCGTCCCCGTGCCCGCACCTTCGGCAGGCGAGTTCACGGTCGGGCACTACAACCTCGAACGCTTCTTCGACGATGCCGACGATCCGAACATCGAAGACGATCCCGTGCTGACGCCAGCCGCGCTCGAAGGACGGCTGGCGAAAGCGTCGCTCGCGATTCGCCATGTGCTGCGCGCGCCCGACATCCTGGGCGTCGTCGAAGTGGAGAACCTGCCGGTGCTGCAGCGGCTCGCCCAGCGCATCAGCGCCGACGCGCTCGCCGCGGGTGAAACGGATCCGCAGTACGAGGCATTTCTCGAAGAGGGCAACGACATCGGCGGCATCGACGTCGGCTTCCTCGTGAAGGGCGCGGCCTGGCGCGTCGACGTGACGAGCGTCACGCAAGTCGGTCGCGATGCGACCTACACGCCGCCAGCCGGCGGCAGCGCGCTTCTCAACGATCGGCCGTCGCTCGTGCTCGAAGCGGCGCTGACCGGGCCGGCCGGTGCGCGGTTCCCCGTCACAGTGATCGTCAATCACCTGCGATCGCTCAGCGGGATCGATGGCAGCGATGCCGCACGCATCCGCGCGAAGCGGCGCGCCCAGGCGGAGTTCCTGGCCAACTACATCCAGTCGCGCCAGACCGCGCATCCGGAGGAACGCCTCATCTCCGTCGGCGACTACAACGCGTTCCAGTTCAACGACGGCTACGTCGACGTGATGGGCACGATCGAAGGACGGCCGGCGGCGCCGGATGCGGTGCTGCTGCCGAGCGCGGATCTCGTCAACCCGGACCTGACCAACGTCGTCGAACGGCTGCCCGCGGCCGAGCGCTACTCGTTCAGTTTCGATGGGAACGCACAGGCAATCGATCACGTGCTCGTCAACGACGCGGCGCGCCGGCGGTTCACGCGCATGGCGTACGCGCGCCTCGATGCCGACTTCCCCGAAGCGTTCCGCGGCGACGTCACGCGGCCTGAGCGGTTGTCGGATCACGATGCGGCAATCGCCTACTTCGCCTTCCCGGAGGCGCCGGTCGTCACGCTGAACGCCGCCAACCCGATGGTCGTCGAAGCGTTCACCAGCTTCACCGACCCGGGCGCGACCGCCGTCGATGCCGGCGCGATGCCGGATCAGGATCGCCCGCTGAGCGTCAGCGTCGAGGGCGCCGTGGATGTCAACACGCCGGGAACCTACACCCTCGCCTACACGGCGACGAACGGGTTCTTCCAGACCCGCGTCGAGCGCACCGTGATCGTGGCGGACCGCATCGCGCCCTCGATCGGCGGGTTTTCGGTCACGCCGGCGAGCGTGTCGCCGCCGAACCATCAGATGATCGACGTCACGCTGTCGTATGTGGCGTCGGATGCGAGCGGCGTCGCCGTCTGCACGCCGAGCGTGACCAGCAACGAGGCGCTGAACGGGCAGGGCGACGGCAACACGGTCAGCGACAGCGCCGTCCTGGACGGCCATCACGTGCAGGTGCGCGCCGAACGCGCCGGCACGAGTCGCGACCGCATCTACACGATCGCGCTGACCTGCACGGACGGATCGGGCAATGCGACGACCGACACACGCACGGTCGTGGTCCCACGTCAGTCGGGTCTATAGACGTAAATGCCGCGCAACGCCGAAGTCATTCGCCAGTGGTCGATCCTGCGCGATCTCGAGTCGTCGCGGCGGGTGACCATCGACGAGCTCGCGGAGCGTACCGGCGTCACGACACGAACGATCCGCCGCGACCTCGAGGCCCTGCAGAGCGCCGGGTTTCCGATCTTCGACGAGCAGATCGACGGCAAGCGCTACTGGACGCTCGAGGCGCGCGCGTTCAAGCGGCTCGACGACACCGGCTTCACCGTCGCCGAGCTGAGCGCGCTCTATTTCAGCCGCACGCTCCTCGAGTGTCTCGCCGCGACGCCGTTCCAGAAGGACGTCGAGAGCGCGTTCGAGAAGCTCGCCGGCGCGCTGACGCCCAGCATGCGCCAGTTCCTCGATCGGCTTCCGCTCGTGTTTCAAGCAAAGGGGTCGGCCGCGCTGTCACCGGGCGGCACGGGACGCGAGGTGATCTCGCGGCTGCTCGATGCGACGCTCCAGCATCGCCGCGCGACCATCACCTACTACTCGCTGTCGAGCGCTCGCGAGAAGGAGTACGCGGTCGATCCGTACCGGCTCGTCTACTCGCAGGGTGGGCTGTACCTGATTGCGTTCGTCGCGGAGTACAAGACGACGAGGACGTTCTCGGTGGAACGCATCCGCGCCCTGTCGGTCAGCGAGGAACGGTTCACGCCGCCGCCGGAGCTGCCCGAGGTCCCGTTCGAGCACTCGATCGGCGTCCATGAAGGCGAACCCGAGCGCATCGAGATCCGCTTCGATCCACGCATCGCGCCGTACGTGCGCGAACGGCAGCTGCATGCGTCTCAAAAGAACACCGACAATCCCGACGGATCGTTGCAGGTGGAAATGGATGTGTGCAACGACTGGGCGCTCCGGAGCTGGATCCTCAGCTTCGGGCCGCTCGCGCGCGTGGTGTCGCCGTCGACGCTCGTCGATCAGATACGCGCCGAGCTGACGGACGCGAGCCGGAAATACGCCGATTGATGCTGGGCGTGTCGTCGCGTGATGCCGGGTCTGAAGACCCGGCCTACACCTGTGAACGCCGGGTCTAACGCCTGACGGTAGGGCGCCTCTTTAGCAGGCCGATGAAAAACGAGCCTGCGTGTCAATGCTGAATGCCTAATGCCGAATGCCAAAGCTCTGAGGTTTTTCGGCATTTGGCATTTGCCATTCGTCATTCGTCATTGACACGGTTCA
>JBKPRU010000186.1:0-5256 GCA_046734675.1 Acidobacteriota bacterium
GGTTGATCGAGTTGTGCGCGTCTGGTACGATTTGGGTTCGGCCTTTCCGCGACCCACGCATCTGATCGGCGCCGTCGCCAAGAGGTAAGGCAGAGGTCTGCAAAACCTCCATCCCCGGTTCAAATCCGGGCGGCGCCTCCAATCTCAATCGGTTCATTCCGGTGACATGGGTTACAAGTCATTCCGGAGACATGGGTAACAGTTTCGGGCCGAAGGGATTCTCGATCGGCTCCAACCGACAGGTCTCGTCGTCAAAATATCCCAAGTCGTACTCCATGAACGTGACGAGCCAGATGCGCTCGCCCACCTGACGTACCCCGACGCGCTGTCCCGAGAAGACCTGACTTAAATTGATTTTGCGGGTGCGGAAGCAGATGCGCCCACAGGTGGTCACCGTCGCCGTCCAATCGTGCAGCGGGTACTCGAGCTCGGGCAGGCCGCCGTACACGCGCGGCGACGGCGTATAGAGGTCGGCGGGGATCTTCATGCCGAGCGCCTGGTGGGGCCGCTCGCGATTGAAGCACGTCATGAAGGCGTCGAAGCGGGCCTGCTGCTGCAGGACGTTGGCGGCCGCGGGCTTCGTGGCTTCGCGCTTGAGCGTGAGGTGCATGCGCTCATGCTGACCGTTCTGTTCGGGATGACCCGGTGCAATGCGCTCGAGTGCGATGCCCAGTCGCAGCCACCACACCGACAGCTTGCTGAGACCGTAGAGCGCGTGAGCGGAGGCGAACGGCACGCCGTTGTCGGTGCGGATGGCCCGTGGCAGGCCGAATTCCTTGAAGAGGCGTTCGAACACCGTGAAGGCGTACTGCTCTTTGGTGGTTGACAGCGCCTCGCACCCGAGCAGGTAGCGCGTGGCGCAATCGGTCACGGTGAGCGGATAGCAGTAACACCGATTGGCGAGCATGAACTCGCCTTTGTAATCGGCACACCAGAGGTCGTTTGGCTGCCTGGGCCGAGAAAGCACCGTCCCGCGCACGCGGCCGCGCCGGCGCTTCCGCCGTGTGACCAAGCCATGGCGATCGAGGACCGCGTGGACGGTGCTGATGGCTGGACACAGCAACTCCGGACAGCGCCGCCGTAACCGCTCACGAATCTTCGGGGCGCCCCAGCTGGGATATTCGCGCTTCATCCCGACGATCGCTTTTTCCACGACCATTGGTAGCTGGTTGGCGTGCCTGTACGGGCGGCGGCTCCGGTCGGTCAGCCCCTGGATCCCGCAGTCCTTGTAGCGGTCGTAAATTTTGTAGCCGGTCTTCCGGGAAATGCCGAATTCCTTGCACAGCGGCGCCATCTTCTCGCCATCGAGGAGACGAGCGACAAAGCGGAGGCGGTCGTCCACGACATGACACTCCTTCCACGGCATGGCACTCTCCCTTTACAGGGCAGAGTGTCACCCATGTCTCCGGAATGAAATGTCACCCTTGTCTCAGGAAGGACATTCGAAAAATCTCGTTGTTTGTTTTTCGTCGGCACGAGTCCGGCCCTTCAAATGGACTGAAGTTGGACTGAGGTCACAGGTCGAGTCGTGGGTAACGATCTGCAAACGACCGACTTCGAAGCGCTTGCGAGTCCCAGCATTTCGAAAGGTCTGAGGTCCGGCGAACCTCCACCGCAGGCGCGTCGGCACCATGCGAACTGGAAGCGCGAAGACGATTGAGGGTTGCAGAAATGGACGTGCGGGGTCGCGCGCGAATGCTCGAGATCACTCGGCGTGCGTCCGTAAACCTCGATGTTCTTCGAGGTTCTGAGCCTCACGTATCACAGTCCTATCACAATCGACTCACGCATTTGCGGAAGCCGACACAGATGCGTACCGAAGAGTACGCACCGCACATCGCGTCCACGAACGCACTTCCGATTAATGATCTTCGTGCAACACCGATGCGCTTCAGCGTGTGGGTTGCAATTGCACCCGTCCTTCGCCTCCTTGGCGATCACGATTCAACGCGACCGCCGCACGGAAGTTCAGAAGCTGACGGCGAATGTCACATCGGCGCGCCGCGCGGGCATTCGGTAGTACTGCGCATCACCGAGCTCGCTCTCCGATACGGGATCACGCCTGTCGGTGAGGTTCCGCCCATCAAGTCGCAGTTCCCAACGGTTCCATCGGTACCCCGCTCCAATGTCGATGGTTGTGAACCCGTCGGCAAGCGCGGTGTTACGCCGATTCAGGTAGCGGCTGCCGGTGTAATTCACAACCACGCTTCCCACTGGTCCTGATGTGGGCGCATAGACGAGACCGCCGGACGCCAGATGCCGCGCCGACATCTCGAGACGGTTGCCGTCGAGCGGCGTCGGCACGCCATCGAAGACTTGTGAGAACTCCGTGAAGTGCGCGTCGTGGAAACTGTAGGTGCCGCGAGCCATCAGGGACGACACAGGCAGGCGAATGTCGGTCGCGACTTCGAATCCCTGGAACCGCTGCGTGCCGGTGTTGACGAGCGCCGGCAGTCCGTTCACGGACGTTGCGGTCACGAGATTCGCGAAGTTCATCACGAATCCGTCCGCTTCGACATCCATGCGGCCCTGGAACGCACGAATCTTCATACCGCCTTCGTAGCTCTGTGCGGTCTCGGGTTTCAATCGTCCGGCTTCTTCAGTGCCGCCTTCGACTTCGCCGAGCCCGAAGTCGACGGCCGCAGGTTTGAAGGTATTCCGATAGTTCGCGTACAGCTTCAGGTGGTCGGCGCCATGCTCCCGGACCGTGAAGATTACCCCGGCGCTGCCCCCGGCCGCACGTTCGTCACGGGCTCCTCTTCCTCCGCGCCTGTCTCGACCCCTTCACCGCCTTCCTCGAAGGTGATGTTCAGACGGACGCCGCCCACGACGCGCAGGCGCGGTGTTGCGTCCCACTCGACCAGCGAGTAGCCTCCAAAGAATTCACGCCGGTCCTCGACATGCAGATCGAGCGCGGAGGGCTCGGTCACCGCTGGTGCCGGCGTGCCATTGAGCGGCGCCGTGTAGGTGAACGTGGCGCCGTTTGCGTCGCCGTTGCCGTGCAGGAAATCTCCGCCCACGACTAAGCGAACGTTCGAGCGCGGGGGCCACGTCCAATGCGAATCGGCGTAGATGTCGAAAAGATCGAGCTTCTCGCGAAATCCCGTCGCGTTGTTAGGCGTCGCCGAGATATCCGTCAGAAATCCGCGGAACACATCCTGGCCGCTGTGTGAGAACGACACTGTCGTGGCCCAGCGCGCGTGATGCCAACCGGGACGTTCCATCCCGAACGCCCCACTGACGCGCGTATCGTCGAGAAACGCGCCTGACGGATTCTGGTTCGCATCGAGCGGCACGAGCGGCGTCAGTTCCGTACCCACGCGTGGATAGGGACTCGCCGGATCTTGTTTGAGCAGGTTCAGATCGAAGGTGGCCCACATTCTTCGGTCGTTGCCGGATCGCGCCCCGCGCCACAGCGTGTGGCCGCGCGCAAACGACGTCCGATCGTCACTGAAGCCCTGTCGCTCGCCGTCGACGGTGAGGCGGGAACTCCACCCGCCGACGTCGGGCAGGGCGATGTCGATCGAGCCGCCGCCGCTGCCGAAACTGCCGGCGCGCGCGGTCGCGTAAGCCTGCTTCGCGGTCCCGGCCTTGTGAACGACGTGGATCACGCCGACGAACGAGGTGGCGCCATAGGTCACCGGCGCCGGACCTCTCAGGATCTCGATCCGCTCGACGTCGCGCAGGTTCAGCGTGGTCAACGCCGGGTTGAACGCGCCGCCCCACGGAATGTCGTCGACGACCAGAAGGAATGCGTCGAACTCGCGCAGACCCCAGAATTCCGGGACCGATCCCGCCGGTCCGGTGTCACCCCCCGGCGCAACGAGGACGCCAGTCACCAGACCGAGCGCCTGGCTCAGCGTATTGGCCCCGAGATTCCGAAGCGTGTCGCCGTCGATCACCTCAATCGGAACGGGGACATTGTGCGGTGCGTCGGGCAGTCGCGTGGCGACGACCTCGACCTGGTCGCGAAACGCCGGCGGCGGGTTGGGCGGCGATGGCGGTTGTTGTGCGGCGGCCGTCCCCGCGCTGAGTGCGGCTGACCCAACAAGAGCGATCAGCTTCAGCGTGTGCGTCATACTGCGATCAGGGTATCGCCGCGATCGAGAAACGACCAACGGTAGTACTTGAGTCGGCCTCACACCGCAGACTCGGCAGACGGCACGATACGGGCCGACTCTGCGAGCCGTTTTGATCCGCTTCGCAGGATAGAAGTCGGTTTCAATGGAGGGACGACCCGAGACATGGCATTGCTTACGGCTCGAGGGGCAGCGGAAAAGCTGGGCGTCGGTATTCCACACTCAACGCTGGTTTCGAACCGGACGTGTGCGCACGACGCGCACGGAAGGTGGCCATCACCCTGCCGGCAGATCCCGGGCTCGTCGGGCTCACCACCCTCAACACCGACCGTCTGAACGTCGTCGGTCTTACGGGACCTGCGATCGCCCTTGTTGTTTCAGGCAACGCGAGTTTCGGTTCTGGTCCGCGGAAGGCACTGTTCGATTGGCTGCTGCAAGAACAGACGAAACTGCTGAAAGCCGCGCCCTCCCAAAAGTAGGAACATTCGGCAAGGCGAAGCGTGGAGTCGCGCGCGCGAACCCAACAAATTGAGCGCTGGCGGAATCGAACGTGAATCCAACTGGATACATAGGGCGACAGCCAAGCCAAAGTGCTCGCGGACACTCGCCAGGCGACCGACGGACAACGGAGGCGGATTCAGTAACTAGATCGGCGTCACTCAGGACGGATGTGGCGGTCCAAACTAGACAAGATGTCACTCGAGCGAACGACTGCGAGACACCTGAATCGCCCCGCTGGACCGTCGCGAACTGCTTCGCTTTCTTGAAATCTCTTTGGAGTATCACTCCGGGGCCGATCAGATCGCCGCGCAAGCATTCGAACGCGGCACATGGAATTGCGATGACTTGTTCGTTCGTCACGCGCCGTTCACGGCTCGATTATCACTCAGCTGACGCCTCGCGCTTCAATGTGGAGTGAACAGTTCTGTAAGACGCCTTTCAAGGTCGAAAGACACAGCCGTCGGGACGGGCGCATCAACGAAGGAATCGAGTGGTTCGAATGTTGCGTTGAAGCTCGCGCCCGGAGGCTTCATGACCTTGGATTCGCTCCGCACACACCGCGCACTCGTCGTCGCCGCGGCCGCGTTCGTGTTGGCTGTCGCACCACCAGCGTTCACGCCGGTCACGGTCAGGGCGAGCGGCGCGCTGTACACCGTAACTGATCTCGGCGCCCTGA
>JBKPRU010000187.1:0-4276 GCA_046734675.1 Acidobacteriota bacterium
GGATGACCGAGGCCCGCGCGCGTTGCCTGAACATCCACGCCGCGTACGAGTGCCGGCGCACGGGTGTGTGCTGCCGGACGGGTTGGGACATTCCGTTCGACACCACGGAAGCCAACGCGGTGCGCGCGCTCGGGTTCGGCGGCCGCGTGCTACTCGAACCGGTCGGCGATCGCCCCGCCTTTGCGACGCGCCGCGCTGACGGGTCGTGCGCCTTCTTCAACGCGTCAGGCCACACGTGTGCGATTCACGAGAAAGCAGGACACGACGCGCTGCCGCTCACCTGCCGAATGTTTCCACGCGTCGTCCTCCATGACGCGCGCGGCACGTTCGTGTCCCTCTCGCACTTCTGCCCGACCGCCGCGTCGCTGCTGTTCGATTCGACGACGCCGGTGCAGATTGTCGATGCGCCGGCGCGCCTCACCGGCACGACGCCGCTCGACGGCCTCGATGCGACCGACTCGTGGCCCCCGCTGCTGCGCGACGGCGTCCTGACGGATCTCGACAGCTACACCCGCTGGGAAGCGCTCGCGATCGGCGTATTGACGCTGCCCGGGCACACCGCGCGCACGGCGCTCGCCCTGGTGGACGATGCGACCGCGGCGATCGCGTCATGGACGCCGGGACGCGGGGCGATGGTGGACGCGGTGGAACGTGCCTTCGCGGACATCCGCCCCCAGCCGTCGACGACGATCGCTCCATACGAACCCGCCCTGCAGCGCTGGCTCGCCGCGCGTCTCTTCGGCACGTGGATCGCTTATCAGGGACGCGGGCTCGAAACCATCGTCCGGTACCTCCTGCTCTGCCACCATGCGTTCGAGCGCGAAATCGAGCATTCGGGCCGTCCTCTCGAAGCGATTCGCCGGAGCGACTACCACCTGGTGCACGAGTCGTCTTCACAGCGTCTGGCAATGCTGTGCGACGAGAAGCGCACGTCGTGAGCGTTCTCGAGCGGTTCCTCCGCTACGTCCAGGTGGATACCCGTGCCGACGACAGTGCGACCTCCTGCCCGAGCACGCCCGGACAACTCGTCCTGCTCAACATGCTCGTGTCCGAACTGCGCGCGCTGGGCATCGACGATGCGGCGATGGACGAGAACGGATACGTGATGGCGACGGTGCCGCCGACCATCGATCGCGACGCGCCCGTCATCGGCTTCATCGCGCACGTGGACACGTCGCCGGAGATGAGCGGCGCCGGCGTGCGGCCGATCGTGCACGAGCGCTGGGACGGCCGCGACATCCTGCTCCCCGACGATCCGTCGACGGTGCTGCGGGCGCGCGACTTCCCCGATCTCGCGTCGCAGGTTGGCCACGACATCGTCACGGCGTCTGGAACGACGCTCCTGGGTGCGGACGACAAGGCAGGCGTCGCGGCGATCATGGCGGCCGCCGAGCGCCTGATGGCGGATCGATCGATTCCGCACGGCGCGATCCGGATCGGGTTTACGCCGGACGAAGAGATCGGCCGCGGCGCGGACCGCTTCGACGTCGCGCGGTTCGGGGCGAGCTGCGCCTACACGCTCGACGGCGGCAGCTGCGGCGAGCTCGAATACGAGAGCTTCTCCGCCGATGCAATGCGGGTCACGTTTCTCGGGTTCAACACGCATCCCGGGTATGCGAAAGGACGGATGGTGAACGCGATCAAGGCGGCGGCACGGTTCATCGACCGCTTCCCCGCCGACCGCCTGTCACCGGAAACAACCGACGGCTACGAAGGCTACCTCCACCCGTATCAGCTCGACGCCTCCGTCGATCGCACCAGCGTGCGCGTGCTCATTCGCGACTTTCAAACAGCGGGTCTCGCCGAGAAGGAGAAGCTGGTCGCAGATCTGGCGGAGCAGGTCGCGGCCGAGACCGGGACGCGCGTCGAGCTCGACGTGCAGTCGTCCTACCGCAACATGCGCGAAGTGCTCGACCTCCATCCCGCAATCGTCGATCGTGCGCGCGACGCCATTCGCCGCGCGGGCCTGAGCCCGATTGAAAAGCCGATCCGCGGCGGGACCGACGGCTCGCGTCTGTCGTTCATGGGACTGCCGACCCCCAATCTGTTCGCCGGCGAGCACAACTTTCATTCGCGCCTCGAATGGACGTCGCGGCAGGATCTCGAGAAGGCCACGGACGTCATCATCGAGCTCGCCCGCATCTGGGCGGAGCCTGAGCGCCGGGCGTGAAGACCCGGCCGACGTGTAGCAACAACAAAACACCTCTGGACGGGCGCACGGCGATTCCACGTAGACCGGGTCTTCAGACCCGGCGACACGGATCGCTTGACACTCGAACTACTAAGTATTAAGTAATTAGTAGATGCGAACCCCGTCCTCCACGCTGACGCCGCAGGAACTCGCGATCATGAAGGTGGTCTGGAAGCTCGAGAGCGCCAGCGTGCGCGATGTGCACCAGCACCTCAACGCCGACCGCACGGTCGCCTACACCACCGTGCTGACGATGATGCGGATCCTGGAGCAGAAGGGGTACGTCACGAAGACGCGCGCCGAACGCGCGTTCGTCTATCGCCCGGCCCGGCCGCGGCACCAGGTCATCGGCGACATGGTGCGCGAATTCGTGGACCGTGTCTTCGACGGCGCGTCGCGCCCGATGCTGCTCCACGTCGTCAAACGTACGAAACTCAGCCCGCGCGAGCGCGCCGCGCTGCTCCGCGCCATCGAGGAGATCGACGAATGAACGGCGCGCACGCGGCCATCAACCTTCTGTTCTACAGCCTGCAGGTCGGCGTTCTCGTCGGCATCTCGGCAGGGATCCCGCGGCTGCTGCGCGTCACCTCACCGGCCGTGCAGCACGCGTTCTGGCGTGCGCTCCTTGTCGTATGCCTGCTGCTGCCGGTCCTGCAGCCGAGATACACGGCTAGCGGCGCGGTGCAGGGCGGTGCATCGCTGGCGGCCGCGGCATCAGGAAATGCCGCCTGGCCGCTCGAAGTCGTGACCGCGGTCCACGCAACGGGCGCGCTCGATTGGTCGCGCGTCCTTCTCGGCATCGTAATCGCGGGCGCCGTTTGCCGCCTTGCATGGATCGCGATCGGGTTCGTCCGCCTGCGCCGTCAGCGCGCGCTATCCGACGAGGACGCGACGCGCGAGTTCGACGACGTCCAGCAGGCGCTCGGCACGCATGCGTCGATTCGCTGGAGCGCGGGCGCGGAGCAGGCCGTGACGTTCGGAGTGGTGCGGCCGGTCGTCCTGCTGCCGCTGTCGCTCAAGTCACTCGACCCGCCCGCGCTGCGCTCCGTGGTGGCGCACGAGCTCTTTCACGTGCAGCGGCGCGACTGGGCGTCGCTGATGATCGAAGAGGCGGTGCGTGCGGTGTTCTGGTTCCATCCCGCGATGTGGTGGCTCGTATCGCGCGTCCAGCTCGCGCGCGAAACGGTCGTCGACGAGCTGTCGATCCTCTTCACCAACTCGAGGCGGATCTATCTCGACACGTTGTTTGCGCTCGCCGACGACTCCACGTTTTCCTCATCGACCGCCTTCTCGCATCGGCGGCACTTGTTCCACCGGGTGATGCTCCTGTCAAAGGAGGGAGATATGTCCTCGATCCGCGTCGCCGCCGCGTCACTCGTCCTCGCCGTCACGCTCGCTGCCGGCGCGTGGACCGGCGTTCGGGCGTTCCCGCTGTACCAAGGCGCCAGCTCGCCAGGAGCGAGCGCGCAGAAGCCGGCGCGCGATTCGCTGAGTCCGGAGGCGCACCACCTCAAGGCCGCCGAGTTCTACGAGAAAGCCACGAAGGACCCGGCGCTGACGCCGGCCGACAAGATGAAGACGCTGCAGAATGTGATCGACGCCGAAGATCGCGCACTCGCCATCGATCCTGAATACGTGCCCGCGCTCATTTACAAGAACCTGGCGCTGCGCACGCAGGCGACGCTGGTCGACGATGCGCAGGAGCAGCAGCGGATGATCCGCGAGGCCGACGAGCTGCGCGACAAGGCGCTCGCCCTTCGCCGCGCCGCCGGCCTGCCCGATCCGCCCTTCGCCGCCGACACGCCGGCGCCGCCCATGCCCGCGTCCTTTCAGGAAGCGCTCGCGCGTTTGAAGCCCCTTCGCATCGGCGGCAAGATGCCGCCGCCCGTGAAGGTGCACGAAGTGAAGGCCGCGTACCCCCAGGAGGCAATGACAGCGGGCGTGCAGGGGGTCGTCATCGTCGAACTGATCATCAACGCCGAAGGGGACGTAGAGGACGCGCGGCTCCTGAAGTCGGTGCCGCAGCTCGACGAGGCGGCGCTTGACGCGGTTCGTCAGTGGAAGTTCATGCCGACGCTGATGAAT
>JBKPRU010000188.1:0-10211 GCA_046734675.1 Acidobacteriota bacterium
ACGATGAGGCGATCGTAGAACGTCGCGCCCGGAATCTGCGGCAGGGCATTTCTCAGCACCCCGAAGATGAGCGTGCCGAGGACAGCGCCGAGCACCGAGCCGCGCCCGCCGGCGAGGCTCGCCCCGCCGACGACCGCCGACGCGATGATATCCAACTCGTAGCCGGTCGCGAGATCCGCCTTGCCCTGCCCCTGGACGAGGACCAGCACGACACCCGAGACGCCCGCCAGCAGACCCGACAACGCATACACCGTCGTCTTGATCCGGTTGACCGCGATGCCCGAAAAGAGCGCTGCCGTCTCGTTCCCGCCCACCGAGAAGACGGCCCGCCCCCATTGGAACGTCGTCATCACAATTTGGAAGAAGAGCGCGAGCACGATCAGGATGATCGGCGACACCCAGTCGGCCGGCAGCCCCAGCGGCCGCCAGCCGCCGATCAACCGGCTGGAGACGTCGAAGTACTGCCCTTCGGTCAGGATGAAGGCGGCGCCGCGCGTAATGCCCATGACGCCGAGCGTCGCGATGAACGGCGGCAACCTGGCAAGCACGATCAGCGCTGCGCTGAGAAGCCCCGAGGCAAGGCCGACGAGCACGCCAAGCGCCATGCTCGATCCGAGGCCCCAGTCTCTCGTGACGAACAACTGAGACCCGACGACGCCGGCCAGCGCCATCACCGCGCCGGGCGCGAGATCGATCCCGCCGGAGATGATGACAATCGCCGCGCCGATGGCGGCGATGCCGTAGATGGCCGAATACTTGAGAATCAGCAGGCCGTTGGGCGCGTTCAGGAACGGGTGCTCGCGTCCGGGCTCCGGCCACAGCCACCACGTGAAGAACACGACCTCGAGCACGAGGATCGCAATCGTGCTCAGCTCCCGGACCTGCCAGAACTTCTTCACGACTCCGACACTCCGTGCGTGGCGAGATACATCACTGCTTCCTCGGTCGCCGACGCGCCCTCGACCTCTCCCTGGATCCGCCCCTCGCGCATGACGACGATGCGGTGGGCGAGCGCGAGGACTTCGGGAAGATCGCTCGAGACCACGAGACAGGCGGCGCCGCGCGCCGCTTCACGGCGCACGATCTCGTGGATTTCGAATTTCGCGCCGACGTCGACCCCCTTCGTCGGCTCGTCGAGCAGGATGACGCGCGGCGACGTCGCGAGCCACTTGGCCGCGACGACCTTCTGCTGGTTCCCGCCGCTCAGGCTCTCGGGCAGCGTCTCGACGCCGGCCGCCTTGATGCGCCAGCGTTCGACGAGCGTCTGCGCGTCACGCCGCTCGCGCCCGGTGCGGACGAGCACGTCGCCGCGCACCGTGCACGCGGGCAGCACCAGGTTGTGGCGAATCGTGAGATTCTGCAGAAGCCCCTGCCGCTGCCGCTCCTCGGGGACGAGCACGATGCCGTGCCGCGCCGCGTCGGCAGGGGACCGCGGCCGCACCGGTTCATTGCCGACGCGAACCACGCCGGCATCGGCGGTGTAGACGCCAAAGATCGTTTCGAGAAGCTCCGATCGGCCGGAGCCCACGAGCCCGAACAGGCCGACGATCTCTCCGGCATTCACCGACAGCGTCACGTCGCGGAAGCAGCCTTCGCGCGACAGCCGTTCGACCGAGAGCATCGGCGCCGCGGATGGCTGCTCGGTGTCCGCTGCGCGTGGCGGGAGATCGCGGCCGACCATCGCGCGCACCACGCGGTCCGGGGTGAGGTCTGCGAGAGGAGCCGTCAGCACGTGCGTGCCGTCGCGGAGCACCGTGACGGTGTCGCACAGGCGGAACACTTCAGGGATGCGGTGGGACACGTAGAGCATCGTGACGCCGCGCCCTTTGAGCCTGGCGAGGACAGCGAACAGGTGGTCCGTCTCGGCGTCTGTCAGCGCCGTCGTCGGCTCGTCGAGGACGAGGATCCGCGAGTCGAACGCAAGCGCGCGTGCAACCTGCAGCAACTGGCGATGCGCCGCGGACAGCGAATCGGCCGGGGCGTCAGGCGAGATGTGCAGATGCAGCTCGGCGAGCAGCGCGCGCGTTCGTTCGCGCATCTCCGCATGACGCAGCCGTCCGACGCCGTCGACGATCTCCCGGCCCGCGAAGATGTTGCCGGCAACCGTCAGGTTCGGGAACGAGAGCATCTCCTGGTACACCATTCCAATACCGCGCTCGAGCGCGTGCTTCGGGCTGGCGAAGTGAAGGCGCTCGCCGCGCCAGGTGATGTCTCCCGCGTCGGGCTGCACGATGCCGGCGAGAATCTTGAGCAGCGTCGACTTGCCCGCGCCGTTCTCGCCCATCAGGGCGTGCGCTTCGCCTTCCGCGACGGTGAACGAGACGCCGCGCAGGGCCCTTACCGCCCCGAAGGACTTGGTGACGTCGTGGAATGCGAGACCGCCGCCCTCTGTCATGAGCCGGCGTGCATCTTCGCATACAATGCGGCCCATGCCGAACGCTGTTCCGTGTGTCGCCTGCGTCCTCTCAGCCGCCGTGCTCCTGCCGATGTCCATCGCTCAAACACCGGCCCCCGGCGCGCAAGGCAAGCCGTCCGTGACACACTCGACCAGCACGGCGCGCAGCGACGGAAAGCCAATCGAGATGTACACGCTGAAGAACGGCCGCGGGATCGAGATGCAGGTGATTTCCTACGGCGGGATCATCACGTCGCTGAAGGTCCCCGACAAGAGCGGCAAGGCTGCCGACATCGTCCTCGGGTTCGACTCCCCGGAGGGTTATCTCGGCGATCCGCCGCCGCCGTATTTCGGTGCGCTGATCGGCCGTTACGGCAATCGAATCGGCAAGGCCGCATTCACGCTCGACGGCAAGACCTACAAGCTCGCGGCGAACAACGGGCCGAACCACCTGCACGGGGGCCTTCGCGGGTTCGACAAACAGCTGTGGACGGTGACGCCGCGCGAGAGCGCCGATGGCGCGTCGGTCGTGCTGACGCGCACCAGCCCGGACGGCGAAGAAGGATATCCGGGCAATCTCCAGGCGCGCGTCACCTACACGCTGACCGACAAGAACGAGCTCGTCATCGAGTATCACGCGACGACCGACAAGGCGACGCCCGTCAACCTCACGCAGCACAGCTACTTCAATCTTGCCGGCAACGACGCCGGAGACATCCTCGGCCATCAACTGACGATCAATGCGGACCGCTACACGCCGGTCGACGATACGCTGATCCCGACCGGCGAGCTCGCACCCGTCGACGGAACCCCGTTCGATTTCCGGAAAGCCACGGCCATCGGCGCGCGGATCGACCAGGACAACCCGCAGTTGAAAAACGGGAAAGGCTACGACCACAACTGGGTGCTGAATCGCAGCGGCGCGGGCCTGTCACTCGCAGCGACGCTGACCGATCCGAAGAGCGGACGCACGATGGAAGTGCGGACCACCGAACCGGGGCTGCAGTTCTACTCCGGCAACTTCCTCGACGGCACGATCAAAGGGAAGGGTGGGCACGTCTACGCGCACCGCAGCGGCCTCTGCCTGGAGACGCAGCATTTCCCGGACTCGCCGAACAAGCCGAAATTCCCCTCGACGATCCTGAAGCCCGGTCAGACCTACGAGTCGAAGACGGTGTTCACGTTCAGCGCCCGGTAGACTTCCGCCTGAAGGCGGAAGCTACTGGGACCGAGGCGTAACTCGCATCTCGACGAGTCCGCCTGTGCGCGCGGAGGGCTGCGGCTGCAGGCGGACCGTCACCTTCGACTTGCCGCGCGTCAGCGCTTCGGGCACCGCGTATTCCTTGTCGAGCAGTTCCGTCGGGTGATACTCGAGCGTCTCCGAGGCGACCTTCTCGCCGTCGACGAGGACGTCGAACACGCGGTGCTGGCCTTCGCTGCCGCGGAACGTGCAAACGAGCGTCACCGGCTGATCCGAGGGTACCTTCACCTCGTAGCTGAGGAAACCGTTCCTCGCGTCGCGCCACTTGCGTCCCGCGACGAATCCCTCGTTGGCCCCTTCGCTCTTCATCCCGTGCGCCTTCTCACTCGCCTCATCGCTCACGTCGACGACGTCCAGCGTGCGCGTCTCGATGGCTTTGTGCCGGGCGGCCAGGTCGGCAAGATCCGAGCTGTGCTTCTCCCACTCGGCCGGCGTGTAGATCGTCCAGTAGACGGTGTAGCGCGGCTCGAATGTCTTATAGAGCGGGATGAGCGTCACGTCGCGCGGACGCGCGAGGTCCGTGGTCTGGAAGGTGAGTGGCTTGCCTGGTACCGGCTTCACGTGCTCGATCACCTGTTGCGGTGAGGGCACGACGAAGGCGGGGATCGTCATCGGCGCCAGCCGGCCGACCTGGGGCGCACTGGGACCATAGCGCTTCACCGTGTCGAGCCCTTCGGTACCTAGGTCGCCGGCGAGGACGACGGGGCCATACATCACTGCTTGCACGTGCGCGTCGTCCGGCAGCGCTTCGAGGTGCAATGACATCGGCAGCTTCACCTGCACGGTGTCACCCGTCTTCCATTCACGATCGACCGTGACGTAGCTGCCGGGTTTCTCCGCGATCGTTTCGGGCGTGCCGTTGACGGTCAGCGTCATGCCTGACGTCGCCCACGCTGGATAGCGCACTTTCACGGCCAGCTTGATCGGCTTTGACGCCGTGACCGTCAGCTTCGTCGAATCCTCGTCAGGAAATGTCGTCTCCTGCCTGACGCTCAGTCCCTTGTCCTTCCAGGTCAGCTCCGATGGGATGAACAGGTTCACGTACAGAGACGAGGCATCGTTGAAGTAGATCGTATCGTTGTACTTCGCGTGGTTCTCCATGCCGGTGCCGACGCAGCACCAGAACGAATCGGTCGGCGTCGAAAACGTTTTGAAGGCGCCCGGCTTCAGCGGGCAGTAGTAAATAACGCCGCCGGTCTTCGGATCCTGCGAGCCGAGGATGTGATTCACCAGCGCGCGCTCGTAGTAGTCCATGCGCTCCGCCGTCGGCGACCACGCGAAGAGATGCCGCGTCAGCTTGAGCATGTTGTAGGTGTTGCACGTCTCCGGGCCTGAAGGGCCGAGATGCCGTGACGTTTCCGCTTCGGGAAAGAACACCTCGTTGTCGCTGTTGCCCCCGAAGGCGAACGAGCGATGGTGGACGACGCGGTCCCAGAAGAACGCGGCGATGTCGGCATAGCGCTTGTCGCCGGTCAGCTCGTACTCGCGCGCGACCCCGATGATCTTTGGAAACTGCGTGTTCGCATGAATGTTGTCGAGCGGATCGACGCCGCGGGCGAGCGGGTCGAGGATCTTCTTGTGCTCGAAGCGTTTCGCGAGGTCGAGATACTTCGACTCGCCAGTCGCGGCATAGAGGTTCGCGAGCACCTCGTTCATCCCGCCGAACTCGGTGTCGAGCGCGGCCTGCTGCTGGGCCTCGGTGAGGCGGCCGACGCGGAATCCCACCCAGTCGGCCTTGCGCTGCAACACGTCGAGCGCCTGGCGGTTGCCGGTGAGCAGGTGGGCGTCGAGCAGGCCCGCCATGATCTTGTGAATCGTGTAGTACGGCGCCCACACGCGCTGCCGCGCGTCGACGCGATCGAAGAACTCCTCGGGGAACGCGGACAGATAGCCCGGATGGAATTTCTTCGCTTCCGCCTCCTGCACCTTTGCGAGCTCGGCGACGAAGCTGTCCGCACGCTGCTTGAAGCGCACGTCGCCGGTACTTGCGAACATGAGGGAGACGGCCGAGAGGTAGTGCCCCGCGGAGTGGCCCCGCAGCTCGACGTCCGGCGCCTCCCAGCCGCCTAGCGGCTGTGCCGAGGAGGGCAGCCCGGCGGTCAGACGGAAGGTGTGGAGCAGGCGATCCTGGTCGAGGCTGAGCAGGTACTCCTGATCGCGAATCATCGCATCGCGATACGGACCGTCGAGCAGCCGCACGTCGCCGAGCGCGAAGGGTATCGCACGCGCCGGAACCTTGTCGGGGATCGCCACCGGCGTCCAGTATTGACGACCCGCGGCCGCCGCCGTGATGGCCAGCAGCGCAGCGCTAAATGCCATGAAGGATTTCATGGCTGCGGAATATACACCGGCGCGGATGCGCCGGGTCTAAAGAGCCGGCCTACGTGGCGAGGTGCGGTTGGGCGCACCTTCAGGTGCGCCTGCGCGATGCTGCGGTAGGGCGCACCTTTAGGTGCGCCTGCGCGATGCTGCGGTAGGGCGCACCTTTAGGTGCGCCTGCGCGACGGCGCCTCTAAAGAGGCGCCCTACCGCTCGAGACCTGCGCATCGCGCACAACGTAGGCCGAGACCCTGTCCATCCCATTCCGGGCTCGGCGTTGGCGTCGACCAGTCCGTCGGCTTCAGCTCGAGCAGAAACGCGTCCTGGCGATAGGCGCCGCCCGGCTCGCCCCCCGGATCCTTTCCGAGCGTCTTCTCCCAGTTCGACGTGAACAGCACCCACTTGCCGTCGGGCGAGACGTTCGGCCGCGGCGTATACCAGAACGCGATCCGCGCCGGGTCCGTGTCGCTGGCCACGTTGCTGCGATGGTGCGCGAAGCGCCACACGGTCGCGTCCGCATCGAGTGCGTCGGTCTGCACCGCCACGATCTCGTCGTCCCAGGCACGCCACGCAGTGTCGTTCGTGCCGTAGCGATAGAGTGCGCTGATGTAGGCCGCGAGCCGATCCGGCTGCGCATTGTTCCACGACGAATCGTCGGCGAGATAGACCTCCTTCGGCGTGAGGACAGACGTCAGGAGATCGCGCGTGACCAGCGGCGTTGCGAGCGATCGAAGCTGCCACTGCGCCGCGTCCCACGTCGTCGTCGTGCAGCAGTCCTGGTTGACGAGGGTGCCGAACCCGTAGGCGTCGGGGCCGTTGGAGTGCCCCGACACGGCGGGAAGCTCGGTGATCGCGCTCGTCACGAGGTCCCATACGTAGACGGGCGCGGCGTTGCGGGGCGCCGCACGATCCGCCGCCGTCGGGTAGAGCATGACGTAGCGTCCGCTGCGATCGATCCCCGCGTCATGCAGCCTGAACTGGAGTGGCACCGCGGTCGGTGACCCGTTGATCGTCGACGCGGTCGAATCCAGGATCCAGCGGTTCTGCGGATTGCCGCGGTCGAACACGAGGACGTAGCGATGGCGGTCCTGCGCCGCGCCGCCGAAGAACGTGAGGATGCGTTCCACCGGACCCGACGTCGAGCTGATGCCGCCGATGACTGTGCCTGCAAGGCCAGGGACGACCGTATCGAGATCGATCACACGCGAGTACACGCCGGTGGAAAAATCGTAGCGATCGATCGTGCGCAGCGTCGATCCCGGCGTGTTCAGACTGCCGTAGATGATGTTGTCGTCGACATAGCTGAACTGCGGTTCGACAGCGGTGCGGATGACGAGCCCGCCATCACCGGTTGTCGACGGCTGAATGCGGCGCGCCACGCCGGTTGCCGCGTCGAATGCGAACGGAATGATGGCGCGGTCGGTGCTGACCACGTAGAAGTAGGAGCCGCGGGCGCTCCAGGCGCTCTGATGCGAGTTCGAGGGCGATCGATACGAACGCTTGAGCAGGCCCGGACGCGTGGACGCGTCGGTCACGCGGATGATGGTCGAGTAGAACGCCGGATCCGTGACCGTAGATCCGGCGGGACCAAGCGGCGGCAGCGGCGGCTTCGGCCGGACCATGCGATCGGCGATCGCGTCGTACTCGGGGACCAGCGTCGGCAATGTCATCAGCGGCGGCGGCGCGAGTGTCTGTGCCGGCGCCGACCTCGCGCCGGTGACAAGTACCATCAGCACAGCCCCCAGGAACACCATAGATCGCTTCATCGCGCATCCTCCGGCGCGCCGGTTGGGCAAGCGGAATACCAGATTGTGATCGCGGGAAACGTCGGGGAATTTTTGTAGGAGTGCGGTTGTGGAGCGCTCCGCGCGGAGATGCGATTACAGATCTCTCCGTCGATCAACGAAATCGTCATCGCCTCTGGCGTATCGCGGTCTGCAGGCGAACGTCGTCACTGACCTCCGCCCTGGATCACGACCTTCAGATCCACCGTCCGCGTTTCATCCTCGTTGATCACGACCGTGGTCGCGTCTCTCGAGAGTTCCTGGTAGAACACAGCGTAGTCCGTTCCGGGCGGCGTATTCAGCCGTTCGCGAGGGGCCGCGAGAATGAAGTAGGCCCCGGGGTGAAGCGGGCTGAGGCGATACCGCCCCTGCCCGTCCGGACTGCCGCGTCGCACCCGCGTCACGTTGGCGCGCCAGAGTGCCTTGTCATCCGGAAAAAGGATGATGCCGGCGTCCGTTATCGGCGAGCCTTTGGTGTCCGTCACGGTACCTTCGATGCTCGACGGACGGGACGACACGACGACGGTCACCTCGTCCCCGTTCTTGAATTCGCGCGGCGCATCAGAGATGTCGACGCCGCCGAGCAGCACGGCTTTGACAAAGGAGTTCGGGGGCACACCGCCGAACGAACGAATCATGAACTCGCCGCTCAGACCCTGCAGCCTGAAGGTCATGTCGCGCTGCACGACGGTGTTCGGCTGCGGGCCGGACATCATCTCGTCGGGGTCGGCCGGCACCGCCGAAATGCGCATCTCCGTCGGGAGTCGTTGCGGGGGTGCAGGCTCGAACTCGATGCGTCCTTTGAGCGTGACGCCCGGGGCGGTCACGATGGTGAGGTTCTCGATGTCCGCGCCGGCAACTGCGATCGGCACGTTGGCCATTTCGCCCGGATCGCCTTCGGGTCCGTTCGGCCCGAACGCCTGCTGCCGCTGCCGCACGCTGAGCCGGTAAGTTCCCGGCGCGAGGTTCTGCAGCTGGAACCGTCCCTGCTCGTCGGTGCTGAAACCGTTGTTCATGAACCCCGAGCCGGTCGTGCGCCGCACAATCGCGCCGTTGACACCGGAGAGCGGCGTCCCGTGCGAGTCGAGGATCAGCCCCGACACGCGATAGAGGCGCCCCTTCATCATCCGGATTTCAATCCCCGGCGTCTCGACCCCGGACCGCACGCGTACGCGCTGCGCACTTGCTTCGTCCGCCGTGCCGGGGAAATACGTGGTCACGAAACCGGTGCGGTCTTCGTCCGACTCGCTCAGCGGCGCGTTGGCGGACATGAACGTGCTCATCCGAGCCTCGGCGACGACGGCGTAGTCACCGGGCTGGAGACCGTACAGGCGAAACTGCCCGAGGTCGTCAGTCTGCGAGAAGCCGGTCGGGCCCCAGCGCTGGCCGCGCGTACTGCCGGGCGCGAAGTACAGCCCGAGGACCTGCACGCGCGCCATCGGGTCGCCATTCTCATCGGTGATCCGCCCGACGATCACGCCGCCGCGCGGGAGCGCAATCGTCGCCTTGTCGAAGGTCTGACCGTCGGCAAGATCGATTGGCAGCCCGGGGTCCATCATCGGCCGCTTCGAGCCGTAGGCGAGCGGAAGGTACTGCGCCGAGAACTGACCGGTCGACGCATTGATGCGATAACTGCCCGCCGGAAGCGCCTTGAACTCGAACGCGCCCTGATCGTCGGTCCGGGTCGACCGCGGCCGCATCGGAACCGGCGGCGCGGGGCGCTGCGCGCCCGCTGTGGCGGCGAGGGTCGCGACGCCGCCAACTCCTTCGACCGTGCCGGCGATTACCGTTCTCCCGCCGACCGACATCATCTGGCCCAGCGTCACCGTCGCCTGGCGGATTGGCAGTCCCGTATCGGCCGCAACCACGCGTCCGCGAATGACGCCGGTGCCGGCGCGCTCAGCGCGGACGACGTCACGCGGCGGCTGGGGAGCGGGAGGCGGAGGAGGGGCTGGCGCCTGCGGCGACGTCAGCGCGATCAGCGCAAGAAGGACGAGTGTCACCACGGGCACGTCACCTCCCGCCAATTGGACACCGGGTGAGCGCATTTGGTCTGCAAGCGGTGTCGCCGGGTCTAAAGACCCGGCGTCGATCTACTTTTCGTCGAGCTTCCGACCCGCGTTCAAGTTATCGAAGTTGAGCAGCGTGTTGAAGACGAGGAAGTAGCTGCCCTGCGTTTCACCGCGCCAGATCGGGTTGTTCGAGAACATCACAACGTGTCCCTTGTCGAGCGGCACGTCCACGACCATCGGCCGCTGCGCGAGATCGGCGCCGCCGTCGAGGAGACCCGAGACGAGCAGATCGCGCGCCTCGCCGTAGCGCATCACCACGCGCGGGCGGAACGGCGGCGGAATGATGTTGGTGGCGTTGCGGCGCTGTTCCTCCTGGATTGGCGCGTATTGCCACGACTCGACGCGCGGCTCCTCGGGCGCCGGATCCGCCGGCGCGAAGC
>JBKPRU010000189.1:0-10733 GCA_046734675.1 Acidobacteriota bacterium
GGCTTGTCTTCAGCTCCCATAAGTCTCTTAGGGCAGAGTGTCCCCTAAGGCGCTTATGTGAGTCAAATCGATATCTTGGGGGCGTGTGAGTACGGGGTTGTTCAACGAGGGTGACGACGATGGCGGCACGAAACGGACGACAGCGTGACCATGGGGGACGAAAAGAGCTGGCACCGGAGCAGCGAGAAGCACTTCTCAGGATATTGAAGACTCGTTTCGAGAAGAACATGAACCGGCACGCGGGTCTCGAGTGGGTGGCCGTACAGGCACGGCTCGAAGGCAGTCGCCAAAAACTATGGTCACTCAGCGAGATGGAGCGCACTGGCGGAGAACCGGACGTGGTCGGTGACGATAAGGTGACCGGCGAGTACATCTTCTGTGACTGCTCTGCGGAGACTCCGAAAGGTCGGCGCAGTGTGTGTTACGACGACGAAGCGCTGGCGGCAAGAAAGGAACACAAGCCACGCACCAGCGCCATTGCCATGGCGGCCGCACTCGGCATTGAGATCCTCACAGAAGAAGGGTATCGAGCGTTGCAGGCGCTCGGCGAGTTCGACACCAAGACGTCGAGCTGGGTGAAAACACCGCCGCAGATACGGAAGCTCGGCGGCGCGCTTTTCTGCGATCGCCGCTACGACCACGTCTTCACGTATCACAATGGTGCGGAATCTTACTATGCGTCGAGGGCCTTCCGTGGATCGTTGAAGGTCTAGAGAGACTGGAAATCATGGAACGGGGGCTCGTGATGGTCATCGGACGGAGTGTGCTGCTGGCGCTCGCGGTCGCCTTGTGCGCGGCCGGCGCCTTCGCACCGGCGAGCCGCACGCAGGCCGCGCTCTTCTTGCGCGCGGCGCGCTGGCTCGATCCGGCATCGGGCGTCCTCAACGGCCCCGTGGTCCTCCACATCGTCGACGGGCGTATCACGGCGATCGAGGCGCCCGGCGTGACGTCCGCACCGGTCCGCGATCTCGGCGACGTCACCCTCCTGCCGGGATTGATCGACGCGCACGTACATCTCGGCATCGGCGGCCGCCCCGAGGCGAACGCGCTGGCGGACCTGCGCGCCGGCTTCACGACCCTCGTCGATCTCGGCGCGCGCACGGACGCGATCCTGCGGCTGCGCGATCGGATCAACCGCGGCGAAGTCGAAGGTCCACGCATCCTCGCCGCCGGAAAGTGGATTGGCAAGCAGGGCGGAATCTGCGAGTTCGGCGGCATCGGAGTGCCCGGCGGCCCTGATGCATATCGGACGCGCGTGCGGGAGAACGTGGATGCGGGAGCGGATGTCATCAAAGTCTGCGTGTCCGCTTGGGGTGCGGACGCCTTCAACAAGCCAGACACATACGAGATCGACGACACGGCGTTGGCTGCCGTTGTCGAGGAGTCACACCGGTCGAAACGCCTGGTGGTCGCGCACGCGATCAGCATCGGAAGCGTGAGGGCGGCCCTCGCCGCGCACGTGGACGGCCTCGCGCACGCCGCGTACGTCGACCGCGCGACCGCCACGCTGATGCGCGATCGAGGCATGTTCATGATCCCGACGCTCGCGTCGCTGGCCGGCGATGCGGCCGACCCTCCATCCATCGCGCTTCGGGGAGCGGTCGAGACCGCCCACCGCGCCGGAGTGCGGATGGTATTCGGTACCGACGGCGGCGTGCTCCCGCACGGCAAGAACGCGAAGGAGTTCGCGGCGTTGGCGAAGGCCGGCGTGCCTCGGATCGACGCCATCCGCGCGGCCACCATCAATGCTGCCGAGGTTCTTGGTCTCGGGCAGGATGTCGGGCAGATCAAAGTTGGCTATGCCGCCGATCTGATCGCGATCGCCGGCAATCCTCTCGACGATTCGGACGCGCTCTCGCGTGTCCGGTTCGTCATGCGCAACGGACGCGTCGTCGAGTAGCCCCCGCGAGTTCCGACGTGTTCGATTTGGCGGACGAAGGTCACGAACGCGACGCCGCACCGGTTCCGAGACACCTTTGCCCGCATCCTGCTGCAGTGGCGTGCCGGTCGCGCACGTTGCTTCGCGCACCGGGCGGAGCTCAACAGCCTCGCGAGCCTTGCCTAAAGCCTTGGAGCTGGACCATGATCACGCGCGCGATACGTTGGTTGAACCCGATGCTTGCCGCACCGTTCGTCGTGATGCTGTTGCGTGGATGATCCGCGCGCCGTCGACGTAGCGGTTTCGAAGAAGGCACAGTGAGCACTCGGCGTCTGATCCAGCATCACGCGGATTCGACGGCCCATTCATCGCCCTGTGTCGGCGTAACTCTTGGTCGTGCTCACAGGACGATCAGGATCTGGTCTACACGCGGCGAATCGCCGGTCGGCGGTTCGGCCAACTACTCGGGGGGCCCATGTCGGAGCGACCACTTGATCAGGCCGCGTGGATCGCAGGCGTCGTGGAATCCTCGCACGACGCCATCATCACCACAGATCTCGACAGCACGATCACCTCTTGGAATCCGGCAGCAGAGCGTATATACGGCTATGCCGCCACTGAGGCGATAGGACAACCGATTCGTCTCATCCTTCCGCCGGAGACGTCCGCCGAGGAATCAGACATCCAGCGGCGCATGCTAGCCGGCCAAATAATCGAACCTTACGACAGTGTCCAAGTCCGGAAGGACGGCGTGCACATAGACGTGTCCATCTCCGTGTCGCCGTTGCGCGCGCGCGACGGCACGCTTGTGGGCGCCGTGAAGATTGCCCGCGACGTCTCGGAACGAAAGCGGGCGGAGGCCGAACGGATCCGCGCTGACCTTGCGACACGCCGGCTCGCAGCGATCGTCGAGTCGTCCGATGACGCGATTATTGGGATGGACTTGGACGGAACGATTACGGCCTGGAATGAGGCGGCGGAGCGCTTGTACGGCTACACGCCAGCCGAGGCGATTGGACGATCCATCACCATGATCGTTCCGCAAGAGCGCCAGGAAGAGGAGGCGGCACTGCTTGAGCAGATAAAGCGCGGGCAGCGCCTCACACACTCAGAGACGACCAGGTGTCGGAGGGACGGGAGTTGTCTCACCGTGTCGCTGACGATTTCTCCGATTCTAGATGAAACCGGCGCAGTGATCGGCGCATCGAAGGTCGCCCGCGATATTACGGACCGGAAACGCGCGGCGGAGCGTGCGGCGTTTCTCGCTGAGGCGGGCGCGGTGCTGGTCGCGTCCCTGGAGTATGTGACCACTTTGAAGACGGTCGCGAATCTGGCCGTGCCCTCGATCGCCGACTGGTGTGCCGTCGACGTCCTTACCGACGAGCGACGGCTTGACCGCCTGGCAGTTGCTCACGTGGACCCGACCAAAATCGAGCTGGCTCGCACGATTCGCAACCGATACGAGGATCCCACCTCGCCTTACAGTGCCCCGCACGTCGTTCGAACCGGCAAGCCCGCATGGCTCCCATGGATCAATGACGACATGATCGTCACGTCGGCACGCGGGGACGAAGAGCGCATCGCACTTGTTCGCTCGCTGGGCCTGACGTCATACATCATCGTCCCGTTGACCGCGCATGGACGCACGTTCGGTGCACTCACGTTGGCGACTGCCGGATCCGGGCGCGTGTACAGTGAGGACGATTTTCGATTCGCGCAGGATGTCGCGTTTCGCGCTGCGCTCGCCGTTGATAACGCCCGCGCCTACAACGAGGCGCAAACAGCCAATCGCCTCAAAGACGAGTTCCTGGCCACGCTTTCTCACGAACTGCGGACCCCGTTGAACGCGATCGTCGGATACTCCCGTTTGCTGCAAACCGGCATGTTGAACAAGGACAAGCGGCCAAAGGCGCTGATGACGGTCGAGCGGAACGCCGCGGCGCTCACGAAGATCGTCGAGGACATCCTGGATGTCTCGCGGATTATTTCCGGAAAGGTCCGCTTGAGTCTTCAACCGGTGGATTTGCCGCAGGTGGTCACGGCCGCGGTTGACACCGTCCTTCCGGCAGCAGAAGCGAAACAGATCCGAGTGCAGACGATGTTGGATCCTCACGCGGCGCCAATCTCCGGCGATCCCGATCGTTTGCAGCAGATCATTTGGAATCTGATATCCAATGCGGTGAAATTCACGCCCAAGAAGGGCATCGTCCAGGTGCGGCTCGAGCGCGTGAATTCACACGTGGAAATCACCGTGAGCGACACCGGGATCGGCATCCCCCCTGAGTTTCTCCCACATATGTTCGAGCGGTTCCGCCAGGCGGATAGTGCGACCACACGTGAATACGGCGGAATCGGCCTCGGTCTTGCGATCGCGCGTCACCTCGTTGAGCTGCACGGCGGGACGATCCACGCGTTCAGCGGAGGACGAGACCAAGGCGCAACGTTTCGCGTCACGCTGCCGTTGATGATTGTCCACGCCGATGCCGTATCAGAACGACGCGCTCGCTTCCGTAGCGAAACAACTGGCGCTCGATTTCCGTTGCCCCAGCTTAAGCATCTGCACGTGCTCGCGGTCGATGACGATGTCGACGCGCGGGCGCTCGTGAGTGCGACGCTCGAATCGGCCGGTGCGCGAGTGACAACGGTCGATTCCGTCGCCGGCGCGTTGGACACGTTGGCGACCCACCGACCGGACGTGCTGCTTGCCGACATCGGTATGGCCGGAGCGGATGGCTATGAATTGATCAGACGCATTCGGGGATCACGCGAGCGCGCCATACGTGACGTGCCCGCCGCCGCGCTGACGGCGTACGCACGCGTCGAAGACCGGATGAAATCGCTCCAAAGCGGATTCCAGATGCACCTGCCGAAACCGGTCGACCCCGCGGAACTCATCGTCGCGGTCGCAGCCTTAGCTAAACAAAAACCGGATCGGCGTGGTTAGCTGAAGTGCATCGCGGCCGCGCTTATCATTCCTGTACGGCAGGCGCTGCGCGAGTTTTGCGGCAGTGTGCCGAAACGACCTGACACAGCTCATCAAAGTCGGTAGGTTTAGGAAGGCAATCGACCGCCCCCGAACGGAGCGCCTCAAAGACCATCTCGTGCCCGGCGGCCGACACGCAGATCACGGGTACGCGTTCGGCGGCGCGGACGCGGTGCCGTTCCCGCAGAAACGTCAGGCCGTCCATTACCGGCATCATCAAATCGAGCAGAATGGCGCACGGACGCTTCTGCTGCAAATGCGCGAGCGCCTCGGCGCCATTGCCGACGGTGACGACCTGGAACCCGTTGGTCTCAAGCGCCAGACGTTCTAATTCCCGCATATCGAGATCGTCTTCAACCACCAGTACTGTTGCCATGCACTTGTAATGTATCGAATGTCGCAATCCGGCGCCATGTGAAGTGCCGCGAATCGGTTGCGCCCACTGCTCAGCAATTAAGACGCCGGCATCACCCTCGGATCAGCTTCACCACACGCTGCCGAGCGCGCTGGCGACAGCGGCAGCTGCGATGACGAAGGCCGCGCCAAAGATCCCGGCTGCCAATCCGGCTGTCTTCGGCCCGCTGAACGAACGTCGCTTCAACTCCACAATCTCGGCGCTGGTGTAGCGCACGCCGTCGGGCGCCACAACCACATCCCCGTCCACTTGCCGGACAACAAATCGTGATTCGCGTCCATCCTTCGTCCGAATGCTCACGGTGTCACCGGCTTTGAGTTCCCCAAACGTTGCGTTTCCAGTCGGCTGCGTGACTGGACGAACAGTCTTCATGGTCGTGCATCCGGCATTCGTCATCGCGAGGCTGCACAGAAGAAGGCACGCGACAAGTCGCTGGTGTGTGGTCATGATTCCGCTCCGTGAGTGAAGGCACTCTGCAGGGAAGTCCGGGTCAGCAGCACGAGTTCCACTCGCTGCCGCTGTCGTGATCTACAGGTGCAGGTCCGAAAGGTTACAGAACGGTCTCCCTCGGCGGATCCGACCTCTGCCGTCGCTGGCCTCTTGGGGCGCGATCGCCCTTCCTCGCCGGCAGCCATGTCACATTGCGGAGTCCTATCTCGTCCCACTTATCGACACGAGGTATCTATGAGACGAACCTTGCTGTTGTTCTCGCCGTCGCGCCACTTGGCGGGCGCGACACGAGAGCGGCGCCTAAGCTGCGACTGGAGTGTCTTACGATGACTGCAAGGCATAACACCGACGAGGCCGACTCCGAATCGCCTCATACGACTGAGGCGGTGATAGTGGGGTTCTGGGGCGTGCGATATCAGGTCAAAGATGTTCAGCGGGCAATAACGTTCTACACGCAAACGCTTGGTTTCAATCTGGACATGCAGCACCTGCCCGCTTTCGGCCAGGTTTCAATTCAGGGCCTCAAGTTGATCTTGAGCGGCCCTGGAGCATCCGGGTCGCGACCCATGCCCGATGGCCGTCATCAGGAGCCTGGCGGCTGGAACCGCGTCCTTCTTCACGTGAACGATTTGGCGGTCCGCATTGCTCAACTGAAAAACGCCGGTCTGCACTTCCGAAATGACATGGAGGTCGGCCCGGGCGGCAAACAAATTCAAATTGAAGACCCGGATGGCAATCCGATCGAGCTGTTCGAGCCCGCTCGCCCTTGAGAAGCGTTTCTTTCGACTCAGGACCTTCCGTTCACAGGATCCGCGCCGTCTGACTTGTTCTTCCGGGCACTGCCGACGACGGTCCGCAGCGCCTGGCTACCACCGGGCAGAAACCCGGCGGATGTCGCCTTTGCCATCTGCGTTTCGATCCTCCCTATGGCGGCGAAAAGGATGCCGCCGTAAGGAGCCACATATGACCGCCGCGCGTCTGGTCTGCTCGAGACCCAAAACCTCCATCCGACACGCCTTAATCGTCTTCGCCGCAGCCTCGCTGCTCACGCTTGCTTCCGTTCCGGCCGTCGCGCAGACCGCGAAGCCGGACGCGTATTTCGTTGTCGACGTGGTCGATCAGTTCGCGGCCTTGTCGCTGCGTCCCGAGCCGTTCGGACTGTGGGTCTGGGGACATCCGGATCCCGAGAACAACATGGACAAGCACTATCAGGGAATCGCGCGCACGCTGGGACCGGGAGTCCCCTACATGTTTCTCGCCTGGAACGGGAACGACTCTTTCTGTGTCCTGTGCGACGACGACCCGGGGATCCTCTTCGTCATTCGCATGAACTCGCGAGACACGACGGGCGAGCGGCTGCGGTCGAATCGGCTGCTGCGGGGCTTCCCGATCTACGACGAAGACGCGTGGGGCGACATTCGTGAAACGGCGCCCGATATCCACGACGCGACCGTCGTGCGCATCATCTTCGACGGCACGAACGGCTGGCCCAACTACCGTCACCCCGGATCGATGCAGATCGTCGGCGACGTACTGGCCGTGCCGCTCTCGAAGCCAGGAGCAGGCGATGAGCCAATGCGGGTGCAGTTCATCGACATCTCCACTCCCGCCGTGCCGCGTCCGCTCAGCTCGTTCGTCGTGACGGACGGCAACTCGAACTTCGGCGATGGGTTGGTCGCGCTGACGCCCGTGCAAAATCCCGACGGCGCCGGCCAGCGCTACCTCATGGGGCTTGCCGGCGAGGGCGGCCAGGAGCTCCGCCTATTTCGTTCGCGCTCCACCGACCCCGACGACGCGCGCGGTCCGACCGACCTCAAGGCGGAGCACGTCGACTGGGAAGAACTCGGTCGGTTCACAGGCGCGGACCTCGGGTCCTTCTGGCCATGCTGCGACTCGCAGTCGCACCAGACGCTCAATTTCGTCCGCGAAGGCAGTCTCGACGGCGCTCTCTACCTGATTGGTTCGTACAACGACTCGAAGGTGTCGTCTCCGGGAGGCGGCCACGACTACTTCACGTTGTATCGGGTGAACGCCGACGTCCACGGCAATCCCCAGAGTCCGCTGCTCACGCACGTCGACAGGCTGCACGTCACGACCGACTCGATCGCGGGGGACACCGCTCACTTCACGGGTTCCACAGGCGTCTACGTCAGCCCGTCCGGCGAGCTGATTCTCTACGCCAACGAACACGAAGAACAGGGACCGTACGGAGTGGATCCGATCGCGAATGCGTGGCGGAAGTCGGTGCGCGCCGGCGAGTGGCGCCATCGTGAGATGGTGCGGCCGGGCAGCTCCACCCTGAAGCCGTCAGTCGAACCGGCGGCAACGTTCGCCGTGGACGAGGGCAGCAGCATCACGCTCACCGGCATTGCCCGTCCGCCGAGCACGCGCGCATGGATCCAACTTTTCCGTGACACTGGCCTCGGCCTCACGGACGACAACTTCAATAAAGAGCTCGTGTTCGACTACAACGATCGCCTGGTGGAAGACTATGACAATCTGTCCCTCATGTATCCGGACATGAACGACGCGGCGAGCTCGCTGCGGTGGTTCGCGCCGCAGGGCTGCGGGATCGAGGTGGACGAGCACTCCATCGACGACTCGAGTTTTCCCGGCGGCTACCGGATGGTGGCCGGTCTCGGATTCCCGTTTGCCTACCCCAATCTCAATCCGATCCTCTGGGAGAACGGGCCGGACTCACTGAACGACCGTATCTCGGCGGTGCGGTTCTCCTGCGACGCGTATTACGGTGCGCCGATCGCCATCTCGTGGGATCTGGACCGCGATCACACGTACGAGATCGACGGTACGTCCGCTACGTTCAGCGCCGCGTCCTTGGACGGGCCCACCGTGGCCTACGTCGACACACGCGCACAGCACGCCACCGATACGACAGCGCTGGGAACCGGCACGACGACGTTGCCGATCGCCGTTCGCAACGTCGCACCGGTCATCCGGACGGCTGCAATCAGTGATGCGCTCGGCCGCAACCTCGCGGGCGGCGCCATCGTCGCCATCGCGGGCGTGCCCGTGCAGCTCGCGGTGACCTTTACCGATCCAGGCCGCGCCGACACGCAAACAGGATCCGTCACGTGGGGCGACGGCTTGACCGACACGTTGTTCAAGGTCTTCTCCGACGCGAACACGGGTCGCACGGGTCAGCTGCGCGACGCCTATGTCTACGCCGCGGCGGGCACCTACGAGATCGTGACGACCATCACGGATGATGACAAGGGCGCGTCTGCCGTGGCGCTGACGATCAAGGTGCTCGCGGTCGCGCAGGCGATCACCGACGTCGTCCAGCAGATCGACGCGCGGCTGTCGAGCGCGACCGATCCCAAGGTCGTCGCCGCCCTTCTCAACGCCCGGGAAGAGCTCGTGGGCAATCACGGCGGCACGCCGCCGACGAACGGGGCCCTCGACCTGCTCGATGTCAACGACCCGGCCGGCGCGATCACGAAGCTGTCGGCTTCGCTCCGCTTCTTGATGACGGCGGAGTCGTATGGCGCCGGTGACCTTCGGGCACTTACGGACCTTCTCGGCCTCGCCGCCGAGGGGATCGCGACCACCGCGTACTACAAAGCGACCGTCGCCATCCCCGCCCCGAGCCGCGGCCAGGCGAGGACGCTGGACGCCATCGTTCAACTCATCGCGGCGGGGCACAACCTGACGGGCAGTCGGCAGTACAGCGACGCGTGCGAGAACTTCCGTCAGGCGACGCAGAAAGCGCTCGCTCTGATGCCGTAGCGGCGATTCGCACTTCTTGCCCGGCGGCATGAGCCGCCGGGCGTTTTCGTCAGAACGTGATCCTATCTTTGATCGGATCCTCGGGAGCCACTCCTATCCGCATCGTCAGCGATGATTCGCACGTGCTTCGCGACGCTGGGGACGCCTTTGTCGTCGATCACAAATAGTGTGTAATCGCCGGGCAGCGCCTGCACCGGAAGTCGCGGCGCGATCACGCGCAACTCACGGCCCTTCCCCCGGAAGGCCAACTTGATGAGCCGCATGTTGGCGCCGTAGCTATGCGTCGAACTTCCGGAGTGGTACAGCGTCACCATCTGAATGCGTTTGCCCTCCGCGAGTTCGACGCCGACATTGAAGTCATCCCCGTAGTGGATTTCCTTGGGTGCAGTCGTGATGACCGGCCGGGCGGCCTCGGTTCCATTGTCATTGAACAAGTAGGCCGGCTTCAGGATCTGCGCGGTGTCGACCCCAAGATCGGCGTCACCGAATGGTGCCACGCGGTCACCCGCCTGCACTGCATTCGTGTGGTCGTCGCCGGTGAGCATCGCCGTTCCGTCCGGGAGGAGATAGAGATTGCCGTGGCTACTCTTGGGGACGGTGGTTTTCACGGGCAGCTTCTTCGTGGTCCCATCTGCAGGATTGAACAGCTGGAAGTGAAGGCTCGACCGCTGCTCGAGGGTCGCGGGACCCGACACGCTGCCACCACCGATAAGCACGGTGCCGTCCGGCAGGGGCGTCACCTTGGTGGCAGACACGCGCTGGTAGAGCGGTTGCTGGAGCTCCCATTTCCATGGCTGCGGTTTGGCGAAGTCAATCATCTCCACCGTGTTGGTGAAGTCACCGGAATCCGCCGCCTTCCCGCCGAACGCCATCACTTTGTGCGAGAGCGTCGTGCCGTCGATGCCGAGCTCGAGCACTTCCGCCGCCATCCCGTAGTTCTGGTGATCGGCGTGTGCCGCGTCGACGAACGTCACGTGATCATCTCCGGGCGTGTCGCGGTTGGGGTCAGCCATCGCGGCCTGCACGTCGAACAGCCAGGTGCCGCCGCCGTACGGTCCTTCGTAGCTCTGGTCGCCGCCGACGCTGGACAGTCGGACGCCGGGGAACATCACGACCTTCCAGTCGTTCTTTCCTGGGCCTGTCTGCACCGGGAACATGTGCGGATAATTTGGCATCAGCAGCCGCGTGGTGCTCTCCAGCGCGGTGACGCGTTCGGTCTTGGTGTTGTACAGCTCCGGAACCGTTTGGAAGATCAGGCT
>JBKPRU010000190.1:0-5005 GCA_046734675.1 Acidobacteriota bacterium
GTCCAGACGAGCCTCGTCGTCGGCACGCAGGCCATCGAGCGGACGAACCCCGATTACGAAGTGCTGACGGTCGCCAACCGCGTCCTCGGCGGACCCTCGGCCCGATTGTTCGAGCACCTGCGCGAGCAGAAGGGTTACACCTACGGCGCCGGCAGCAATTTCAATGCGGGACGCTTTCGCGGGTCGTGGAGCGCGTCGACCGACGTGCGGACGGAAGTCACGGACCCCGCGCTTACCGATCTCCTCGACGAGATTCGGCAGATGCGCGAGACGCCCGTGCCCGCCGAGGAGCTGGGCAACATGAAGCGCGCGATCGTCGCGAGCTTCGCCAGGTCGCTCGAGAATCCGACCGCAATCCTCAACAACTACATCGAGAGCTACATCTACAAGCTGCCGCCGGACTACTGGGATACCTATCCCACGCGCATCGAGGCGGTGACCGCCGCCGCCGTGCAGCGCGTCGCGCAGAAGTACTGGGGGGCGGACCGACTGCAAATCGTCGCCGTCGGCGACGCCGCGAAGGTCGAGCCCGCGCTCAAGAAGCTCGGCCCGGTGCAGGCCTTCGACGCGGAAGGGCAGCCGGTTAAATGATTAGGTCGCGGTGATGACACGCTCCATCGCCGTCGCGAACGTATCGATCTCTTCGAGCGTCGTGTAGACGTTCGGCGTGACGCGCACGCCTTCGTACTCGGCGTGCACGATCGGGGTCGCGACGATGCGCCACCTGTCCCACAGTTGCGCGACCACCTTCGCCGTCGGGACCGCCGTAATCTGCACGGTCCCGATGGCGCACGACTGCGCGGGGTCCAGGTTCGTGTGGATCCTGATCTGCGGGTTTCCTTTCAGCCGCTCGACCCATCGGTTCCGCAGATAGCGGAGCCGCGCCGCTTTCCGCTCGGCGCCGATCCCCTCGTGAAAGGTGAGCGCCTCTGCGATCGCATTGTGGTTCGCGGCGGGGTGCGTGCCAATCTCCTCGAACTTCCGGATGTCCTTCGCGCGCGACGCGGCCGCGGGCGTCAGCGGCCACAGCGACTCGATGTGCTCGCGGCGTACGTAGAGGAAGCCCGTCCCGATCGGCGCGAGCAGCCACTTGTGGAGGCTCGTCCCGTAGTAGTCGCAGCCAAGATCGGAGAGCTTGAAGGGAAACTGCGCGAACGCGTGCGCGCCGTCGACGATGGTGCGGATGCCCTTCGCGCGCGCCGCATCGCAGATCTGGCGCACCGGAAAAATCTGGCCGGTCAGGTTCGTGATGTGACAGAAATGCAGCACCTTCGTCCGCGGCGTCACGGCGCCGAGCAGGCGCTCCGCGAGATCGCCCATCGCAGGGGGCGGCACCGGAAACGAGATTTTCTTGACGACGATTCCGTCGCGCCGCGCGCGCTGATCCCAGGTGTCCAGCATCCGGCCGTAGTCCTGATTGGTCGTGACGACCTCGTCGCCCGGCTTCAAATCAATCCCGAGCTGCGCGATCTGCAGCGCCTCGCTGGCATTGCGCGTGATCGCGAGCTCCTCCGGATCGCAGCCGAACTCGGTCGCGAGCCGGCGTCGCACGGTCTCGATGTTCGGCTCGAGGATCTGCCACATGTGATACACGGGCGCTTGATTCGAGATGTCGAGGAAGCGTTTGAATGCCTCGTGCACGACGCGCGGGCTCGGGCAGCACCCGCCGTTGTTCAAGTTGACGATGGTGCGATCGAGCGTGAAGGCCTGCTGGATCTCGCGCCAGTAGGATTCGTCGGCGGCCAGATCTCCCGGGGATCGTTCGGCCGCGCGCGATCCGGCCGCGGCGACGCGTCCGAGGCTGTCGTTCGTGAACGCGGCGATGGTGGCGGCGCCGGCGGCGCCCGCGCGAAGAAAACGGCGGCGTGTCAGCATGATCGCTCCTCGGGCGACGGGACGTCGAGCCTACATTACAATACGCCGACATCGATGGATCTCAGCGGCCGGGCCGCCCTCATCACGGGCGCAAAAAGAATCGGCGGGGCAGTCGCGCGCGAGCTGGCGCGGCGCGGTATGGACGTCGCGATCTCCTACAACCGGTCGCGCGACGAAGCGGAGGCGGCCGCGACCGACATTCGCGCCGCCGGCCGGCGTGCGCACGTCGCGGCGGCGAACCTATCGAACCCCGAGGCCTGCGCGGCGCTGGTCGACGGCGCCGCGGCGGCGTTCGGCCGGCTCGACGTCCTCATCAACATGGCGTCGGTGTACTCCTCGGTGCCGTTCGACGACACCACGGTCACGGTCTGGGACGCGGTAGTCGACGTCGATCTGCGCGCGGCGTTTCTCTGCGCGCGGGCCGCGGTCCCGCACATGCGCCGGTCCGGCGGCGGCCGCATCGTCAACTTCTCGGATTGGGTCGCGTCGAGCGGACGGCCGCGATATCCGGGCTACGTGCCGTATTACGTCGCCAAGGCCGGCGCGATCGCATTGTCCGAGGCGCTCGCCCTGGAGCTCGCGGGCGACCAGATCCTCGTCAACGCCGTCGCCCCTGGTCCCATCCTCGCACCCCCTGGCACCACTGACGACGAGATGAAGGCGGTCGAAGCCGCGACCCCGCTCGGGCGCTGGGGCGGCGAACCGGCCATCGTGCAGGCGGTGCTGTTTCTCCTCGAGACGGATTTCGTGACCGGGGAGACCATCCGCGTCGACGGCGGCCGCCACGTGCGTTGAGCACCGTGCCGTTATAAGCTCGTTCCATCCATTGCGACGTCAGCCACGGGAATCGATCACAGGGAGATCAAGAGATCAAGAGCTCTTCAGGGTTCGTCTCCTGATCTCCTGATCTCCTGTGATCGTGCGGGTGGCTGTCGCTGAATGAGGGACCCGCTCTCCACCGGAGTCGACGCGAAAGCATGAGCGCACTGAAGAAGCTTGAAACAGGAGTCCCCGGACTCGATGTCCTGACGCTCGGCGGCATTCCCGAAGGACGCGCGACGTTGATCGCCGGGAAGAGCGGCACCGGGAAGACCGTCATGGGCCTGCAGATTGCCGCGAACCTGGCACGGAGCGGGAAGAAGACCATTCTCGTCGCCATCGAGGAATCCCCCGAGGACATGGAAGAGAGCGGCAACACGCTCGGCCTCGGATTGACCGAGCTCGCGCAGAAAGGCCTGCTGCACTTCGCAAACGTGACGCGGCCGATGGACGGTCCGACGCTCGTCTCGGGCGAGTACGATCTCTATGGTCTGTTCCATCGCATTGAAGCGATCGTCAAGCAGACCGGCGCCGAGGCGCTGGTGCTCGACTCGGCGACCGCGCTCTTCAGCCCGCGCCCTGCAGAGGAAGCGCTGCGCAGTCACTTCTTTCAACTCGTCTACATGCTGCGCGCGCTCGGCCTCACCGCCGTCATCATCGCCGAAGCGCCCGGCGACTACGGGCCGCTGACGACGATGGGCGTCGAGGATTACGTCTGCGATTTGACGGTCACGCTGCGCAACATCATCGACGGCGGACGGCGGCGGCGCACCGTGGAGGTGAACAAGTACCGCCGCAGCGCGCACTACAAGGGCGAGTATCCGTGCACCATCACGACGCGCGGGCTGGCCGTCTTTCCGCTCGACGCACGCGAGTACCCGGGCGCGTCGCACGTCGAGCGCTACTCCAGCGGCGTCCCCGGGCTGGACGAGATGACCCAGGGCGGATGGCTCCGCAACTCCATCATCATCGTCCGCGGTCCCACCGGCAGCGGCAAGACGATGCTGGCGGGGTTGTACGCGCGCGCGGGTGCGGCGCGCGGCGAACGCGTCGTCTACTACGGGTTCGAAGAGACGAAGCCGATCCTGCTGCGCAACTATCGCGAGATCGGCATGCCGATGGAGCAGTACATCGACAGCGGCAACTTGAAAGTGATCTGCCGCTATCCGGAAGCCACCAGCCTCGAGGATCTGCTCGTCGATCTGCGCACGGGTCTCGAGGAGTTGAAGCCGTCGCTGATCGTGCTCGACAGCATCTCGTCGATCGAGCACGCGTCGTCAGAGAAGGGTTTCAGGCAATTCATGATCGGCGTCGCCTCGATCCTGCGCGAGCACGGACGGAGTGCGCTCATCACCCAGACCATCGCGGGCGAGAACGCGCGGGAGCACGCGGCGCCGTACCTGTCGACGATTGCCGACGCGATCCTGACGCTGGATTACTCGATGTCGGGCTACGACCTCGATCGAACGATGCGGGTCATCAAGATGCGCGGGTCCGCGCACGAGACCCACCCGTATCGGCTGGCGATCGCGTCCGGGGGGCTGGTCGTCTCGAAGCTGAGTGAGCAAGAGGCGCAACGGACCGAAGCGCAGCGGCGCGGAGGCATCCATTGAACACTGCCGTCACATGGCCATACGGCTGTGTGTCGCGTCCTACCCACCCCTTAGAAAAGCACACGCCTGTCAATCATTTACGCCGCGGCACGGCGCGGCAAGGGATTTGCTGAACTATTCGGCAGGAGGTCGCGGCCCGTTCCGCGGCGTGTGATGGAAGATACGTTCGATCCGCTCCGTTCCCGTGCCGGCGCACCGTGGTCATACCGGCAGAACAGCGATCGCCTTGCGCTTCCCACGATCCTGATCGTGGAAGACGATCCGGATATCCGCGACATGCTGGCGACGCTTCTGGACTTGTCGGGCTTCGCGTGTGTCACGTGCGACACGGCGGAGGCGGCGCTCGCGGCGCTGCGCGACCAGCCGGTCGACCTGGTCTTGACCGACTACGCGCTTCCGGTTCGCACCGGTGTCTGGCTGCTCGAGCGGGCACAGGAAGAGGGTTTGATTGAAGAGACGCCAGTGATGATTGTCACAGCGCACCCGAATCCTGCGGACGCGACCGGCTACGAGATCGTCCAGAAGCCGTTCGATCTCGACGATCTCGTCAACCGGGTGAAACGGCGGATGGAAGGGAACGGATCGCGGCGGCGGACACCGGGCGGCTCACGACGTGCGCAAACGGATGGCAGCGGGGATTCCTCCGACTCCGATTGCCCCGAGCCGGTGGAGCTGATTCTGTACGTCAGCTCGCGATC
>JBKPRU010000191.1:0-19086 GCA_046734675.1 Acidobacteriota bacterium
TCTCGGGCGCGCGCGTGGTGGGCGGCGGCGCAATCTCCGGCGCCGGCGGCGCGACCGGCGGCGCGGCGCGCTGGCGGACCGTCGAATCACTCGACCCGGTGTCGCGCGCGCGGCGGCGCGCCTCGGTTCCTTCACCCGGACGCGGGCGCAGCGGCGGCGGTGTGGGCGTCGGAAGTGAAGGCGGCGGTTCCACCGGCACGCTGGGCATGCTCACCGAGGGTTCATCGGGCCGCAGCGGATCGTAGCCCGCGGGAATGACGACCGGCTCCGGGTTGACCGGCGGACGCGGCGGCGGACTCTGGACGACGGCGGGCGGCTCGTAATGCGAGTTCAGGAGATCGTCGAGGGGCTGCGGCAGCGGATCCGGCTTGCGGGTCGCGCGTCCGCCAACCGGATCGAAGAACTTCAGCGGATCGACTTCGTCGCTGACCGGCGAGCCCGGAATCGGTCCAAGGTTCGGCACGAGCGACCGATCCGGCGACGGCGCGAACGGGTCATCGTCGCCGAAGGGATCGATCGGCGCGGGCTGCGGATGGCGACCCGCCGCGGCATCGATCCAGACGTCGATCTCATACGGGTCGATGTAGATGCGATCGCCCGCCTTCAGCGCATACGGACGATTCTTGACGAGCCGATTGTCGGGCGAGTTGACCGCGATGCCGTTGCGGCTGCTGTCCTGGATGTAGAAGACACCGCTCCGATACGTGATCTGCGCGTGCAGCCCCGACACCTTGTTGTGCGTCAGCACCCAGGAGTTATTCGCCGCTCGACCAATCGACCCGCCGCTCTCGTTGAACACGTGGCGTGTGGCCTCGCCACGTCTGGTCTCCGATGCCGCGGTGATCTCGAGGGTCAGGGTCAACGGCCGGGTCCTTTCCGAGCAGTGTACCGCAAGGTGCGGATATTGTAGGGGGCGGAGGCAGGAGACGGGATGAGCAGCGAGACCGAGGCACGGCCCGCGCCGCGCACGATGCTGTCGGCGCTTGGCGTCTACGGCGAGCGTGCGTCGCTCGTGATGGTGGCGCTCGGCTTCTCGGCGGGGCTGCCCTACTTCCTGATTTTCGACACGCTCTCCGCGTGGCTGCGCGCGTCCGGCCTGTCGCTCGAAGTGATCGGCTTCTTCAGCCTGGTCACGCTCGTCTCCTCGTTCAAGTTCCTGTGGGCGCCGTTCGTCGATCGCGGGCAGGTGCCGATCCTGACGCGGTGGCTCGGCCATCGCCGCTCGTGGATGCTCGTCTGCCAGGCACTCATCATGCTCGGTCTGTGGCTGCTTGCCGCGTCGAACCCGTCGCGCAGCCTTGGCATGATCGCGGTGTTCGCCGTGCTGGTCGGCTTCTCGTCCGCGACCCAGGACATCGCCATCGACGCGTGGCGCATCGAGGCGGCGGACACGTCGAAGCAGGGCGCGATGGCGGCGGCGTATCAATGGGGATACCGCGTCGCGATCATCATCGCCGGTGCGGTCCCGCTGCTCCTCGCGCAAAAGTACGGGTGGAACTTCTCCTATGCGCTGATGGCCGCGCTCATGACGATTGGCGTGCTCGCGGTGCTCGCCGCGCCCCGTGAGCAGCGGCACGCGATCCGGCCGATTCAAACCGAAGGGATTCCGCCCGCACCGCTCCGCGACGCGCTGGAATGGAGCGCGCGTCTTGCCGTCGTCGCGGCGGGCGCGCTGGTTCTCGGATCGGGCCTCGCTGGCAACGCTGCGATTCTCGGGTCGGTGCTCGCGGCGCTCGGCGCGCCGGGCGCGCGCAGCGCCGTGCTCGCGGCGTGGGCCTCCGACGCGCGCGTCTGGTTCCAGGTCGGCGCCGTCATCGTTGGATTCGGCGTCATCATTCTCGCCGCGCTCCCGCTTCCCGGCGTCCGCACGCGTCCCGGCGTCTATCTCTCGTCCGCGCTCGTCGATCCACTGCGCGATTTCTTCGCGCGCTACCGTTCGAGCGGGACGCTGATTCTCGCGCTGATCTGCCTCTATCGCCTTCCCGACTTCGTCCTGAACATCATGAACCCGTTCTATCTCGACCTGGGCTACAGCCTCGTCGAGATTGCGGAAGTGCGGAAGATCTTCGGCATCGCGATGACGATGCTCGGCGTGTTTCTCGGGGGCGTCGCCGTCGCGCGCTTCGGATTGCTGCGCGCCATGGTGATCGGCGCGTTCGCTGGACCGGTGAGCAACCTGCTCTTCATCTGGCTGGCGCTGCAGCAGCACAACCTGTTTGCGCTCTTTGCCGCAATCGGTCTCGATAACGTCGCGGGCGGATTCGCCGGCACGTGCCTGATCGCCTACATGTCGAGCCTGACGTCAGTCGGGTTCACGGCGACGCAGTACGCGCTGTTCTCGTCGCTGTATTCGATCCCCGGCCGCCTCGTCGCCTCCCAATCCGGCCGCATCGTCGAAGGCGCGGCGCGGCTCGCCGATGGCGGCGGGCTGTCCGGCCTGCGCGAGTTCGTGGCGGCGCACGCCGGCGGCAATTTCGCGGCGGCGGTCCAGCGATCCGGCGTCAGCCCCGCGGCGCTCGGCAGCGGGTATATCGTCTTCTTTGCGTACTCGGCGCTCATCGGTGTCTTCGCGCTGGTGCTGTCGATCCTGGTGCTGCGGGGCCAGGATCGCGAGCGCGAGTCGACCGCCTGAGCGCGCCAGCCCCGTTCGGCCCCGCGATTCACGTCCATATGAGGTGCGCGCATGAGCATCGTTCCATCCTCCACGGGATCGACGACGGGCCGGCTGACGCCGCACCTTCTGCGAAGCGCCCTGGTCGCGGCGCTGGGATCGCTGCTCTTCGGATTCGATACGGCCGTCATCTCCGGCACCACCGACGCGCTCCGGCTGCACTTCGCGCTCGATAGCAGCCAGCTCGGGTTCACCGTCGCGGGGGCGCTCGTCGGCACGATCTTCGGCGCGCTCTTCGCCGGTCCTCCGGCGGAACGCTACGGCCGGCGGCCGGTGCTGGTCGTGCTTGCGGTGCTCTACATCGTGTCCGGCGTCGGCTGCGCGCTGGCGTGGAACTGGACGTCGCTGCTGGTCGCGCGCTTCATCGGCGGGCTCGGGATCGGCGCGGCGTCGGTGGTCGCGCCGATGTACATCGCGGAGATTTCGCCCGCCGCCTTTCGCGGACGGCTGGTCGCGCTCAGCCAATTCAATGTGGTGTTGGGGATTCTGCTCGCCTACTTTTCGAACTTCCTGATCTCCGCCGTCGTCGGCGGACCCGAAACGCAGGCGTGGCGGTGGATGCTCGGCATCGCCGCGCTTCCCGCCGTCGGCTTCTTCTTCGCGGCACTCCGGATCCCCGAGAGCCCGCGGTGGCTGGTAAAGCAACATCGCCGCGACGAGGCTGCCTCGATTCTGCGCACGATGGGCAGTGCCGATCCGGAGGCGCTCGTCCGTGAGATCGCGGAATCGCTGCACGAAGAATCGGTGTCGGCGTCCGAGCCGCTGCTCCAGCGCAAATACCTGAAACCGATCCTGCTGGCCGTGATGGTGGCGAGCTTCAATCAGCTCGCGGGCATCAACGCGCTGATCTACTACACGGCGGACATCTTCAAGATGGCGGGGGCGGAGCGCACGAGCGCACTGCTGCAGTCGGTCATCATCGGCTTCACCAACCTCGTATTCACGATGATCGCCATGACGGTCATCGATCGCTTCGGGCGCAAGCGCCTGCTGCTCATCGGCGCCGTCGGCCTCGCCGTCTGCCTCGGCCTGACGGCGTGGGCGTTCCATACGGGCGCCGGCACGCTCGTGCTGGTCAGCCTCATCGGCTACATTGCGTTCTTTGCGTTCTCGCAGGGGTCGGTGATCTGGGTCTACATCAGCGAGATCTTTCCCAATCGCGTGCGTGCCCGCGGCCAGGCCCTCGGCAGCTTCACCCACTGGTTCTGGGCGGCGGTCGTGAGCTGGACGTTTCCGATCGTGGCCGAGCGATCCGGCACGGCCGCCTTCGGCTTCTTCGCCGTCATGATGGTCCTGCAGTTCGTGCTGGTGCTGCTCTTCCTCCCGGAGACGAAGGGCATCTCGCTCGAGCAGATTCAGCGGCGCCTCGGGATCGAGTGAAGGGGATCGTCATGAACGATCTACGCGTACGCCTCGCGCTCGCCGCGTCGTTCGTGAGCATTGTCATGGGTGGATTGGCGGACGTGCGGCCGCACGCCGTGCAGACAGGTTCGTACGACGAACCGCTGCGGCCACGCGTCCATTTCACTCCGCCCCAGAACTTCATGAACGACCCGAACGGTCTCGTGTTCTACAAGGGCGAGTACCACCTGTTCTATCAGTACAACCCGTTCGGCGAGGTGTGGGGCCATATGAGCTGGGGGCACGCCGTCAGCCCCGATCTGTTGCACTGGCAGCATCTGCCGGTCGCACTGCGCGAGGAAGACGGCGTGATGATCTTCTCCGGGAGTGCCGCGGTCGACTGGAACAATACGAGCGGCCTGTGCAAAGGCGCCCCTGACGATCGTTCGTGCCTCGTCGCGATCTACACGGGCCACGGCCACAAGAAGCAGACGCAGAATCTCGCCTACAGCAACGACCGCGGCCGGACGTGGACCAAGTACGCGCGCAACCCGATCATCGATCTCGGCCTCGAGAACTTCCGCGACCCGAAAGTGTTCTGGCACGAGCCGACGAAGCGGTGGGTGCTGGTCACGGTCCTGAGCGATCAGCACAAGGTGCGCTTCTTCGGTTCACGCGACCTGAAGACGTGGGAGACGCTCAGCGACTTCGGTCCTGCCGGCGCGACCGGCGGCGTCTGGGAGTGCCCGGATCTTTTTCCGCTTGCGGTGGACGGCGATTCTTCCAACGTGCGCTGGGTCCTCGACGTCGACATCAACCCTGGCGCGCCGAACGGTGGCTCGGGCGGCCAATACTTCATCGGGCGCTTCGACGGGACGACATTCACGAATGAGAACCCGCCGGAGACGACGCTGTGGGCGGATCACGGCAAGGATTTCTACGCGACGATCTCGTTCTCCGATCTCCCTGCGGCAGACGGGCGCCGCATCTGGATGGGATGGATCAGCAACTGGCTCTACGCGAACGAGGAGCCGACGAAGATCTGGCGCGGCGCGCAATCGATCCCGCGCGAGCTTGGACTCCGTCGCCTGCCGGAAGGCATTCGCCTGGTGCAGCGGCCGGTCAAGGAGCTGAATGCGCTCCGTGCACGCTCCGGGCCGCAGGATCTCGGGCGGAGTGGACTTGCCCTGCCGCCGGCGGCCGACATCGGGATCGAAGTCCAGCGTGGCGAGTGGCGTGAAGCGGGCCTGCGATTCTCGAATAGTGCCGGCGAGGAGGTGCTGATCGGCGTCAGCGCGTCGTCGCTGGAGGCATTCATCGATCGCCGCCGTGCCCGGCGGACGGCATGGCACAAGGAATATCCGGGCCGTCATGCGGCGGCAGTCCGCTGGACGGACAACCGGATCAGGCTGCGCGTCCTGTTCGATCGATCCGTCATCGAAGTGTTCGTCAACGATGGTGAGCAGGTGTTGACCGAGCGCGTCTACCCGGTCTCGCCGTACGACCGCGTCTCGTGGATCGGCGAGTCGCCGCCCGCCGGTGCAAACGCGCGAGTGTGGGAGTTGCGCTCGGTGTGGACGATGAAGGACGGACGGCAATGACGTCGCTCTACGGCGCCATCGAGGCGGGAGGCACGAAGTTCGTGTGCATGATCGGCACCGGCCCGGACGACGTGCGGGCCGAGACGCGGTTTCCGACCACGTCGCCGGAGCGAACGCTGCGGCAGGCGATCGAGTTCTTGCGCGCAGAGCAGGATCGCCAAGGCCCGCTCGCCGCGCTTGGCATCGCGTCGTTCGGGCCGGTCGATCTCCGGCCCGACTCGCCCACCTACGGCTACATCACGTCGACGCCGAAGGCGGGCTGGTCCAACGTGTCCATGGCCGGCGCCGCGGGTGCGGCGCTTGGCGTGCCGGTGGGCTTCGATACCGACGTGAACGCCGCCGCGCTCGCCGAACAGCGCTGGGGCGCGGGGCGCGGCCTGCACTCCTTCATCTATATGACCATCGGTACGGGCATCGGCGGCGGCGGACTCCTCGACGGTCATGTGATGCACGGGCTCGTGCACCCGGAAATGGGGCACATGCGCCTGCCGCACGATCTCGCCGTCGATCCGTTTGCGGGCGTGTGTCCCTTCCACGGCGATTGCCTCGAAGGGCTCGCGAGCGGTCCCGCGATGAACGCGCGATGGCGCCAGCCTGCGGAGGAACTGCCCGAGGATCATCCCGCGTGGCCGCTCGAGGCCGGTTACCTCGCACATGCGGTCTCGAATCTCGTGTGCACGCTCTCGCCGCAGCGCATCGTCATGGGCGGCGGCGTGATGTCGAAGAGGTTTCTGTTTCCGATGATCCGGCAGCAGGTGGCGGCGCTCCTCAACAACTACGTGCGGGCGCCTGAGATCATCGATCGTATCGACGAGTACATCGTGCCGCCCGCGCTCGGCGAACGCGCCGGAGCGTTCGGGGGCTTCGCGCTCGCGGTCGACGCCGTTCGCGGGCACGTCTGAACGGTCGCCGCGCCCTCACCGGCTCGCGATTGTGTCGCCGAGCACGAGGTGATCGATCTCGGTCTTCAGAAAGCATTTCACCGCATCGACGGGGGTACAGACGATCGGCTCCCCCTTCACGTTGAAGGAGGTGTTGAGAAGGACCGGCACACCGGTCAGCGCCTTGAACTCGGTCAGCAGCCTCCAGTACCGAGCATTGTGCGCGCGTGAGACGGTCTGGATCCGGGCGGTGCCGTCGACGTGCGTGACCGCCGGAATCTCGTTCTTCTTCTCGTCACGTACGCGGCAGACAACGGTCATGAACGGCAATGGCGCATCGGCATGGAAAAAGGCGGCGGCCTCCTCTTCGAGCACGGACGGCGCAAAGGGTCGATACGGTTCGCGGAACTTCACCTTCCTGTTGATGATGTCCTTCATCTCGGCGCGGCGCGGATCCGCGAGGATGCTGCGATTCCCGAGTGCACGCGGGCCCCATTCCATCCGTCCTTGAAACCAGCCAACCACGTCGCCGTTTGCGAGCAGCCTGGCAACCTGCCGCTCCACGTCGTCGACGCGGCGGAACTGGAGGCCATGGGACGTCAGGGCGCGGACGATCTCGTCGTGTGAGAACTGCGGTCCCCAGTAGGCATGCTCCATGACGAACGTTCGCGGCCGGCCGAGTCGCTGGTGCCAGATGTGGAACGGAATGCCGAGCGAACACCCCGCGTCGCTGGCGGCGGGCTGAACCCAGATGTCGGTAAAGATGCGCGCGTCGACGAGCCGGCCGTTGGCCACCGCATTCAGCGCGACGCCGCCGGCCATGCACAATCGATCTTCGGCGCTGTGATCGCGGCACCACGCGGCGATCTCGAGCAGCCGCCGCTCGAGCTCCTGCTGACCGCTGGCCGCGACGTCGCGATAGGGATCCGCATCGACATGATCTTCGTCGGGGCAGGGCGGGCCGAACGTGTCGACGAAGCGGTGTGAGTAGCAGTTGTGGCTGCCTACGTGGAATGCAAACCAGGAGCTGTCGTTCCCCAGTCGGCCGTTCTCGAAGCGCACCATGCTCGCAAAGGTCTCGGCGAACCGGGGGCGCCCGTACGGCGCGAGGCCCATCACCTTGTATTCGTCCGCGTTGGCCTCGTAGCCGAGGAACTGCGTCAGCGCTGCGTAATAGACCCCGAGGGAATGCGGCAGATAGAAGCGGCGAATCGGCGTGATGCGATTTCCGGTCCCGCGGGCGATCAACGTGGTGCAGTCTTCGCCGCACAGATCGACGGTGAGAATGGCGGCAGCATCGTAGGGCGACGTGAAGAAGGCACTGGCCGCATGCGAGAGATGATGGTCGACGAAGTAGAACCTGCCGCGGAAGCCCATGCGGCGCAGTGTGAACGGGACGGCGAGGTGCCGCAGCAGCGTCGCGACGGAGCCGCGCCAGGACTTCCCGCCCTGGAACGTCTGCAGCGACGCCGGGAAATAGCGCACCAGCCACCACAGCCGCTTGAGCACGCCTTTCCAGGGCTGCCAGTAGAAACCCGCGTACGAGACGTCGCGAACCGTGATGCCCGCCTCGCGCAGGCAATAGTCGATCGCGAGGGCGGGAAACCTTGCGTCGTGCTTCTTGCGCGTGAAGCGCTCTTCTTCGGCGGCGGCGATCAACTCACCGTTCTTCACGAGCGCGGCGGAGCTCTCGTGGATGTTGCAGGTGATGCCGAGCAGGTAGATGTCGCGCGGGTCAGCCATCGCGCCGCAGCTGCGATCTCAGGCGCTGCAGCTCCTCGTCGATGAGCGCGCGCTGGGGATGATTCGGCTGGAGGCGGATCACTTCCTCGAACTCGGCGATCGCGCCCGCGATATCGCCGACATACGTCTCGAGCATGGTCGCGCGTACGAGGTGCGCCGGCGCGTAGGACGGCATCATCGCAATCGCCCGATCGATCTTCTGGAGGGCCTCGCGGAACTGCGCGTCGGCCTCCCGCACCAGCCCGTCGGCTTCCACCGTGCGCCCCTGCTGACGGAGCGCCAACGCCGACGTTCCAATGCGCCGCGCCCGCTCCCACTCGGCCGACGCCCAGTTGGTGAGGCTCGCATAATTCCCGGGCCACGCCTTCAGCGCGCGCGCGTACAACGGCAGCGCCTCGTCGTATCGTTCGTGCACCGAGGCAATCATCGCGAGGCCGTCGATCGGCAGCGAGTAGGACGGGAAGATCGCGATCGCCTGCTCGAAATGTGTCTGCGCGTCACGGTAGAGGCCTTCCGCCTGGGCCGTGTGTCCGGCCTGCGCCTCGTCCTGCGCCTGCTCGAGCAGGACACGGCCGTACTCGGATTGCACGCGCGCGCTGCGCGGCGCGGTCTGGAGGGCCGCCGACCACAGCGTGCGCTCGTTCATCCAGTCGCGATTCCGGGTCCAGGTGCGCACCGCGCCGAGGACGATCACGACGGCCATGACCGCCGCGAGGCGGCGGCGCCGCCCCGGCGTTCCGGCGGCGTGCCCCGCGGCCGCGGCTACCGCGATACAGACTCCGGCACTCGGTAGGTAGAGCAGACGCTCGGCGCAGATGGTGCCGATCGTGATCACGAGGTTGCTGACGATCGAGAACGTCAGCGCGAGGAAGGCCAGCCCGAACGCTGCGATCGGGGCACGCCGGACGAGCAGCAGAATGCCAACGACGCACGCCGCCGCGAGCGCAATGCCGATGATGAAGCGCGCATCGAAGGCACTGGTGACGAGCGGAATCTGCGCATAGGAATAGTCGGGGGAAAGGCGCGCCGGCCAGACGAGCAGCCGCGCGTACTGGCCGACCACCGCGAACGCCGTCATGAGCGCCTGCGCCGGCGTGGCACCCATCCGCTCACCCAGCGGCATCGTCGTCATCGGGACGAGCGGGTTGTCGAGCGGCGCGATCGCCGCCTCGGGAATCGTGATGCTGCCGAGGACCAGCCGTCTCACGACCAGGTACGCGACGGCGGCAGCGGCCAGCGGGAGATAGTCCGGGACAAGTCGGGATCGCGCCGTGACAGCGGCGCCGCGGCGATCACGCACGGGTACAAGCACGTCCAACGCCGGCACGACGAGCAGGAACGTGATTGCGCTTTCCTTGGAGAGCAGCGCACACACGAAGCTGGCGACGGTACCGGCGCGGAGCACGATGGCCCGGTGCAAGGAGCCGGGCGCGAGCCGATGCAAGTGCAGCGCAAGCAGGAAGAAGGCTGCGGCCAGCAGCTCCGGACGTCCCGAGATGCCGGTGACCGCTTCGGTGTGCACGGGATGCACCGCGAACAACATCCCCGCGAGACCCGCTGCCGGCAGCGGTGCATCCATCCCGCGCACGAGTGCGAACAGCATCAGCGCGACCGTCGCGTGCAGCGCGATGTTCACGACCGTGTAGCCATTCGGCGAGAGGCCGTGTACCGCGTAATTCAGCGCATAAGTGGCCAGTACGAGCGGACGGTAGAGCGCCTGCGCTCCCTGCAGGTCCCAGTACGACGAGGTGAACAGCCGCGGCACGTTCGCAAGCGATCGAATGCGCGTGTTGTCACGAATCAGGCGAATGTCGTCGAGGACGAAGTCGTTGCCGGGCGCATTCAGGTAGATGGCAACGGCGGTGACGCCGATCGCAACGAGCCAGTAGACCGCTGCGCGCCGCCCGCCCGAGGGCTGAGTCGCGCGTGAGCGCACATCAGAACCACTGCCCGCCAATCCTGCGCGGCGATCCTTTCTCCCCTTGGCCATCTGACTAGCGTTCGGCGTCCTGCGCGCGCTCGGGAGGGGGACCGTTCAGCGCCGATGCGAGGTCCGCGTCGGTCAGCCGGTAGATCAGAATCGAGTAACCCACCATCGCGTCAGGTTGCCGATGGCGCAAAAAGGCGAGCAGGCGGCCGGTGCGCAGCCGATCGAATTGCGCGAAGAGATCCTGCCAATACCGTTCGCCGGTCTGTTTCATCAGCGCCGCCCATCCACTTTCAGTTTCTGACGCGCGCGCCAACGCGGCGAGGTTCTTGATTGCTGCCTGGTAATCGCTCTCGTACTCGGGCTTGTAGAACGTGTGGCCGATCACGTCGAGCATGGTCGCGCTCACACAGTAGATTCCGCCACCCGGCATGTCCGGGGGCTGCGGTGGATGGTGGTCCATGAATCCGGCCAGCGGGGTCGCCCGGATGCCGTAGTACTCGGGGCGTGCGGTCCCGAAGTACGAGAGGTAGACGCCGGATCCCTCACCGCGCTGCAGCCCCTGCTCGTCGAGCCACTGTTTCAAGGCCGGCAGATCCTGGCCCCAGTCCAACGAACTGTCCGCCAGGTGCTTATAGCCATTCGCTGGTCCACCCGCCAGCGCGTTGAAGTACGCGAGGTAGTCTGGCCTGATCGCGAGCGACTCCGCCACGTGCCACGCCAGGAGCGCAACGATGGCGATTCCCGCCGCCTTGACCCGAGTCGCCGTCCGCTTTTCGGGAGGCGGCGACCGCTGCTTGCGTCGCTGGCGCGAGGCGTGTGGCTGCACGGCGTGGTTCCGCGTGAGGAGCGGCTCGATCCAGTAGGCGGCTGCGCCCGCCAGGATGCAGAGCGCCGGATAAATCGGCAGCAGATGCCGATGGCCGATGTTGAGCCGCGTCGTCAACGCGAACGCCGAGTAGACGAGGACGAGCGCGAGCAGCGGGGTGAATTCGTATAGACCGACGTGCCAGCGTCGTGTCCACGTCCGGCCGGCGTCCTTCCAGCGTCGCGCCAGGGCGGCAATCGCGAACACGCCGACGAGCATCGCCGGGACGGTCGTTTTCACGGCGAATGCGTACGGGAAGTACCACCACCAGCCGCGGGTGCCGAACCGGCCGTTCAGAAATGCGGCGCGCTCGGCTGCGAACTGCACGGTGAGGCTCGATCCATACAGGTACGCTTGGGGCAGCAGGTGGGCTCGTCGCATGGCGCTCATGGCCCACCCGACCGCGCCGGGCTGATCGACGGGCTGTCCGAGGAACGCGTCGCTGCCGGTGGTCGCCGCCCGGAACGCCGTGTAGCGGAAGCCAAACGATGCCCAGATGAGAACCCACGTCATCAGCGCGAACACGAACGCGACCACGAGCATGACTGCCAGTTGACGCACGCGGCCGCCGAACTCACGACGCTGCCGTCCGATCGTGACCACGAGCGGCCGGCCGTCGATCAGCCGCACGGCCATCATCACGAGCGCCACCGGGATCAGGATCGGCGCGGACAACTTCGAGAGAAAGCAGCCGGCGAGAAGAACGCCGCCACCGGCGACGGTGAGCGGCGTCACGGCATGGAGCGCTGCCCACATCGCCGCCACCGCCGCGGTGAAGAACAACGCTGACGCGACGTCGGAGGTGACGAGCGGCCCATGCGCGAGCAACGTCGGAGAGAAGGCGAACAGGACGAGGCTGATCGACGCGCCGGCGGATGAGACGAGCCGCCTCGCCCATGTGTAGACGACCGCTCCGAGCGCGACGCCGAGAAGCGCCATCACCGCCCGGGCGCGACCGAGGAGTGTATCCGCGTCGTTGCCGCTCGAATACAGGAACTGATCGCCGATCGCGTAAACGTTCGACGTGGTCCAGGCCGGCTGATCGAGGCGCGGGAACGACGCGCCACCCAGCCATGCGGGCAACGCGGCGAGCCGCTGGGGCCAGTTGCCGTTCTCTGGATGCAGCCGGTAATCGTTGAACGCCCAGTAGGTGTAGCCACCAGTCAGATGCGCGAGCTCGTCGAACGTCATGCTCTTCTGAGAGGCGGCGGAGAGGGCCATCACGTAGTAGAGCGCCAGCAATACTCCCACCATCGTGAAGCGGGCCGCGCGTCGCGGAGGCGCGTTCATGACCGGGGCGTTCGCGCATCCGAGCCGCGATCGCCTGGCTCGGCGACGCGGCCAGGGAACCGCCGCCGAACGATGAACAGCGGCCGCGCCTTGACTTCGTCGTAGATGCGCGCCAGATACTCACCCAGCAGGCCAATCGACACCAGTTGCACGCCGCCGAGGAACAGGACGAGGGTCACGAGCGTCGTGAATCCCATCTGCGCCTGCTCGACGCCCGCGAGCCGCCGGATCACGAAACGGCTGGCAAGAAGGAATCCCGTCACACAAATCACGCTGCCGGCGAGCACCATCAGCCGCAGCGGCTTGTACGAGAAGCTGAAGATTCCGTTGAACGCGTAATGCAGCAGGCGTCCGAAGCTTTGCTTGGGCAGCCCCGACACGCGCGCGCCGCGGTCGTAGTAGACGGCGCGCTGCTCGAAGCCGACCCACGCCCGCAGACCGGGAAGAAAGCGGTTCTTCTCTCCGAGCCGGTTCAGCTCATCGAGCGCCTTGCGATCGAGCAGCCCGTAGACGCCCACGTGGGCGGGAATCGGGAAATCGGCGAGCCACCCGAAGATCCGATGAAACAGTTCGAGCGACCAGCGGCGCGGCCCGCGCTCCTGCCGCGTGCGCCGCTGTGCGCGCACCACCTCCGCCCCCGCGCGCCAGCACGCCACCATCTCCGGAATCAGCTCGGGGGGATCCTGCAGGTCGCCGTCCATCACCACCGTCGCGTCCGCGGTCGACGCGGCGAGGCCCGCGGCGATTGCGGCCTGCTGCCCGAAGTTCCGCGAGAGATCGATGACCGTGAACCGCGCGTCACGCTGATGCTGATCGAGGAGCATCTGCAGCGACGCGTCGGTGCTCCCGTCGTTGACGCAGATCACCTGAGGCTCCACCTCGCGCAGGTGATCGAGGACTGCCTGCAGGCGCCTGAACAGCTCCTCGAGCCCGGCGCTCTCGTTGTAGATCGGGATGACGATCGCCAGCGTGGGGGTCGCCGTGGCGCCGGGCGCGCGGGTCACATCCATGGGCGCCCCGGTGCGTGGTTCAGGGCCGGACCGCTCGGACGCATCGGCTCATGATACGGTGCCCGCCCGCGAATCACGCCAGGCCCGCACGCGGTGCGCCGCGACTGACCGTCACGAGCCCTTTCAACAGCGCGTCGGGCTCGCCATCGAGGCCCTTGTCGATCAACTCGAGCAGCGTCGGCCCCGATATCTGCCCGATCTCGTAGGCGTCGCAGCGGCGCACATGCCGCGCCTCCAGCTCCGTCGTCGACAGCAGCACCGGGCGCGTCCGCGACTCGCCGAATTCAGCGATGAGCGCACGGAAGCGATCGAGATGCGGGAAGAAGCGCTCGGTCAGGTGCTCGTTCTTGCAGGAAATGAGATAGAGCGCGTTGTGATAGACGAACGCGACGTCCATCTCGGCTTCGGCGCGGCGCTTCCGTCCCCAGCTCGTGCCGCAGTTGGTCTGGACGTAGTGATCGGGAAGCGCGCGGCGGACCGCTTCCGACACGAGCACTTCGAGCCACCCGCCAGACAGGAAGAACACGCCGCGCTGATCGCGCGCGCCGCTCAAGATGATGTGCCCGGCCTCCTGGCGCATCCAGCCGTCGAGCGATCCGACCGCCGATATCAACGGCCGCGCCGCATCGGGAATCGCATCCGCCGGGATCGGCGCGTCGATCTGGAGACGGGCCGGCGCCAGCGCCTGGCGGAACTGGCTGTACTCCGCGGGATGATCCCTCACCAGGCGCAGCAACTGCTGCGCGAGCGGGACGAGCCGCTGCCGCGGCAGTCCGCAGTACGGATCTTCGACCGCGCGTTCGAGGCCGAAGACGGCCATCACGTCGATCGGCCCGACCGCCGAGCGCACCGATCGCTTCGATCCGATGTCGATGACGTGCGCGTCGGGCAGGCCGCCGCTCGAGAAGTGCACCTCGTTGGTCGCTTCGACGAACCAGCATAGCTGGTAAGGACGGCCGTCGCGCTGCAGCGCGAGCACCGCGCGCGCGGCGGTACCCCCGCTCGCCGACGAGACGTCGAGCAGCGGCGACCTCGCGTCGTTAGCGGCGTCGCCGAGCCACGCGGCGATCGCCGCTTCGAGCGTGTCGCTGCGGGGCTGCACGTCGGCCGTGATGCCGTGGCGCGCGAACACCGCGGCAAGCCGTTCCATTGCCGCGTCGAACTGCGGCGGGCCAGCTAGCGAGACGTGCAGCGGCCGATCGCCGGCGCGCTCGCGGCACGCGAGAATGCTCGGCAGCAGAAGGACGGGAGACGAGTCGATGAGGGCGACAACCGATTTGGGCGGATGAGGATCCATTCAGGACGCGACCGGCGTCATTCACTCATCATACCGGTGTAAGCTGCGACCCGGCACATGCGTGCAATGGCGCTGGTGCGGTCCGGCAAGGGCGAGGTAGAGCCGCTCACCATCGATCTTGCGGCGCTACGGCGCGGAGAGATCCTGATCCGCGTGCACGCGTGCGGCGTTTGCCGCACGGACCTGCACGTTGTCGACGGCGAGCTGTCCGATCCGGCGATCCCGATCGTGCCCGGCCACGAGATCGTCGGCCGCGTCGAACGCGTCGGCGACGGAGTCAGCACGTTCGCGCCCGGCGATCGCGTTGGCGTGCCGTGGCTGGGATGGACGTGCGGCGAATGCGGGTTCTGCCGCTCGGGGCGCGAGAATCTCTGCCGGCGCGCGCGTTACACGGGTTACCAGATCAACGGCGGCTACGCGGAATCCGCGATCGCTGACGCTCGCTTCTGCTTTCACCTGCCCGAGTCGTACGACGACACGCATGTCGCGCCACTGCTCTGTGCGGGCCTGATCGGATACCGCGCCTACCGCATGGCCGGCGCGGCCCGTCGCGTCGGCATCTACGGCTTCGGCGCCGCCGCTCACATCATCACGCAGGTCGCGGTGCATCAGGGACGCGACATCTACGCGTTCGTCACGCCCGGCGACCATCGCGCGATCGGGTTTGCGCGCGAGGTTGGTGCGGCCTGGGCAGGCGCGTCGAACGAGCCGCCGCCGGAGCCGCTCGACGCCGCGATCGTCTTCGCCCCAGTAGGGAGGCTCGTGCCCGAAGCGTTGTCACGCACGGTGCCGGGCGGCATCGTCGTGTGTGCGGGCATCCACATGAGCGACATCCCGTCGTTTCCGTATCGGCTGCTGTGGGAAGAGCGGGTCGTGCGCTCCGTCGCGAATCTCACGCGCGCCGACGCGCGGGAATTTCTCGCGCTCGCGGCGGAGGTGCCGATTCGCACGCACGTGAAGGTGTATGCGCTGGACGATGCGAACGCGGCGCTGCGCGATTTACGTGAGGGCCGCCTCTCGGGCGCCGCCGTGCTCGTGCCGTGATCGTGTCGGCGGGTCTAAAGACCCGCCCTACGTACTGTCACGACTCTTGCGACCCATCCCGCACCAGCTGCACGTAAGCCGGGTCTTTACACCCGGCGATGAACATCACAAGCGACAGATCAGCAGTTCGCGCTCGTAGATCATCTCGGGCGGCAGCCGGGCGTGCAGATCGATGAACAGCTGCTCGTGGTCGATCACTTCGGAGCGCCACTGCCTGGGATCGACCGCCTGCAGCCGATCGAAGGTCTCCTTCGGAAACGGCAGGCCCGTCCAGTCGATGTCTTCCCAGCGCGGCATCCAGCCGATGCGCGTCTCGCGCGCGAGCGTGCGGCCGCGGACGCGATCGACGATCCATTTCAGGACGCGCATGTTCTCGCGGAAGCCGGGCCACATGAACTGGCCGTCGTCTCCCTTCCGGAACCAGTTCACGTGGAAGATCTTTGGTGTCTCGCTGAGCGACCGCTGCATCTGGATCCAGTGCCGGAAGTAATCGCCCATGTGATAGCCGCAGAACGGCAGCATCGCCATGGGATCGCGCCGCACGTGGCCGACCTTGCCGGCCGCGGCCGCGGTCGTCTCCGACCCCATCGTCGCGCCGACGTAAACGCCGGCCGTCCAATTGAACGCCTGATAGACGAGCGGCATCGTCGAGCCGCGCCGGCCGCCAAAGATGAACGCGCTGATCGGCACGCCGGTGGGTGATTCCCAGTCGGGATCGACGGTCGGGCACTGCGCAAGCGGCGCGGTGAACCGCGCATTCGGATGCGCGGCCGCCCGGCCCGTCTCACGCCCAATCGCCGGCGTCCAGCGATTGCCCTGCCAGTCGATGCATTCCGCCGGCGGCGTGTCGGTCATCCCTTCCCACCACACGCCGCCGTCCGGGGTTTCCGCGACGTTGGTGAAGATGCTGTTCGACGCGATCATCGCCATCGCGTTTGGATTGGTGCGCGTCGAGGTGCCGGGCGCGACACCGAAGACGCCCGCTTCCGGGTTGATCGCGCGCAGCTGTCCGCGGGCATCCGGTTTGATCCAGGCGATGTCGTCGCCGACAACCGTCACCTTCCAGCCCGCGAGCGCGTCCGGCGGGATCAGCATTGCGAGATTCGTCTTGCCGCACGCGCTCGGGAACGCAGCCGCGACATACGTCTTCTCGCCTTTCGGATCCTCGACGCCGAGAATCAGCATGTGCTCGGCCATCCACCCTTCGTCGCGCGCGATTGCCGACGCGATGCGAAGGCCGAAGCACTTCTTCCCGAGCAGCGCATTGCCGCCGTAGCCCGACCCGTACGACCAGATCTCGCGGCTGTCAGGGAAGTGCACGATGTACTTCTCGGGATTGCACGGCCACGGCACGTCGTTGGCGCCGGGCGCGAGCGGCGCGCCGACGGTGTGCATGCAGGGGACGACGCGCTTCTCGTCGCGGTCGATCACGCCCAGCACGGGCAGGCCGATGCGCGCCATGATCCGCATGCTGACGACCACGTACGGCGAGTCGGTCAGCTGCACGCCAATCTGCGACATCGGCGAATCGACCGTGCCCATGCTGAAGGCCAGCACGTACATCGTGCGTCCGGCCATCGCGCCGCTGAACTTCTCCTTCAGCGTGCGTCGCATCTCGAAGGGGTTCACCCAGTTGTTGGTGGGGCCGGCCGCATCCTTCGAGAGCGAGCACACGAACGTGCGCTCCTCGACGCGCGCGACGTCGTTCGGGTCGGAGCGCGCGAGAAAACAGCCCGGCCAGAGCTCCTGGTTGAGCCGCTTCAGCGTCCCGCTCTGCACCATCTGCTCGCAGAGCGCGTCGTACTCCTCCTTCGAGCCGTCGACCCAGTGCACGGCGCCGGGCCGTGTCAACGCACGCATCTTCTCGACCCAGCGCAGGAGGTGCGCGTTCTTCGCCAGCGGACCCGAGGGATCCCGGGAGAGAGACAGGCGATTCAGGGTGGTCATAGGCCGTTATTGGAAATCCACGTTCTCGGTGATGCGGGTCCCGTCGGCGGCAAAGGTCTTGGCGAACCGCTGGATCCGTGCGCGTGCGCTCTCCACATTCTGCACGTTGAGCGTGATATTCAGCAGATCCACGTACCAGGGCAGCTTCACCGGCTGCTGCAGGTAGGTCTCGACGATCTCCCGCGCGATCGGCAGCGTCGTCCCCTTCGAGTCATCGTGGACGTCGCGGTTCGACGCCTTCTGCAGCTTCTCGTACTCCTCCGCGACGAGACGCCGGCACAAATCCGCGGTGAAGTCGTCGCCATCGGCAGCACCGGCGGCCCCCTCGCCGGGTGTGAGCCGCGCGCGTTTGTGGATCCACTCCCAGAGAATACTGAGGCGAATCTCGCCGGTCGCCATATCTTCCATCAGGTAGAGCACGTCGTCGTTGCCGAAGAAGTCGGCGGGCTTGAGCGCCGCCGCCTGATAGCCGCGACCGAACGCGTTGCCGTATTGAAGCGCGACGCTGATAAGGTCGCGCGCACCGCGAATCGTACGCGGCGCGGGCTCGAGGAGACGCAGCGCCGCCGCGTCCGCCGCGTCGTAGGTCAGGGGCGGAAACTGGCGACCGAGTTGATTGGCCTGACCGACCTTCTCCCACACCGGCCGGACGATGTGCACCATCTTCCAGTGTGCAACCCACTTGCCGCTGGCGCCTTCGCGCTGCTCGCGCTCGGCTCCAGCCACGGCTCGCTTCATGCTCGCGTCAATCCCTTCACGCGATCCGACCGGGATGTTCGGCTCCATGCCGCCCTGCCACAGCGCGAAGCGACCGTCGGCGTCAGGCGTGTTGACGGCGCGCCGGACGCGATCCTCGTAGACGCGCATGTAGCCGTAGGTCATCGTGATCGCGTCGATGTTCGGATGCACGAAGGCCGGATCCCACGCCTGCGCGTCCGACACGCTGTTTATGTAATCCCAACGCCCGGTATTGAAACCGACGAAGTGCCGGCCGAGCGCGGCGCGGATCTCCATCAACTGGAACGCGGCCTCGATCTGCTCGACCAGGACGTAGGCCTTGACCGTTCCGGCCGGGAGGCCGAGATGCCGTTCGACGGCGTCGAGCATGTCGTTCCAGAGCGCGGCTTCCTCGGCGGTCTGAATCTTCGGCAGGTAGAGGACGAGGCTGCGCCCTTCGGCGCCGAGGACGCGGTGGTTCTGCAGATACAGCGACAGATCGACGATGGATGCAGACATCGCGTCGCCGTCGTCGTGGCGGATGTGGCGATCGTCGAGGTGCAGGCCGCGCGGGCGGAAGAGCCGCGTGGTGAAGCCGAGTTGCGCGCGCCAGTCCGCGATGACCGGCCGCCCGAAGAAGCCCTGCGCCCACGTGTTCATCTCGCCGGCGACCTGCTCGGCGACACGGAGAAACATGTCGCTGTTCTCGAACGCCAGTCTGAGACTGCGCTGCGCATCCAGCGACATCG
>JBKPRU010000192.1:0-16814 GCA_046734675.1 Acidobacteriota bacterium
TGCCGATCCCGGTGCTCGACGGCGGCCACATCTTCATCCTCGCGCTCGAAGGGCTCGCGCGCCGCGACTTCAGCATGAAGGTGAAGGAGAAGATGCTCCTTGCCGGCTTCGTCCTGCTGCTGATGCTGATGGTGACGGTGATCTACAACGACCTGATGAGGATTCAGTGGATCGAAAAGCTGGTGCCCTGGCGCTAGTCGTCGCTCTTCTTCTCACAATCCTGCGCGGCCCGGTCTCGAGCGTCGTCCACGCTCAGGATCCGGATTCACTCGGCACGGGCACGTTCTCCATCCTCGGCTACGACCCGTCGACTGGCGAGCTTGGGGCCGCCGTGCAATCGCGCGTCTTCTCCGTCGGCAACGGCGTGCTCTGGGGCGAAGCCGACACCGGCATGGTCGCCACGCAGGCGATCGTCGACGTCAGCTACGGTCCGAAAGCGCTCGCGCTGCTTCGCGCGGGCCTGACGCCTGACGCCATCCTCAAAGCCCTCATCGACAGCGATCCGGATCCCGGCTATCGCGATCAACCGTGGCCGAAGGCCGGCCGTCAGTTCGCGGTCATGGACGCGAAAGGACGCTACGCGGCCTTCACGGGGCCGGAGGCGACGACGTGGGCGGGGCACAAGGGCGGGAAGTACTGCACGGCGCAGGGCAACATCCTCGCCGGTGAGGCGGTCGTCGCCAACATGGTGAAGAACTTCGAGCAGACCGAGGGGCCGCTGTCGCTGCGGCTGGTCGCCGCGCTCGAGGGCGGGCAGGCGGGCGGCGGCGACACGCGCGGCCAGCAATCGGCGGCGCTCCTCATCGTCAAGAAGGACTGCGGCGTCTGGCTGCACAACGACACCGTGCTGCGCCTGCAGGTCGACGACAATCCCGAACCGATCAAGGAACTGCGCCGGCTCGTGGAGAAAGCGGTCGAGGGATCGAAGCGGGCGCGACGGGCGGCGCCCGGATGTGAAGGCGTGAACGGCGGGCCGCGCTAGTCCTTCGCGCGCTTTTTTGGCTTGTCGAGGCGCACCACGTCCGCTTCTGCGGCGATGTATGCGAACGCGGGCCACTGGTCCGCGTCCTTGGCGAGCAGGGACTTCATCTGCTTCAGCGCGTCGGCGGTGTTCCCGTCATACAACGTGCGGTTCGCGAGGGCATAGGCGATCGTCACTTCGTCGAGCGCGCCCTTCGTCTTGAGCGACTCCTGCGACGCGTTCCCCTTGTAAAAGAGCAGCAGCCGGTAATACGCCTCGTTCTCGATGACGTCCATGCCCGGCGCGATCGGATCGAGCAGCATCCGCGCCTCGTCTTTGTGTCCCATCCGCTGCAGGGTCATGTAGAGCCAATGGGTCATCGCCGACAGCATGTCGGGATTCTTCGAGACGCCCAGGCCGAGGCGATACGCGTCGCGCGCGGCAGCGAAGTCCGCCTTCAAGTAGTGCGCGAGCCCGAGGTGGTAGTAGATGTTCGAGTGCAGCGTGCTCCTCGGGACGTTCTTCTCGTTCGGCTGGCCGTCCGGTTCGACTTCGTCCGGCTTGCTCTCGATCAATTCCGCGGCCTTGCGCAGATCCTTGATCGCGAGGTCGAACTTGCGCAGCGTGATGTAGCGGTGCCCGCGGTGGCGATAGAGACGTGCGTCCTCGGGGTGGAGCTCGATCGCGCGCGTGTAGATCACGATCGCCTCGCCAAAGCGACCCAGATAGGCCGTGCGACGTCCCAGCCAGATCGCCGCGTCCGCGCTGGTCGGATCCTTGTCGAACGCGGCGCGCGCCGATGCGAGGTCCGCTTCGAGCGTGCGTCGACGTTCGTCCGGGATCGGCGGCGGGGCGAGCGGCTTGCCGAGGAGCGACAGCGTCTCGGGCAGCTGCGCACGGAGCGGTGTCACGCCCGTCAGCGCGCAGATGAAACCCACTATCGCGATGGACCGTCGCGCCACCTGTTTCATGCCGTTTGTGGCTGCCGCTTTGAGGTCATCGTAGCTTCCGCCTTTCAGGCGGAAGGCCCCCCTGCCACATAGAATACTCGGATGATCCGCCGCGAACTCGGTCCGATGCTGTCGCTCGCCGCGCCGGTGGTGATGGCGGAGCTCGGATGGGTGTCGATGGGGATCGTCGATACGCTGATGGTCGGACGCCTCGGCGCGGACGCGATTGGCGCGGTCGGCCTGGGGAGCATGCTGTTCGTTGCGGTCGCCGTGTTCGCGATGGGCCTGCTGCTCGGCCTCGACCCGCTCGTCGCCCAGGCGTATGGCGCGCGCCGGCTGGGCGAGTGCCATCGGTGGCTCGTCGACGGTCTGTGGCTCAGCGCGATCGTCACGCTGCCGTTCGTCGGCGCGACGCTCGGCGTCTCGGCGCTGCTGCCGTTCATCGGGCTCCCGTCAACCGTCCTCCCGCTCACGCAGCCGTACCTGGAGATCCTCGCGTGGTCGCTGCCGCCGCTGCTGCTCTACGTCGCGTGCCGCCGGTATCTGCAGGCGCTCGGGCACGTGCGGCCGGTGATGATCGCGTTGATCCTCGCCAACCTGGTGAACGTCGTCGTCAACTGGATCCTCATCTTCGGCCACTTCGGCGCGCCGGCACTGGGCGTCGCGGGCGCGGCCTACGCGACGCTGCTGTCGCGCGTGTTCATGGCGGCGTTCCTGTTCGTCGTCATCCTGCAGCGCGAGGCGCACGCGGTGCCGCGACTGTTCGAGACCCCGCTCCGGTTCAGCGCGCCGCGGTTTCGTCGGCTGTTCGGCCTCGGGCTGCCCGCAGCGGGTCAGATGGTGCTCGAAGTCGGCGTGTTCGCGGCGGCGACGGCGCTGGCGGGGCGCATCTCGGCGCAGGCGCTTGCGGCGCACCAGATCGCGCTCAACATGGCCGCGTTCACGTTCATGGTGCCGTTCGGCCTCGCGTCCGCTGCGGCGGTGCGCGTCGGGCACGCGGTGGGTCGGCGCGATCTTCCGGGCGTCAGGAGCGCGGGGTGGACGGCGATTGCGATGGGCGTCGGGTTCATGTCGACCGCGGCCGTCGTATTCCTCGTCGCGCCGCGCGCGCTCATCGGCGCGTTCACCGACGAGCCTGACGTCATCCAGACTGGCGTCGCCCTTCTATTCGTCGCGGCGGCGTTTCAGCTGTTCGACGGATTGCAGGGCGTCACGACCGGCGTCCTACGGGGCGTCGCCGATACGCGCACCCCGATGCTGTGGAACCTCGCCGGCCACTGGCTCCTCGGTCTGCCGCTGGGTTACACGCTGTGTTTCGTCCTCGGGTTCGGCGTCGTCGGCCTGTGGTGGGGCCTCTCGACCGGCCTCATGGTTTGCGGCGTCGCGCTGCTGATCACGTGGATCAGAAGAGGGACACTCACAGTTCTTCCCACCGTCGACCCGCAACAAAAAAAGGGGACAGCCCCCTTTTTTTGCGAATAAAGGGGACAGCCGCCTTTTGGGTGGGCACCGCGATTGCTCCTCCCACCGCAGACGAGGAGGCACCTGATGGCTGATCTCACGCGCCGACCTGGACCAGGCGGCGACCCCATGCAGAGGAACCCGGAAGACAACCCCGGGCAGGCGAGATCCGACGCGACACCGGACGAGGTGGGTGATCGCCTCGACGCCGACTTCACCGAACAGTCGGACCGAGCACACGGACGCGGGTCCGACGCGAACGGCATCCCCGAATTCGACGAAGCGGCAGGCGAGGAGCGGAAGAAGCTGTATCGCGAGAAGGGCGCGGAGATCGTCAGCCGGATCGACTAACGAGCCGCGACGGCCGCCTTCTTCGGATACGTGCGCGCGACGTAGTCGTCGACGAGCGTGCGGAACGCCTCTGCCAGCTCGTCGTACGTCCCGCGCAGCGTCGTGTAGTGCTGCCCGTCGATGAACACGGGACAGTTCGGCGCCTCGCCTGTGCCCGGCAGGCTGATCCCGATGTTGGCGGCCTTCGACTCACCCGGACCGTTGACGACGCAGCCCATGACGGCAAGCGTCATGGTCTCCACGCCCTCGTACTGCATCTTCCACTCCGGCATCCGCGCGCGGATGTAGTCCTGCGTCCGTTCGGCGAGCTCTTGGAACGTGCTGCTGGTCGTGCGCCCGCAGCCGGGGCACGCGGTCACGCTGGGCGAGAACGACCGCAGGCCAAGCGCCTGCAGAATTTCGCACGCCGCGTAAACCTCCTCGCGGCGATCGCCTCCGGGCTTCGGCGTGAGCGACACGCGGATCGTGTCGCCGATCCCTTCGTTCAGCAGCACGCCAAGCGACGCCGCCGACCAGACCAATCCCTTCATCCCCATGCCCGCCTCCGTCAGCCCGAGGTGGAGCGGCTGATCGGTGCGGCGGGCGAGCTCGCGGTAGATGGCAATCAGATCGCGCGGACGCGACGTCTTGCACGAGATGATGATCTGATCCTTCCGCAGCCCGGATTCGAGCGCGAGCTCCGTCGACTGCACCGCCGACAGCACCATGCACTCGTTGATGATCTCCTCGGACGTGTGGCCGAGCGCGTGGTCGGTGTTCTCCTGCATCTTCGCGACGACCAGCTCCTGGTTCAGTGAGCCGCCGTTCACGCCGATGCGCACCGGCTTGTTGCGGTCGCGTGCGACCTTGCAGATCGTCGCGAACTGCTCGTCCCGCCGCTTGCCGGTCCCCACGTTGCCGGGATTGATGCGGTATTTGTCGAGCGCTGCGGCGCATTCGGGAAACCGCGTCAGCAGCAGGTGACCGTTGTAATGGAAATCACCGATGAGCGGCGCCGTGACGCCGGCGTCGAGCATACGGCGCTTGATCTCCGGTACCGCCGCGGCGGCTTCCGGGAGATTCACCGTGACGCGCACCATTTCCGATCCCGCTTCCGCGAGCTCGATGCACTGCCGGGCCGTCGCCGCCGCATCCGCCGTGTCCGTCATCGTCATCGACTGGACGACGACCGGCGCGCCGCCGCCGACCTGGACGGGGCCTACGCGGACGCCAACGGTCTTGTGAAGCCTGATACTGCTGGGCATGTAGCGCTTACTGGACGATCATACCATCCGCGTCGCGCCCATCCGGACCCGAAGGCCGGGCCTAAGCCTCGCACGTCAAAAGAGTTGCGCGAAACGACGAGGTCCGGGATTCCATGGGGCGTGTCTTTTGCAGCCTGCAGCCATGATTCGGTTCGGCGCAGCTGAACACCCGCCTCCAGCCCGCATGGCGTGTTGCGGGAGGCGTGAGAGGACGAAAAAGAGAAGAGGGGAGACGACGTGAAGAAGATGATGATGCTGATGCTGGTCCTGATGCTGGCGATCCCCGTCGCCGCGCAGTCGGGCGGCTACGGCGCGCAGTCGACGGTCACCACATCCGACATCCAGCGGCTGCAGGACCAGGTCTACGACGCGAGCAGCGACATCGCGCGGTCGCGGAGCGGCGATCGCGATCGGCTGCAGTCGCAGCTGGACGACGTTCGCGACGAGGTGGTCTACCTCAAGGTCAAGATGCGCAAGGAAGGCTCCGTGAGCCGTGCGGACTATAACGACGTCCGCGATCGCCTGCAGAACATCCGAAACGAAGCCCGCGGTGATTCGACTGGCTCGCGTCAGGGAAGCTCGACGTGGGGCTCGTCGGGGACCGGCAGCGGATCCGGCAGCGGCAGCGGCAGCGGCTATGGCAACGGCTCTGGCTCCGGTTCGAGCAGCGGCAGCTACGGCAGCGGCAGCTCCAACTCGTCGAACGGCAGCTACTCCGGCGGCACGCGGGACCAGGGCACGCGGGATCAGGACGCGCCGCGCAACACATCGACCCGCCGCGGCGAGGTGCCCGCCGGTCAGGAAGTGGACGTGCGGCTCGAACGTGAGCTCAGCTCCAACACCGCGCAGGTGGAGGATCGCTTCACCGCGACGACTGCCGTCGACCTGTACCAGGGCAACGACGTGCTGATTCCTGCCGGGTCGACGATGCGCGGCGTCGTCAGCTCGGTGACCAATGCCGGGCGCACCCAGCGCAAGGGCAGCCTGACGGTGGCGTTCGATCAGCTGACGGTGCGCGGCCGAAACTATCCGATCCACGGCACGGTGACCCAGGCGCTCGAGAGCGAGGGCATCAAGGGTGAGATTGGGAAGATTGGCGCGGGCGCGGGCGTCGGCGCGGTGATCGGCGGCATCCTCGGCGGCGCGAAGGGCGCGCTGCTCGGTGTGCTGATCGGCGGCGGCGGCACGATCGCGGCGACGGAGGGCAAGGATGTGACGCTTCCGTCGGGGACGGTGCTCCGCGTGCGATTCGAAGATCCGGTCGTCGTTCGATAACCGGAGTTACTAAACGGCCACTTCGCGCATTGCGAGGTGCGCCGCTTTGATCGTGGCGTCCACATCGCGTTCGGTGTGGGCGCCCGATAGAAACCACGCCTCGAACTGCGAGGGCGGCGGATAGATCCCCCGCGCCAGCATTCCCCGGAAGAACTTCCCATACGCCGGCGCGTCGGCCGCCGATGCCGACTGATAATCGCGAACGGGATCGCTCGTGAAGAACGGCGTCACGAGCGAGCCGAACGCGTTCACCTGCAGCGCCACGTTCGCCGCGCGCGCGGCATCAGCGAAGCCCGCGGCAAGGCGGGCACCGAGCTTCGCGAGATGGCGATACAGCTTCGGCGACAGCTCCATCAGGGACCACAGTCCCGCCGTCATCGCGAGCGGATTTCCCGACAACGTTCCGGCCTGATAGACCGGCCCCGCCGGCGCGACGAGCTCCATCAGCTCCGCGCGTCCGCCGTATGCCCCTACCGGCAAACCGCCGCCGATGATCTTGCCAAGGCACGTGAGATCCGGGCGGATGCCGAACAGCTGCTGCGCGCCGCCCGACGCTGCGCGGAACCCGGAGATCACTTCGTCGAAGATGAGCAGCATGCGCTCGCGGTCGCAGATGTCGCGCAGCCCTTGCAGGAATCCTTCACGGGGCGCGACGACGCCCATGTTGCCGGCGATCGGTTCGACGATGATCGCGGCAATCTGTCCAGGGTAGGCGCGCGCGACGCGCTCGACCGACTCGAGATCGTTGTAGCGTGCGAGCAGGGTGTCAGAGGCGACCGCCGTCGGGACACCAGGGCTCGTCGGCACGCCGAGCGTCATCGCGCCCGAGCCCGCCTGCACGAGGAACGAATCCGCGTGACCGTGATAGCAGCCTTCGAACTTGATGATCCGATCGCGTTTCGTGGCGGCGCGGGCGACGCGCACCGCACTCATCGCCGCTTCCGTGCCGGAGCTGACGAAGCGCACGCGCTCCATCGAGGGCATCAGCATCGCGACGCGGTGCGCGAGCCGTGTCTCGAGCTCGGTGGGCGCGCCGAAGCTGGTGCCGCGCTTCGCCGCGTCCGCCAGTGCTTTCGTCAACCCTTTCGGTGCGTGGCCGTGAATGAGCGGGCCCCACGACATCACATAGTCGATGTAGACGTGCCCGTCCGCGTCCTTGATGCGTGCGCCCGCCGCACGCGTGATGAACAGCGGCGTCGCGCCTACCGACTTGAACGCGCGGACCGGACTGTCGACGCCGCCGGGAAGAATCCGTGCCGCGTGAGCGAAGAGGCGCTCGGACTGGGCATATCGGCGGGGTGGCGTGCGGGCCATCCGCCGACGATATCACGCGTTCCGCTCGGGAGCCGATCGCTCAGCCGGCTTCGAGCCGCCGCTTCAGCGCCAGGAGATCCTTGCGATTGGCGCGGGCGATCGCGCGCCGGATGAACGGGGCGAGGAGGATTGAAAACCCCGATGGCGTGCCGCGGTTGCGCAGTGTCATGCGCGTGCCCGCTGGCGTCGGTTCCCACGTATAAGTCGTCTCCATTGGAAATGGACCCTGCGCGGTGCGCATCACCAGGCGTTCACCGGCGACGAGTTCCACGATTGCGTAGGTGTAGGCGATCCGCCTGCCGAGAAAGTGCGCCACGAAGGCGACCTGCGAGCCGACCCGCAGCGGCGGCGCGCTTTTCCACTCGACCGACTCGATGTTCACGTACCAGGCCGGCGCATTGTCGGGATTCGCCGCGTATTCGTAGACATCGCGCGGCGCCCGATTGATGACGATGTCGGTCGTCACGTCGACGGTCATGCATCCAGCCTCGCGTGGGGAGGTGTCCCGTCGGCGTTGGCGCGGTCGATGATCTGCACGAGTTCGGAAGGAATGTCGGCGGTGGCGTATGCGGACGGTTCGTCGCGGAAGTGCGGCCATCGCTTGACGAACCATCGCACGAGAGCGGTCCGTAGACCGGCGCGTTCGGCGCCCGCCAGTTCGTCGTTCAATCCGTCGCCGACAAACAGCGCCTCGCCGGGTTCGACGCCGAGCCGTCGTACTGCTTCGAAGAAGATCGCAGAATCAGGTTTCGCGCATCCCGCCTCGAACGAAAACACCGTCGCGACGAAATACTGCGCCAGTGCACATCCGGGCCACGCGGTGACGTCTTCCGCGAAACAGTTGCTGATCGTGCCGAGCCGCAGGCCGCGCTGACGAAGCTGGTGAATAGTCTCGAGCAGGTCCGACTCGATGGCTGCGAAGGGCGCTGATTTAATACGGACCCGCTCGTTGCGCAGACGCTCCAGAGTCGGGTCGTCGGCGTGCGCTCCCAGGGTCGCGGCGATCTGCTTGAGAGCGTCCGTGAACGTCACCGCCCCGATGGTGACAGAGGGTCGAACGGCCTTCCACTCGCGACGGAACGCGTCGCGGTCACAGCCGAGGGCGGGCGCGAGCGATGACACGCCGGCAGGGCGCGTCGCTGACTCCGTAACGAGCGTCTCGAAGAGGTCGAACAGTACGGCCTTGAGCATGTGCGACCCCGGCATCACGCCGGCTGTTCGTTCATGTCGAGCATCGCGCGCCAGACGGCGATCCACTCGCCATCAATCAGCTCGAACACCCACAAATCGCGTCCGGTCGCGCGGTAGCGCGCGCCGGCTCGCTCGTACACCATCTCGTAGCGAAACGTCGAGACACCGGTCGTCCCGACCACGTCGGTCTGCGCGTCGTGTTCGTGGTAGTCAGCGATGGTCGCGTTCTCGCAGAAATCGCGGAACCCGGCCAGGAACAGCTGGCGTCCCTGCGCCCGCGCTGCCGCGGCGGGAACCGCCATGACGACGTCGGCGTGGACGAGCGGCGTCAGATCGTCGACACGACCGGTGAGCCAGGCCTGATTGATGCGGCGCATCGCGGCGGCGACGCGTTCCCGTTCGTGGCCGCGTTCGTCTGCCATGATGTCCTCGCGTTACGCGCCCGCGGTTCCGATCACTGGGTACGCGCCAAGCACGCGTTCCAGCGACGCGCGCGTCTCGCCAAGCGACGCCTCGTCGATGTCGAAGGCGAACCGCAACCGGTTGTCGGCGTCGGCCGCATCGATCGCGTCGCCGGACACGCGCAGCCGTCCGTCGGCGTCGCGCGCGATCGAGAGCAGGAGCAAGCCTTCGGACGGCGTGAAGCTGGCGGCGCCGTCCGCGCCGCCGTCCAGCGCGGTTACTTCGTCGAGAAACGCGCTGAGATCGTCGGCGCGGAGGTCGACCTGCACCGCCCCGCGGAACGCGCCGACAACGATGTCCGCCTCGCACTCGATCCAGTTGGCGTCCTGTCGATCGAAGAGCCCCGGATGCCGCCGTGCGACAGGTCGAATGAGGACGTGCTGCGCGTCGACTGTTCCGATGAGGATTTCTGTGCTGGCCACCACGCGTGCTCCTGGACGGGAATATTACTCACAACACAGCCGTCGATGCGCCTCTCATCCCGGCGGGTCTGAACACCCGCCCTACACCTGCCAAACACCATCGTCACGTAGGCCGGGACTTTAGACCCGGCGCATGCCGGGCCGTCGATGGCCGAAACGCGCCCGATGCATCGTCTTGGAAGACGGCCGCCAGCACCTCCGGGACCCACGGTCCCGTTCTGAGCTGCTTTGCGTCAGCCTCGGTGACGAATCGCAGTTCGACGAGCTCGGTCGCATCCGGGCGGGCGTCGCCGCCGGCGCGCTCCGCTTCGAACACGGACGCCACGTACGACGTGCGATCGCCGTTGCGATATGTAATGACGTACTCCGGCCCGCCGAACACGCCGACGAGACGCGTAAGCCGGACGAGGAGGCCGGTCTCCTCGAACATCTCGCGGACGGCGGCGTCGGCCGGCGTTTCCGCCGGCTCGATCGCGCCGCCCGGCAGCACCCACACGTCGCCCTCGACGTGCCGCGCCAGCAGCACGCGCCCCATGTCATCGCGCAGCGCCACCGCGACCGACGGGATCTGCAGCAGCTCGCCGCCGCCGACAATGGTGCGGAGATGCCGCACGTATTCAGGCACGTTCCTTCGACTCCTTCGTTCCGTTCGACCTCAAAATCTGAAGGCCTGACGGTAGGGCGCTTCTTTAGAAGCGCCGTCGTGCAGGCGCACCTGAAGGTGCGCCCTGCCGCACTTTTTCATCACCTGCTAGATCGGCAACCTGAGCACCGCGCGACAGCCGCGCGACTCGGTGCGATTCTCGAGCGCGAGCGTGCCGCCGTGCGCTTCGGCGATCTGGCGGCTCAGGGCGAGGCCGATGCCCGAGCCCGCCGGCTTCGTCGTGAAGAACGGGACGAACAGATTGGACGTATCCGGCAGCCCTGGCCCTTCGTCATCGACGGTCAGCTGCAGGTAGCCGTCCATCGGCTTCCAGTCGATCCACACCTTGCCGCTCGTTTCGAGCGTTGCGTCGACGGCGTTGCGCACGATGTTGATCAGCAGCTGCTCGAGCTGGTCCGGATCCGCCTCGATCTCGACATCGTCCACGGCGCGGACCTCGATCGGCAGACGGTTCTCGAGCTCCGCGATCCGTTCGGCGAGCGGCTTGACCTGAATGCGGCGCTGCTGCGGCTTCGGGAGCTTCGCCAGCTGCGCGTAGGCGCGCAGGAAGCGGCCGAGCGCGCCGGACCGCGTCTCGATCAGGTTCAGCCCGTCCTGAATCTCCGCGGCGCGCGGGATGTCGGGGGCGCGCGAGATCATGCGCTTGATGCTGTGCGCGATCGACTTGATCGGCGTCAGCGAGTTGTTGATCTCGTGCGAGAGCACGCGGACGATGCGCTGCCAGGCCTGCTGTTCTTCTTCACGCAGGGCCCGGCTCAAGTCGGCGAACACGAGCAGTTGATGCGGCTTGCCGTCGCGGCGGAAGGTCGATCGTCGCAGCTCGAGGCGGCCGCTGCCGGGACCGAACGGACGGTCGATGAGGCGCGGCGTGTCGCCGGTCAGGTAGCGATCGAGCCGCAGCTCGCGCGCGCCGCGCCCGAGCAGGTGCGCCGCGCGGTTGTTCAGCAGGCGCTCGGCCGCGGGGTTGACGAGCACCAGCTTCTCTTCCATGTCGAATGCGAACACTGCGACGTCGATGGCGCCCATGACGCTGGTGAGGAGCGCCGTCGATTCAACCGCCTCCGAGCGCTGCCGCTGCAGCGTGTCGCCCAGCGAGTTGATCTCTTTCATGACGAGATCGACCGCGCTTCCCGGCTTCGCGCCCGTGCCGCGAATCGAGTAGTCCCCTTCGTGCAGCGCGCCCAGCAGGTTGGCGGCGAGATAGAGCACGCGCGTGACCATCTGGTAGGCGGCAATCGCGCACCCGATCCAGACGGCGAGGACGACGGCCGCCAGCGTCCAACGGACTTCGAAGCTGTAGTTCTGTCCCCAGACGATCCACGCGAGCGCCACGGCCGCCGGAAATCCGGCCAGTAGCGACAGGCCGAGGATCGCCTGTTCCAGGCTCCAGTGGACGCGGGCGGTGCGGTTAGCTCCGGACGCCATACTGCTGCAGCCGCCGATAGAGCGCACTGCGGCTCATCCCCAGCTGCTGGGCAGCGAGGCGCACGTCACCGTCGTGCCGCGCCAGCACCTTCTCGATGAACACGCGTTCGGCCTCTTCGAGCGAGAGATCCTCCGGCGCCGTGATCCCCGATGGCGGACGCGACGGCTGCAGCCCGACGTCGCGGGGCGAGATGGCCGTTGCCGCCGGATCCGACATGAGGACGGCGCGCTCGATCGCGTGCGCAAGCTCGCGGACGTTGCCGGGCCACGGATGGGAGCGGAGCACCGTGAGCGCGTCGGCATCGAAGGTCCGGAGCGGCTTGCGATAGCGCGTCGCGTAGTGCGTGAGAAAGTGGCGGGCGAGCGGCTCGATGTCCTCGCGTCGATCGCGCAGCGGCGGCAGGTGGATGACGACGGTGTTCAAGCGGTAGAGGAGATCCTCGCGAAAGCGGCCGCCCCCGATCTCGGACGGAAGATCCGCGTTGGTTGCCGAGAGCACGCGGACGTTGACGTAGCGGAGCCGCGACGATCCGACGCGCACCACCTCGCCGGTCTGCAGCACCCGCAGCAGCTTCGCCTGCAGACGTACGGGCATGTTGGCGATCTCGTCGAGGAACAGCGTCCCTTCGTCCGCCATCTCGAAGCAGCCGATGCGATCGACGCGCGCGTCCGTGAACGCCCCTTTGACGTGGCCGAACAGTTCGCTCTCGGCGATGCCCTCGGCGAGGCCGCCCGCGTTCATCGTCACGAGCGCGCGGGTGCGCCGGTCCGAGAGCGCGTGCACCCATGCGGCGACCACCTCTTTGCCGGTGCCGTGCTCGCCGGTGATGAGGACGCTCGCGTCCGACGGGGCGACGCGCTCGATCGTCTGGCGGATCTGGCGGATGGCGGGCGTGTCGCCGATGAACGCCGGGGTGGCGCCGCGCTGCAGGCGCGTGTTCGCTTCCTGCAGCCGCTGGCTGCGGCGGACCGCGCGCCGCAGCTCGATCTGCGTGCGCACCGCTGCCAGCACCTTCTCGTCGTCCCAGGGTTTCTCGATGTAGTCGCGCGCGCCGCGGCGCATCGCTTCGACCGCGCCGGCAACGCTGCTCCACGCCGTCATCACCAGCACCGGCAGCGTCGGATCGATCGCGCGGATCCGCTCCATGAGGTCGTAGCCTTCCTGGCCGGACGTCGTGTCGCGCGTGTAGTTCAGATCCAGGATCGCCAAGTCGAAGTCTGCGGCCTCGAGGCGTTCGATGGCCTCCGCCGGCGATCGCGCCGGGCTGACCTCGAACCCTTCGTCGATGAGCAGCAGCCGGAGGGCGTCGATGATGTCCGGTTGATCGTCGGCGATGAGGATCCTGACTGGGGTCGTTTCCGCCATGTTGCCTTGGAGGTCCAAGTAAAATGCGTGCCAGCTTCCGGACGGTCCCCGAGTGCCGTGTTCGAGCGGCGCGTCGCGCGCGCGCGAATCAGGCGTCGCGTCGGCGCGACCGCTCGACGCCGGATGGGCGAACGGAACCGATTTTTCGCAGGAGACGCGTGGCATGGCGCTTGTTGATGTCCCTGCCGCGCATGTACAGCATGACCGCCATTCGTCCCGAGTCCACCGCGAGCGTCCTCGTCGCCGACGACCAGCCCGACGTGCTCGAGGCGCTGCGCTGGCTGCTCACGGGCGAAGGCTACGAGCCGGAGTTCGTCAGCTCCACCAGCGCCGTGATGGAGCGGCTGCGCGAACGCCCGTTCGATCTCCTGCTGATGGATCTGAACTATACCCGTGATACGACGTCCGGGCGAGAGGGGCTGGACCTCATCCCGCAGGTGCGCGCGCACGATCCGTCGATGCCGATCGTCGTGATGACCGGGTGGGGGAGCGTCGACACCGCCGTCGAGGCGATGCGCCGCGGCGCACGCAGCTTCGTGCAGAAGCCGTGGGAGGACGTGACGCTGCTCGAGATCCTCCAGCGCGAGATCGACGAGGCGCGCGCGACCAAGCGTCGCGACGCGCGGCAGCTCCGTGAATTCGAGGAGGCCCGCCTGATCCAGCGCGGCCTGCTGCCGACGACGTTCCCGACGACCGAGGGGCTGGACATCGCAAGCTCGTGGCAGCCCGCAAACGGGGTCGGCGGCGACTGCTTCGACGCGCTGCCCTTCAGCTCCGGCGCGATCGGCCTGTCGATCGCGGACGTCGCCGGAAAAGGCGTCCCCGCGGCGCTGCTGATGTCGAACCTCCAGGCTGCGGTGCGCGCGTTCGCGCAGGACGGCGCGTCGCCGGCGTCCGTCTGCACGAGCGTCAACCGCCTGCTGTGCCGCAACATGGCCAGCGGCCGATTCGTGACGTTCTGCTACGCGCGCATCGACGTCGCGGAGCAGCGCCTCACCTACGCGAATGCCGGTCACAATCCGCCGCTGCTGGTGCGCGCGGACGGCACCATCGAGAAGCTCGCCCCGGGCGGCACCGTGCTCGGCGTCTTCACCGAGAGCGCCTACGAGCAGGGAGAATTCGCGCTGAGCGGCGGCGATCGCCTCGTCTTCTACACCGACGGGATCACCGAAGGACGCAACCGCGACGGCGACGAGTACGGCGAAGAACGACTCGCCGAGGCCGCGCACCGTCACCGCGCGTCCGACGCGAACACCATGCTGGCGGCGATGCTGAAGGACGTCGAAGCCTTCAACGGCGGCGCTTACGAAGACGATGCGACGTTGATTGTGGCGGCGCTCTGAATCATGCTCGGAGACCTCCGCTACGCGCTGCGATCGTTGACCCGGCGTCCCTCGTTCGCGGTCGCCGCGATCGCGCTCCTCGGCATCGGCATCACGGTCAACACGATCGTGTTCACGATCATCGACGCGCTCGTGCTGCGCCCGATGCCGGTCCCCGATGCGGGTCGGGTTGTCCGCATCTATCCCGTCGATGCGACCGGGCGGCGGCAGAACCTGTTCTCGTATCCCGACTACCGCGATTATCGGGATCACGCGCCGGCGGCGATCGAGACGATGGCTGCCTATATGCCCGCGGACGCGACGTCCGGCCGATGGTCGGAGGACGCGGGCGGCGCGGCGCCGCGCGCGATGCTCGCCTACGTCGTGTCGCCCGAATACTTCACCGTCACGCGCCTGCAGGCAGCGCTCGGCCGGCTGCTGCTGCCGGGCGACGATCGCGAAGGCGCGCCGTCCGTCGCGGTGATCGGTCACACGTTCTGGCGGTCGCGCTTTAACGCGAGCCCCACGGTCGTGGGCACGACGCTCGTCATCAACGGACGGCCGTTCACGATCGTCGGCGTTGCCGCGCCGGACTTTGCCGGGAGCGAACCGCTCGTCGCCGACGCGTGGGTGCCGATCGCCGCGAACCGGGTCCTGCTGCCCGCCGAGGGCGGCCTGCAGGATCGGGAGCGCGGCGCGATGCTCGTCATCGCGCGGCTCACGCGAGGCGGCTCGGCATCGGCCGCCCGCGCGGCGCTGTCGGTCGTGGCGCATCGACTCGGGCGCGACTATCCGGGCCGATACCGTCCGGTTGACGTCGAAGTCGCGCGCGGGACCTTCTTCACGATCGATCCCGGGGCGCGGCCGGTGATCGCGATCGTGCTCGGGATGGCGGCGCTCGTGCTGCTCATTGCCGCCGCAAACGTGGCGAACCTCACGCTCGCCCGCGCGGCGTCGCAACAGCGCGAGGTCGCGATTCGTCTTGCGATCGGCGCGGGCCGCTGGCGCATCGTCCGACAACTCGTCGCCGAGGCGCTGCTGCTGGCGGTCGGCGCCGGCGCCGCGGCACTGCTGCTCTCCGGGTGGACGCTGCGTCTCCTCTACACGCTCGGCGTGTCGCTCGCGCCCTTTCCATGGGCAATCGCACTCGATCTCTCGCCGGATCCGCGCATCTTCGCGTACACGTTCGGCCTGGCCACCGCCACTGGCGTGATGTTCGGTCTCGTGCCTGCGCTGCAGATCGCGTCGACGCGCGTGAGCGCAGCGCTGCATGAAGACGGCACGATGCTCGGCACCCGGATCAGCCGATCGCGCGCGCGCCGGGTGCTCGCGGCCGCACAGATTGCCGGCTGTCTGGTGCTGCTCGTCGACGCGGGACTGCTCGTGCGCGGGCTGCGGACCGCGCAGGCGCTCGACCTCGGGTTCCGCGCCGATCGCGTCCTCTACAGCGACTACGACCTGCGACAGGCAGACTACTCGTCGTCGCGCGCCGCGACGTTCACGCAGGCGCTCATCGACGGCGCCGCGCGCGTGCCCGGCGTCACGTCCGCGGCGCTGACGTCGCACGTGCCGTTGACCGGCGGCGTGCGCCGCGCGCGCGTCACGCTTGCGGATCGCGGGCGCGAGCCGCTCTGGACGATCACGTCGACGGTGTCGTCGAGCTACTTCGACACGCTCGGCATCGCCGTCGTCAACGGGCGCGCGTTCACGGCGGAGGATGCGAGCGCGCCGGTCGCGATCATCAGCGAAGGGCTCGCACGCCGCTTCTGGCCCGGTGCGCCGGCGATCGGCCGGGCCCTGACACTGGATACGTCGCCGCAACCGCTGACCATCGTCGGCGTCGTTCGCGACGCCGCCAACGGCGCGATCTGGCGCGAAAAGGAGATGTCGATTTATCGGCCGCTCCAGCCGACCACCGACCCGCGCGATCTGCGTCTCATCGTCAAGACCAGCGGCGACCCGGCCGTCGCCGCGGAAGCGATTCATGCGATCGCGTCGCGCCTCGACCCGGACCTTCGGTTCAGCGCGGCGCCGCTGGAGCAGGTGCTCAGGCTGTGGCTGCTGCCGTCGCGTGCGGCGGCGATCGCGGCCGCCGTGCTCGGACTGCTGGCGGCGCTGGTCGCGGCCATCGGCGTTTACGCCGTCATCGCGTTTGCCGTGAACCACCGCACGCGCGAATTGGGGATCCGCATGGCGCTCGGCGCCAACGCCATCGATGTCGTCCGCCTGGTCGTCGGAGAAGGAAGCCGGCTCATCATCGTCGGGCTCGCCATCGGCGGCGCGCTCGCCCTGGCCACCGCGCCGCTCCTCGGGCGACTCCTCTTCGGAATCAGCGCCTTTGATCCCGCGACCTACTTGGTAGTTACCGGATTTCTCGCGGCCGTGGCCCTCATCGCCTCCTACGTC
>JBKPRU010000193.1:0-8774 GCA_046734675.1 Acidobacteriota bacterium
ACATCGTCCGCGGCATGACCGTTGACGAGCAGCAGGCGGAGCAGCAGGCGGCGCGCACCTTGATCTCGGCGCGTGCCCAGGTGCGAGCCGAGCGCGCGCTGCCGAAACCGGACACGGCGCGGCTGGCGCGCCTCGAAAAGCGGCTCGCGGCAGCGGCTGCGGCGCGCGAGACACAGCAGTCCGCCGTGTTCGCGCGGCTGCCGTTCGTCCGCACGATGCGCGGCCTCGATCCCGCGCCACGCCTCGACGAGCTCGCGGCGCTCATTCCCGACGCGCGTACCGCCGTCATCGAGTATTCCGCGTCGGAGGAAGAAGTGCTGATCCTTGTCGTATCGCGCGGCGAGAGCGGCCTCGAGGTCGCCTCTGCGATCGCGCCCTACGAACGCCGCGAGTTTGCGGCGGTGCTCGCCAAGGCGCTCGAGCCGGATGCGCTGGGCGACGCGGATGAATGGGCCAAACGCTCGGCGCCGCTCGCAACGCTGTTGATCGAGCCGATCGCCGCGCGGCTCAGCGATCGCGACCGCCTCGTCATCGTGCCTGACGATCTGCTGTGGAAGGTGCCGTTCGAGGCGCTCGCCAACGGCGACGCGGACGTCGCGGCCGCGGCGTGCGTCACCTACGCGACGTCGTTCGCGACGTGGCTGCGCCAGGCGGCGATCGCGCCCGCGGAGTCGCGAACGCTGACCGCGCTTGCCGGTCCCGAGCTTCCGCAAGCGATGCGCGCGCAGCTGGCGCTGACACTTCCGGGCTGGATTCTGCCGGACCCGATGGCGGCCATCGATGACACGAAGGGGATCGCAGCCGCCTACGGCGACAGGGCCCGTGTAGTCATCGGCGCTGAAGCGACGGAAACCGCCGTGCGAACGGCGTTCGAGCGCGCCGACGTGGTGCATGCGGCTGCGCCGATGCACATCACGGGCGCGAGCCCGCTGTTTTCGTCCGTGTTGCTCAGCGGACCGGCGGTCCCGTCCTCGACGGCCGATGATGGGCGATGGGAAGTGCGCGAGTGGTTCGGTGTCGAAGGCCGGGCACGCCTCGTCGTCGTGACCGACGCGACCTCGCTCGGCGCACCCGGGGCAGGCGCGGCGATGGACACGCTCGCGTGGGCCGCGGCAGCCGCAGGCGTGCGCGCGCTCGCCATTCCGAGGTGGCCGATCGACGGATTCGATCGGAGCGCGCCGCTCTTTGCCCTGCATGAAGAGCTCGGTCGCGACGAGCACGCGCCGCTCCTCGATGCCTGGCGTCAGGCGCTTGCGGGAGTGAGAGCGGCGGGCGACGGGACGCCCGCCTCATGGGCCGGCGTCCGCCTTATCGGCGCACTGTAGGCACCGTCGCGGGCATGCGATCCGGGAAGAAGTCGCGGCCGCGCGCGAACTCGATCGCGTTCTTGGCCGCCCCGACGAACGGGATCGCGTTCAAGCTCGTGTCGGCCGCTCCCCGCAGCACGCCCTTCCGCTTCATCGTCGCCGCCACCGTCGCGAGCGCGATCGCGGTGCCGATCCATGGCGCCGCGCGTACCATGCGCCGCGACAGGCGCGCGCCACCCCAGCGAACCAGTCGATCCGTCGTTGTCATGGTGAGCTGAAGTGCAATCCATGTTCCAGTGACATACAGTTGAGACGGTATGCCGCGCGTTGTCATCATCGGCGGCGGGTTTGGCGGCCTGTATGCGGCGCGCGCGCTGCGCGGGACGCCGGTCGACATTACGCTCGTCGACCGCCGCAACCATCACGTGTTCCAGCCACTGCTGTATCAAGTCGCGATGGCCGCGTTGTCGCCCGGCGACATCGCGTCGCCGATTCGCTGGATTCTGCGCCGCGAGCGGAACGTCGAAGTGCTGCTCGGAGAAGTCGACCGCGTCGATCCCGTCGCTCGCACGGTTCATCTCCGCGACGGCGATGAGCTCAGCTACGACTTTCTCATCGTCGCGGCGGGCTCGACGCATGCGTACTTCGGCCATGACGAATGGCGCCAGTCCGCGCCCGGGCTGAAGACCCTCGAGGATGCACTCGACATGCGCCGGCGCGTGCTGCTCGCGTTCGAGTGCGCGGAACGCGAGAAGGATCCGGTGCGGCGGCAGGCGTTTCTCACGTTCGCGATCGTTGGCGGCGGCCCGACCGGCGTCGAGCTTGCCGGCGCGCTGGCCGAGATCGCCAAGCACTCGCTCGCGCGTGACTTCCGTCATTTCGACCCGGGCTCGGCGACCATCATCCTGATCGAAGGCGGCCCGTCGATCCTGTCGACCTTTCCTGAGAAGCTGCGTCTTGCGGCCCACCACGATCTCGAGCGGCTCGGGGTTCAGGTGCGCACCAACACGGTCGTCACACAGATCACGCCGGGGCTCGTGCAGGCCGGCGACTGGCAGCTCCATGCGGAGACGATCCTGTGGGCGGCCGGTGTCGCCGCGTCGCCGCTCGGCCGCACGCTCGGCGCACCGGTGGATCGCGCGGGCCGCGTGCTCATCAACCCGGACCTCACGATTCCAGGGCATCCGAACCTGTTCGTGATCGGCGACCTGGCGTCGCTGAAGGGCGACGATGGCAAGCCGCTGCCTGGCGTCGCGCAGGTCGCGATCCAGATGGGGGCGCACGCCGCGCACAACATCAACCGTGCGATCGAGGGGCAGCCGCTCCGCGCCTTCCACTACCACGACTACGGCAACATGGCGACGATCGGCCGCGCCTCGGCGGTCGCGGACCTTCCGTGGGCGCAGTTCTCGGGCCTGATCGGCTGGCTGGCATGGCTGTTCATTCACCTGATCAAGCTGATTGGTTTCCGCAATCGGCTCGTGGTGTTCCTGCAGTGGATGTGGGCGTACTTCACGTATCAGCGCGCGATTCGGCTGATCACCGGCAATCCCGCCACCTCGCCATGATCCGGCGCGCGCTGGCGCTCCTCGTCATCGTGGCGGCGATCGTCGCGGCGCTGCTGCCGATCCCCGCGGGATGGATCGAAGGCTGGTACTCCGAAGGGCTTTACCCGCGGCTGCAGCAGTCGGTGACGCCGCTGTCGAACGCCGTCCCATGGTCGCTGTTCGATGCCATCTCGCTCGTGGTCGCGGCGGCCGCGATTGCGATGGCCGTCGGACGGGTGCGGCGTGCAGGCTGGATTCGCGGCGCGCTCGGCGCGGCGTGGCGCCTTGCGGCGCTCGCCTCGGTCGTGTATCTCGCCTTCCTCCTGATGTGGGGGATGAACTACCGTCGTGTGCGCGTCGCCGACAAGCTCGCCTTCGATCGCAGCCGCGTCAACGCGCGCGCGACGGCCGATCTGGGTATGCGCGCCGTCACCGAGATGAACCGGCTGTACGACGCCGCCCACCGGCTGCCGGAGAACGACGCGGATCTCGTCGTGCCGTTTCACGACGCGGCGCGCGCGCTCGGTTCGCGCTGGTCGATCGTCCCGGGCGAGCCGAAGCGGACGCTGCTGGCGCTCTACTTCAAGCGTGCCGCGATCTCCGGCATGACCGATCCGTTCCTGCTCGAAGTGATGCTCGCGCCGGATCTGCTCGACGTCGAACGGCCGTACGTGCTCGCGCACGAATGGGGACATCTGGCCGGGTATGCGGACGAATCGGAAGCGAATTTCATCGCCTGGCTCGCCTGCGCGCGCGGCAACGAGCGCGCGCAGTACAGCGGCTGGCTGGCCGTGTTCGGTCACGCCGTCGGCGCGCTCTCGCCGACGGCGCGGCGGCCGATCTTCGCGGCGCTCGAGGCGGGGCCCCGCGAGGATCTTGCGGCGATTGCGGCGCGCTACGAGGCGACGTCGCGGCTGGTGCGGGCGGCGGCGCGCGAGACCTACGATCGATACCTGAAAGCCAATCGCGTTACCGAGGGCATCGACAGCTACGATGCGGTGCTGCAGCTCATCCTCGGTGCGGAGTTCGATCGCAACTGGACGCCTCGATTGCGATGACGAGCACGGCGCACGGTTTGCAGTCGCTCGGGCGGATGCCCGCCGCGGTGCTACTTCGGATCGAGCGGATCGATGTCGGCGGGAGAGACCGGCTTCGCCGCGCGCCCGGTGCGAAGGTCATCGGGACGCACGTCGGGGTTGCGATCGATGAACTCCACGGTGCGCCAGCGGCGCCAGTTGCACTCGTGGCAGCGATACGGCTGACGATCGGTGAGCTTCTGACGCAGTCGTTCGAACGTGCCGCGCAGCCGCGATGGGTAAACCCGCGTCGACGCGCAGCGCGGACATTTCATGGCCGGATCCTCGGGGGAACCGCGTCATGGTAGCACAGCGCCCATCATGGCTCGCACGCTGACGTTCCGCGCCGTCAAGGATCCACTCGAGTCGGCGCGCGCCGCGCGCCTTCACTACAGCACCGACGAGAAGCCGGGCATCCGCCGCGTCAAAAACGGCAAGGGCTTTCGCTACGTGCGCCCCGACGGAAAGCGGTTGACGGATGCGAAGACGGTCGAGCGCATCCGCAAGCTGGTCATCCCGCCGGCGTGGACCGACGTCTGGATCTCGCCGGATCCGCTCGGCCACCTGCAAGCCACCGGACGCGACGCGCGCGGCCGGAAGCAGTACCGCTATCACGCGCGCTGGCGCGAGGTCCGCGACGAGACGAAGTATGGCCGCATGATCGAGTTCGGCCGCGCGCTGCCCGCGATTCGCCGGCGCATCGATGCCGACCTCCGCCGCAAGGGCCTGCCGAAGCGCAAGGTGCTCGCGACCATCGTGAAGCTGCTCGAACGCACCTACATCCGGGTCGGCAACGAGGAGTACGCGCGCACCAACCGCTCCTTCGGGCTGACGACGATGCAGGATGGGCACGTGAAGGTGAGCGGCCCGAAGATCCGGTTTCGTTTCCGAGGCAAGAGCGGCGTCGAACACGAGCTCGATCTCAGCGATCGCAAACTTGCCAGGATCGTCAAGGACTGTCAGGACCTCGACGGCCAGGAGCTGTTTCAGTTCAAGAACGACGATGGCGAGGTCGTGGATATCGGGTCCGGCGACGTGAACGCGTATCTGAAGGAGCTCACCGGGCAGGACTTCACCTCCAAGGATTTCCGCACCTGGCACGGCACGAAGCTCGCGCTGGAGCTGCTCTGCAAGTGCGGCGCGATCGAGACCAACGCGAAGGCGAAGAAGAGCATCAGCCAGTGCATCGAGCAGGTCGCGCAGCAGCTGGGCAACACCAAGGCGGTGTGCCGCAAGAGCTACGTGCATCCCGCGGTGATCGACGCCTACCTGGATGGAACGATCGCGAAGGCGAGCGCCCGCGCGGCACGCGCGATGGGGAGCCTGACGCAGGCCGAGGCAGCCGTGCTCGGCCTGCTGCAGCGTCAGAAAGCGCCTGCGGCCGCGGCGAGCGAGCGCAGCGAGTCGAGCCGCCGCGCGCGGGCGTGGGGCCCCGCGCGCAGAAGTAAAAGCCTCAACGCCCGTTCAGCGTGATTCCGCCGTTGGTGCCCTCGATCTGCAAGCGCGGCCCGCCGCCGTTCAATCGTCCCTCGAGCCGTCGCCGCGATTGTTCGCCCGAGGTCTGAATCTCGAGGCCGTCGACGCTGATGCCGCCGTTGGTGATGCGTGCCGAGATGGTGCTCTTCGCGTCGCGCGGGAGGCGGACCTTGATGCCGCCGTTCGTGCATTCGAGCTTCACGCCGTCCTCGGGCATCCTCGCGAGATCGATGTCGAGGCCGCCGTTCGTCGTGGTGGCGACGAGTGCGCCGGTGATGTCCCGCGCCTGCACGCCGCCGTTGGTCGTCTCCGCGTTGACGCGCCCCTTCAACCCGGAGACCTCGATCCCGCCGTTGACCGTCTCGACCTTCACCTCGGCTCCGGCCGGCACGCGTACGCGGTATTCGACCTGCGTCCCGCCGCCGTTGAACGGTCCGCCGCCGCGATCCACTTTCGTCTCGAGCTTGATCGCGCCCGACGAGACGTCTTCGACGATGTGAATGCGGTCGAGCGCCGCTTTCGCGACTTCAGGCGACGGCCCCTTGGCCTTCTTCAGCGCGATGACTTCGACCTTGTCGGGGTCGCCGGGACGCACGTCGATCTTGCCGTTGACGTTGCTGATCTCGAGGCGTTCGGCGCCGGTGAACGGGTAGGTCTTGCGCCATTCCGACGTTTCTTCCGATCGGAATTCCGCGGTCACCAGGTCGCAGCCAGCGGTGGCCAGGAGCAGCGGGAGCAAGAGCGCCGGCAGCAGGCGGCGCACAGCCAGGCGATTCATGGATGTCTCCTTCCTGCGCAATATACGTCCTTTCGGGCGAGGGCGTTCCTCCGGCCGCTTGCCGACCGTCAGGAACGCCGGGAACGGCTATACTCTTCTCCTCTCAATTCCGGTTCTCGAAGGTCCGTGGTCTATGTCTGAACGGAAATATCGGCAGCGCGGGTACCAGGACGAGCCGCGCGAGCGTACGGAGCAGCGGCCGCAGCAGCAGAAGAAGGAGTACGCGCCGCGAGGGCAGCCGCCCATCCAGCCGAAGACGTTCAACATGCCGGGATTCCGCGAGGTCGTGAAGTGCGCGCGGTGCGGCACGGAGCTGACGGTTGCGGCCGCGTGGAGCGCCACGTCGCAGTGTCCGCGCTGCCAGTCGGATCTCCATAGCTGCGCGCAATGCGTGCACTTCGACACCGGCGCGGCGTTCGAGTGCCAGAAACCGATTGCCGCGCGCGTGTCGCCGAAGGACGCGCGCAACACCTGCACCCACTTCGAGCCGCGGACGACGGTCGAGCGCGAGACGAAGTCGTCGGTGTCGCCGACCAGCGCGTCGGGTGCGAAGAAGGCCTTCGACGATCTGTTCAAGTAGCCGCGCCTTGGGCGCGCCGGGAATGTGCCCATGATCTGGCTGACCCTCGTCGCCGTCACGACGATCACGATCACGCAGGCCGCGCCCGCGGCCCTTACCCGCGACGAGATGGCCACCTTCCTCCAGCAGGCCTCCGTCGTTCGCACCCGCTACACGACGAAGGGCATCACCAGCCCGCTCCGCGTGACGATGACCGACGGGCGACTCACGCACGATGCGGCGTTTCAGCGCATCGACGAGCGGAAGATGGTGCACGAGTTCAGCGATGGCCGCCGCGAATACGGGTTCGTCGACTCGTGGCGCTACAACCTCGCGGCGTTCGAGCTCGCCGAGCTCCTCGGCATTGGTGAAATGATGCCGGTCACCGTCGAACGCAGCATCAACGGCACCACCGGGGCGCTGTCGTGGTGGGTGGACACGCTGATGGACGAAGGGGAGCGCGTGAAGAAGAAGATGGAGGCGCCCGACGCGGAGGCCTGGAACCGGCAGATGCACCGGCTGCGCGTGTTCACCGAGCTGGTGCAGGACACGGACCGCAACCTCGGGAACGTGCTCATCACGCGCGACTGGCAGCTGCGCATGATTGATTTCACGCGCGCCTTCCGGACCATGGACACCATTCGCGAGGCGCAGATCACACGCTGCGATCGGAAGCTCCTGGCCGCGCTCGAAGGGCTGACGCTCGCGTCGCTGACAGCGGCGACCCAGCGTCACCTCCTGCCGAACGAGATCAAAGCCGTCCTCGCTCGCCGCGATCGCATCGTGAAGCACGTGGCCAGGCTGGTCGCCGAGAAGGGCGAAGCCGCGACGCTGTACTAACGGGTATTTCGCGGCGCCAGCCGAAATCCCGTATCCCTGATCCCTGATCCAGCATCCCTCATCGCGGATCGGGAATCCCAATCCCTCATCGTGAATCGCGACCCCGATTCCGGATAAGGGATAGGGATTCGCGATTGACGATCAGGGATTCCGGATCAGGGATCAGGGATTAGGGATTCTGTGGCTGCCGTAACAGTACCGCGAGCAGCCCGAGCAATACCAGGACGGCGACGGTCAGGATTGCCCAGAACATTCGCGGTGAGATCAAAGCGTCGCGCGCAGCGGCCGCCGTCGATCGCTCGGCCGCCATCGCGACATCGGTGGCGGCGTCGCCGAGCACGCGCGGCGCGAGCAGCGAGAGGTCGTAGCTCGCGGGCGCGAGCTCGTCGCGGCCGTAGACGAGCCGCGCCGAGGACGGCGGACGGAAGAACCGCAGCCGGTACGACGGCAGCAGCAGCTGCACGCTCGTGATCGGCAGCGCGCTGTTGTCCCCTTCGTCGACCGACAGTGTCAGCTCCGTCGCATCGGTCCACGGCACCTGCAGCGAGAGGACTGGAGGAGCGGTGGATTCGTCGCGGTGCTCCCACCACCGTTCGGCATCCGCCGGTTCGAACCAGGGATCGCGGTGGCGCCGGTCGGCGGGCCGTTCGACGCCAAGCGTCACCTTCCTGCGGAAGACACGCGCGTTCGTGCCGAGGACGAGCGTGGCATCGCTCAGGCGCGGATAGGGCAGGGTGATCCTGTAGACGGTCCGGTTCGCCCCCTCGTGCGGCTTCAGCGCCTCCGCTTCGGGCGTCGCGAGCGCGGCCTTCAAGGCGATCGGCAAAGGTTCGGGCCGTCGCTCGACCAGCCACGGCACCTGCCGCCCGGTCGAATCGACAATGCGCAGGTCGGCGAATTGACGGCCCGCGCCCGCGCTGTGCGCGAGGACCGCCGCGTCGAGGGGGAGCGCGAGTAAGTCGGCGGAGCTCTCCGCAATCGCGCGCGCGTAGCGGAAGCCTGCGACGTCGATCGGCGCGCCGGTCCGTGCGATGTCGACCGTCACGTCGTCGGCGGGCGGCGGCGCAATCGAGCGGGCCGACGACGATTCCCAGCGAGCCTGCGCGACGGTCGTGAGATCGATCGATTCGCGCGCCGCTTCGAGGTCGTAAACCGGTCTCGTCAGAGACGAGTCGCCGTAGCGTGCGACCA